>NZ_JCALDF010000003.1:0-308610 GCF_059812725.1 Mycobacterium sp. NGS41
GGTGCGCCGGCGCACCGCATCGGCATCGACGCGGGCCACGATGGCATCGACCTTGCCCGACAGCCGGGCCTGGGTCATGGAGGGCCAGCGGGTCACATTGGCCGCGACCAGCTCATCGACGCGGGCCAAGATCTGGGGGTCGGTGATCAGGTCGGTGCGATACACGATGGTCTGAAACGCGCGGTAATCGATATCGCCGGCGATAAATACCGCCGCGGTCGCCGGCAGTTGCTCGCGCATGGCCCGCGCATAGCGGATCCGGCTGGCCGCCATGCCCTGGCTGATCCGCAACCCCGCGCCCACCTCGGCGGCCACCGCCTCCATCGTGTCGATCGCCCAGTCCTCGGTCTCCGCACTCTGGGAAAGCCGGTAGGCGAACAACTCCCCGATGGCCACCAACTGTGCCGCGGCGGCCCGGTTCTCCGCCCGTGACGCCGCCGCCACCCGCTGCACCCACGACCGAGATTCCGGGGTCGGTGTGCGCAGCCCGATCTCGTCCACGGCCTCATCGCCCTCGGCGACGCTAGAGGCTTGCGACCGGACAATCGCTCCTTCGAACATGTGTTCGAGTATACAAGACGCTACTGACACTGCGCGAAGCTTGACGTGAGGCACAACAAGGCCGACAGCGAAATCGACGAGCTGAGGGCTAGTTCGGCGGATCGGCCGGCAGCGAACCGTTCGCATCGAAAACGGTCCTGGCGTCGTCGCTCGCGCCCAACGCGATACGCCGACGCATGTCCGCTGTCATCGGGGGGAGCCTGTCGAGGTCGAACCACGCCGCCTCGGTGCTCTCGTCGTCGGCCGCAAACGGCTCCCCGGATAGCCACCGCATCCGGAAAACGTGATCCAGATACTGGGCGTGATCACCGTTGGCGTGCACAGTCGGGCGGGTCACGTGCACCCATGCGAGTCGGACAGCCTGCGCGGTGATCCCGGTTTCTTCGCTCACTTCGCGAACGGCACAATCCGCCGGATTCTCGCCAGGCTCGACGATCCCGGTGACGGCCGTCCACGCGCCGTTGTCCGAGCGCTTGACCAGCAGCACCCGTCGGTCGCGGACCGTGACGGCCGTAACGCCGGCTAACCACAGCGGCGCATTGCCGACCGCGCGTCGTAGCTCAACGATGAAATCCGGAACCGGCACTTACCGTTCCTAACACAGGCGCCGACTGTGCAACGTGCGACGCAGCACGCCGAGGCGGCGTCACTCAATTCACACTGACGCCGCGCCGACGATCTCATCCGCCACGCCCAGCGCCAGCGCCATGATCGACACCTGCGGGTTCACCGCCGGGCTGCTCGGCACGATCGACGCGTCGGCCACCCACACGCCGTCGACACCGCGCAGCCGCCCGCTCTCGTCGACCGGACAGAGCTGAGCGTCGGCGCCGGCGGCGGCGGTGCCCGTCGGATGGAAGGCGGCCAGGTGCAGGCTCCTCGGGTCGCTGCGGCCCAGCACATCCTGCAGCTCGGCCAGCGACGTCACCGTCTTGGCACCCGGCAGACCGGTGAGCACCTCCACCGCCCCGGCCGCAAAGAGCAGGCGGCCCATGGCCTGCAGCGCGACCATCAGCTTGGCGATGTCGGCCCGGGCGATGTTGTAGCGCATCACCGTTTCACCGCGTGCCGACAGCACCGAGCCGACGCCCTGGTCGGCGACCATCGCGCCGAACGTCGCGACGTGATGGGCTCGGTCCAGCCAGCCGAGCAGCTCGGCGCCGTAGCCGGGGAAGACCATCGACCCCATGCCCGGTGGCGTGGACGTCGCCTCGATCAGCACGCCGTCGG
This sequence comes from Mycobacterium sp. NGS41, assembly GCF_059812725.1. Taxonomy (NCBI): domain Bacteria; kingdom Bacillati; phylum Actinomycetota; class Actinomycetes; order Mycobacteriales; family Mycobacteriaceae; genus Mycobacterium; species Mycobacterium sp. NGS41. The sequence continues at coordinate 1,792 of NZ_JCALDF010000003.1, forward strand.
ACTCGTGAAACTCGTGCACCGCGGCGCTTTGCAGCACACCGCGCCACGCGTAGACGTCCTCCTCGAAGCGTCCGGCGAGCATGGTCGCGGGATGCAGCGAAAGGTTACGGCCGAGCCGCGGATGCGCGCCAAGGCCACTGCGCCGCACCAAACCCGGCGTCTCAGTGGCGCCCGAAGCAATGACAACCTGGTCGGCGAGCACGTCGAGCGCGGTGCCGTCAGGCCGGCGGGCACGCACGCCGCGAGCGCGTCCGTGTTGGTGCAACACCCGTTCGACGCGCGCCTCGGAGACGATCTGGGCGCCGGCCGCGCAGGCCTGCGGCAGCGCGTTGAGGTGCACGCCGAACTTGGCGTTGTTGGGGCAGCCGATCGCGCACTGGCAGCAGCCGTCGCAACCCGGCGCATTGCGCGGAATGGGGGAGGCCTGCCACCCCAGCGTGTCGGCGGCGTCGAGCAGCAGGCGGCCGTTGCGGCCCATGATCTGCAGCGGCACCGGCGCGACCTGCAGCGTGCGCTCGACCTCGTCGAGTCGGTCGGCCAGCCGGTCGGGGTCGGCCAGGCCGAGGCCGAACTCGTCGCGCCAGCGTCGTTGCACGGCCAGCGGCGGCCGGAAGCAGGTGCCGGAATTGACGACGGTCGTGCCGCCCACGGCGCGGCCGATCGGCAACACCACCGATGGACGGCCCAGCGCGACGGTCGCTCCGGCTCCGCGGTACAGGCCGGCGTAGCGGTCGATCGGGTGGGCGGTCCGGAACTCCTCGACGGTCCAGCGCCGGCCCTCTTCGAGCACGACGACGCCGAAGCCGGCCCGGGCCAGGGTGCGGGCCACCATCGCGCCACCGGCGCCGGAGCCGACCACCACCACGTCGGCACGGATGACGGAGGCGCTGTCGGCCGATCTGGTGACGTTTAAGACCGCGTCGGGCCGGGCCGCATCGTGCTCGGCGGCACGCGACAGCAGTTCCGGCGCATAAATATCCGCGCCGTTAGCCAGCAGCACGATCACCTTCATCGCCTCGAGCGCCGCACCGGCATCGGGGTTCAGCGCGGCGAGGCGGCCCAGCACGCGTTCGCGTTCGGCGGGCCCGAGCCTCGACAGCGACCGGCCGGTGGTCAGGTAGCTTGCCGCCGCCAGCGACAGCAGACCGGCGTGTACCGCCCATCGCGAGAACGCCGGCATGCGGGTGAGGTAGCGGTCGAGACGCTGGACGAGTTCGGCGGGCGGCGGGCCTCCGAACTCCTGCGGTAGCAGAGCCGCGCCGAACGACGCGCTGGCCCGATCTGCCAGCCGGCTCACACCCGTTGCCCGAGCCTGCGCCCGAGCCCCCGCCCCAGCTTGATGAAGAACGGATACGTCGCGAAGATGCCGCCGGCAGCCGCGTGCAGCGGCCAGTCGGCCTTTTCCGTGTCGACGCCGAAAACGCCGCTGTTCCACATGAAGTCGCGTCCGTTCTGCGCGCGGAACGGCCGCCACAGGAACCCCAGCCCGGGCACGTTGTTGTACAGCCCGAACGATCCGGCGAAGAAGACGCCGAGGGTGGCGGCTTCGGCCACGTCGCGGCGGTCCTCGGGCAGGCCGCGCTCGATGAGCACTCCGGAAGCGAACAGCAGCGGCGGATCGAGCAGAAAACTCACGAAGGTGTCCTTTCGTTGACGACGGGCGCTTGAGCACCGCGCAGGCCCACTTCGGCGTGCCCGGTGCCCAGCACCGACCAATTCCGGTCGTCGATTTCGACGTGGATGTCGGCCTGCTCGGTGTTGGTGCACACCGCTTTGCCCCCGTCGGGGTCGGTGTATCCGAGGCTGACGCAGCGGTCGGGGGGCTGGTCGACGCGGATGAGCACGGTGCGGCCGCCGATGCGTCCCTCTAGCTGCCAGTGCTGCAGGCCGAGGGTCGTCCGCATCCGCAGCGACGGGAAAGTGCTTGCGGGCCAGTCTTTTCCGTCGATCCGGAAGCGAACGAACGCCATCGGCGCCAGCCTGCGCAGCCCCGGCTTGTGGGACACCGCGGTAACCGCCTCCAGGACGTCGCCGCCGCCGAGGTCGGCGTGGACCCAGCCCCAGCGCCTCGCGTTGCCGTGCCCGTAGATGTGGGCGACGTTGCCGCGCCAGCCGTCGACGCGGTGGGTGGTTTCGCCGACGGTGAGTGAGCCGCTGAAGTCGGCGGTGGGCGCGACGACCACCTGGGCGCCGGGCAGCAGCTCGCGCTCCCATGCCACGCGCGGGAACGTCCACAGCGGCGCGCCGGCGTCCTTCCAGGACAGCTCCCAGCTGATTGAGCCGGCGCGTCCGCTCAGCTGTTCGGCCGCCACCCGCGCGTCGGCGGCGTCGAACCATGCCGCACCGATCGCCGGCTGGACCGGCTCGGGCCCGAACCGCTCGGTGCACGGAGGGCCGTCGGCGGGAAACCAGGTCACCCAGCCGTGCGCGTAGGGAGCGCCGGACAGGGGAGCGACCGTCTCGCAGTGCACCCACAGTCCGGCGCGGGTCAGCGGATCCGACAGGGTGGCATACCAGACCTCCAGACGACCGGGCCGGCCGCGCCAGCGCGGCGCGGCGGCCGATCGCAATTCGTCGTCCATTTGCTGCCACCTTCGGAGTCGACTCTGCGTCCAGGGCGCCGAGCCTGCGCTCACGGCGCGCGAATCGCCCGATTCGTCGCCCTGAACGCAGAGTCGAACTGCCGCTACGGCCCCCGCGCGCGTGTCGGTTCAGCTGTACTGTCGCTCCCATACTATATTGGTTGAGCCAATGAACCAGTCAAGTCTTTTGCAGCCACCGGATCGGCAGCGGGTCGACGAGCAGATCGCTGCCTCGATCGCGGACGCCATCCTGGACGGGGCCTTTCCGCCGGGTTCGACGCTGCCGCCCGAGCGAGAGCTGGCCGAACAGCTCAACGTCAACCGCACCTCGCTGCGGCAGGGATTGGCCCGGTTGCAGCAGATGGGGCTGATCGAGGCCAAGCACGGCAGCGGCAACGTGGTCTGCAACCCCGAAGGCCTCACTCATCCCGCGGTGGTCGAGGCGCTGGTGCGCAAACTGGGGCCCGAGTTCCTCGTCGAGCTACTCGAGATCCGCGCCGCTCTGGGCCCGTTGATCGGCCGATTGGCGGCCGAACGCAGCCTGCCCGACGACGCCGACGCCTTACCCGCCGCGCTCGACGAAGTGCGGAAGGCCGACACCGCCGAGGCGCGGCAGGCCGCCGACCTGGCCTACTTCCGGGTGCTCATCCACAGCACCCGCAACCGCGCCCTGGGGTTGCTGTACCGATGGGTCGAGCACGCCTTCGGCGGCCGCGAACACCAGCTCACCGGGGCCTACAACGATCCCGAACCGGTGGTTGCCGATCTGCGGGCCATCACCGAGGCGGTGCTGGCCGGCGACGCGGCGGCAGCCGCCGCGACGGTTGAGGCATACCTGCGCGCCAGCGCGCTGCGCATGGTGCAGTCCTACAACCAGGCCGACCACCGCGATTAGCTGCCGGACGCAAACCGGCCCGCGCAAGTGAACTATTCCTGGTTGGATTCCTGACATGACGTGGCCAACCGGATCCGGTGCGGCAAGTTTCGGCCCAGTCAGCTTCGGCGTGGTGGTGTTGCTGATACTGCTGGTGGCCGCGGCGGTTTGGGTCGCTCGGCGTCCACACCTGGGGGAAACCCTGTGGGCCCGCGTGCGCGATGCTTCCTGGGTCCGTCGCGTGTGGGATGCGCCGGTGGTCCGCCGCGTGCGGGACTGGTCAACCGAACAGGTCGAAGCCAGGGAATGGTCGCGGGGATACCGAGGCGCAGGGCTTTTGCTGCTGGCCGAGCTGGCCGTGGTCGTGGCATTGGCCGACGGTTTCACCGAAGTTCTGGACGACGTGCTGGAGGGCGACGGCATCGCCGGGATTGACCGGCCGACCGCCGAGTGGCTGGGAACCCACCGTGACGCGTGGTTGACCACGGCACTGCTGATCGTCACGACGGCGAGTGGTCCGGTCGGGCTGGGTGTGCTGACCATCCTGATCAGCTCGGTGGTCGGGGCGCGGCGCAAATCCTGGTTGCCGGTAGTCCTGGCTCTGGTCGGCGCGATCGGGATCCTGGTCGTGGTACTTACGGCCAAAGTTCTGGTGGTCCGCGAACGCCCACCCATACCCTTCGCCGTGATCACCGCGAAGGGATTTTCCTTTCCCTCCGGCCACACCGCAGGCATGGCGGTAGTCGCGTTGCTGTCCGCCTGGATGCTGACCCGCTACCTCGTCACCCAATGGACTCAGCAGGTGGCGGTGTGGACCGTCGCGATCGGCCTGACTGGCGCAGTCGGGCTCTCGCGGATCTATCTCGGCGTGCACTACGTGAGCGATGTGGTGGGTGGCTTGTTCCTGGGCACCGCATGGGCAGCGGGCGTGGTGTCGGTCGGGCACTGGTGGGAAAGCTCGCGTCGAACCCGCACGAGCCAGACCGAATCCGATGACGAACGGGCCGGCTGAACGCGCCCAGGGAGCGCGCTACTCGGCGATGCGGGTCGCGGGGTGCACCGCGACGAGGCCTAACTTGCTGCGGCGCTTGCACATCGCCGCCAGCTCGGCGTACGCCTTTTCGCCGAGCAGCTCGGTGAGCTCGTCGGCCAGACTCTCCCAGACCTGCTTCTTGCCGATATGGGCGGCCGGATCGCCGGTGCAATACCAGTGCAGGTCAGCGCCGCCGGAGCCCCAGCCGCGGCGATCGTATTCGGTGACCGTGGTCTTGAGGATCTCGCTGCCGTCGGGCCGGGTGACCCACTCCTGGCTGCGCCGGATCGGCAACTGCCAGCAGACGTCGGGTTTCATCGTCAGTGGCGCCACGCCCAGCTTGAGAGCTTTGCTGTGCAGTGCGCAGCCGGCGCCGCCGCGAAACCCGGGCCGGTTGAGGAAAATGCACGCTTGCTTGTGCTTGCGGGTGCGGTACTGGGGTTCTCCATCGTGCTCGTCGAGTTCCAGGTATCCCTTGCGGCCCAAGCCTTTTTCGCGGAACTGCCAGTCGTCGTCGGTCAGCTTCTGCACCGCATCGTCCAGCCGCGCGCGGTCGTCGTCGTCGCACAGGAACGCGCCGTGTGAGCAACACCCGTCGTCCGGCCGGCGCGCCACGGTGCCCTGACAGGCGGGCGTGCCGAAGACACACGTCCAGCGCGACAGCAACCAGGTGAGGTCGGCCGCGATCAGGTGCTCGGGATTGTCCGGGTCGTAGAACTCCACCCACTCACGGGCGAAATCCAATTCAACCTCTTGTCCGGGAGCCACGGATTCAACGGTAGACCACGATTCACGCCCGCGAGGGTCCGCTAAACGCGCGGCGCGCAGACGGGCCGCTCAGCCACCCACGCCGTCATCCGACTAGGTTTATTCCGTGCGATTGGGCGTGCTCGACGTGGGTAGCAACACGGTGCATCTGCTGGTGGTAGATGCCCACCGCGGCGGACACCCGACGCCGATGAGTTCGACCAAGGCGACGCTGCGGCTCTCCGAGGCGACCGACAGCTCGGGCAAGATCACCAAGCGCGGGGCCGACAAGCTGGTCTCCACAATCGACGAGTTCGCCAAGATCGCGGTCAGCTCCGGGTGCTCGGAGCTGATGGCCTTTGCTACGTCGGCGGTACGAGACGCCGAGAACTCCGACGACGTGCTGGCCCGGGTGCGCAAAGAAGCCGGCGTCAAACTGCAGGTGCTGACCGGGGTGGACGAATCCCGGCTGACCTTCCTTGCGGTGCGCCGCTGGTACGGGTGGAGCGCCGGACGGATCATCAACCTCGACATCGGCGGCGGATCGCTGGAACTGTCCAGCGGCGTCGACGAGGAGCCAGAGGTCGCGATGTCGCTGCCCCTGGGCGCCGGCCGGCTGACCCGCGATTGGCTGCCCGACGATCCGCCCGGCCGGCGGCGGGTGGCGATGCTGCGTGACTGGCTGGACGCCGAGCTGGCCGAGGCCAGTGCGGCCGTCCTGGAAGCCGGTCCGCCCGACTTGGCCGTAGCAACCTCGAAGACGTTCCGCTCGTTGGCGCGGCTCACCGGGGCGGCGCCGTCGGCCGCCGGACCGCGGGTGAAGCGCACGCTGACCGCCAACGGCCTGCGGCAACTCATCGCGTTTATCTCTAGGATGGCGGCGGTTGACCGTGCCGAACTGGAGGGAGTGAGCGCCGAGCGGGCGCCGCAGATCGTGGCGGGCGCTCTGGTGGCGGAGGCGAGCATGCGTGCGCTGTCGATGGAAACGGTGGATATCTGCCCGTGGGCGCTGCGGGAAGGTCTGATCCTGCGCAAACTCGACAGCGAAGCCGACGGAACCGGCCTCGTGGAGACGTGGGTGCGGGATGCTGGAGGTCAGGTAGGTGATCGGAACGCGGCAAGCCGATCGAGAGGCGACAAACCATGACCGGACCAGAATCCGAGAACCCTGATTCCGAAATTCGGCCGATCTCGGTGGCCGAACTGCTGGCCAGGAACGGCACACTCGGCGCCCCGGCAGTCACCCGGCGGCGGCGACGTCGGCGCGGCGACAGCGACGCGGTATCGGTCGCCGAGCTGACCGGTGAGATTCCGATCATCGATGACGAGCACTCGGGAGTCGAGGTCTCCGAAGCAGCCACCGTTTCCGAAGAAGACGTTTCCGAAGACGGCGTGTACTGGTCCGAGCCCGAACCGCGCTGGCCCAAGTCGCCGCCGCAGACCAAGCGCAGCGGGCCGGAACGCAGCGCCTACCCGCGACCGCTGCCCCACGGCGACGAGGACGAGGAACCCGGGGACGACGCCGTGGTGCGGCGATCCGGCGCGGAGGGCATGAGCCCGGATCCGGTCGGGCATTACGGCGACATGTCGGTGGACGTGATGGACTCCGAGGTCAGCGACGTCGAACCGGCCGACGACGACTCCGCGTACGTGCGCTCCTACCTGCAGGCTCCGGAGGGGACGCTGTTCGGCGGCCAGACCCTGGCCGATGAGCTGGCTCGACGGCGTAGCGACGACGCTCACGAGGGCACAACAGACCAAGAATCGCTGACCACGGAGTTCGGCGATGAGTTCGAGGACGCCCACGAAACCCGGCGGTCGCACGGCAGACTCGCAGCGCTGGGACACGGCAGCCTCGTTGTCCTGCAGTCGATCCTGGCCGTGGCGTTCGGCGCCGGGCTGTTCATCGCCTTCGACCAGCTGTGGCGATGGAACAGCATCGTGACGCTGGTGCTGTCCGTGCTGGTCATCCTCGGGCTGGTGGTGGGCGTGCGGGTGGTTCGCAAGACCGAGGACATCGCCAGCACGTTGATCGCGGTTGCGGTCGGCGCGCTGATCACCTGGGGACCGCTGGTGCTCTCCCTGCAAACGGGCTAGGGGTCACCAGAAAAAACTGTGCGCCCAGCAATCAAAGTCGGCTTGTCGACGGCCTCGGTCTACCCATTAAGGGCCGAGGCCGCATTCGAGTATGCCGCCAGCCTCGGCTACGACGGGGTCGAGCTGATGGTGTGGAGCGAGTCGGTCAGCCAGGACATCGATGCCGTCGGCAAGCTGTCGCAGCGCTACCACATGCCGGTGCTTTCGGTGCACGCTCCCTGCCTGCTGATCTCGCAGCGGGTGTGGGGCTCCAACCCGATCAACAAGCTGGAACGCAGCGTGAAGGCCGCCGAGCAACTGGGCGCCCAAACCGTCGTCGTGCATCCGCCGTTCCGCTGGCAACGGCGCTACGCCGAGGGATTTCGCGAACAGGTCGCCGCCCTGGAAGCATCCGGCGATGTGATGGTGGCCGTGGAGAACATGTTCCCGTTCCGGGCGGACCGGTTTTTCGGTACCGACCAGACGCGGGAACGGATGCGCAGGCGTGGCGGCGGTCCGGGTCCGGCGATTTCGGCGTTCGCGCCGTCCTACGACCCGCTGGACGGCGACCACGCGCACTACACCCTGGACCTGTCGCATACCTCGACCGCGGGCAGCGACGCGCTGGAGATGGCCCGCCGGATGGGCCCGGGGCTGGTGCACCTGCACTTGTGCGACGGCAGCGGCCTGCCTGCCGACGAGCATCTGGTGCCCGGGCGCGGCACCCAACCCACCTACGAGGTGTGCCAGATGCTGGCCGCCGGCGACTTCGCCGGCCATGTCGTGCTCGAGGTGTCGACCTCGAGCGCGCGTTCGGCCAATGAGCGCGAAGACATGCTGGCCGAGTCCCTGCAGTTCGCCCGCACCCACCTGCTGCGTTGACAACCCGGGAGACCATGAACGCGTTATTCACCACCGCAATGACGCTGCGGGAGGTCGGCCCGGGCCTGTTCGAGGCCGAGCTGAACAAGCATTGGACCATCGGGCCGAAGGTGCACGGAGGTGCGATGGTGGCGCTGTGCGCCAACGCCGCCCGCACCGCCCACGGCGGAGACGGGCAACCGGTCGCCGTGTCGGCCAACTTCTTGTGGGCGCCCGATCCGGGGCCGATGGAGTTGGTCACCTCGATCCGCAAGCGTGGCCGGCGGATCAGCGTGGTCGACGTCGAGCTGACCCAGGGCGACCGCACGGCGGTGCACGCCGTGGTGACCCTGGGCGAGCCGGAGCATCTGCGTGCGCCGTTGTTGTCGGCCAACCCGGTGGTGGATCTGATGGCACCCGAACCGCCCGCGGACGTCGCCCCGATCGGGCCGGGCCACCCGCTGGCCGGGCTGGTGCACCTGGGTGAGGGCTGCGACGTCCGGCCGCTGCTGACGACGCTGGAGCCGGTCCCGGACGGTCCGGCGGGACGGCCGCCGGTGATCCAGATGTGGGCGCGTCCTCGTGACGTCGCCCCGGACGCCCTGTTCGCGCTCATGTGCGGCGATCTGTCGGCGCCGGTCACTTTCGCGGTGGACCGCACCGGCTGGGCACCCACGGTTCAGCTCACCGCCTTTCTTCGGTGCCTGCCGTCCGATGGCTGGCTGCGAATCATCGCCACCTGCGTAGAGATCGGCCAGGACTGGTTCGACGAGGACCACATCGTCGTCGACCACACGGGCCGCCTGGTGGTGCAAGCACGCCAGCTGGCGATGGTGCCCCCGGCACGGTAAAGCCCGGTCGCACGGCTGGACCCGGCTGTCTGGGATGCTTTCCGGCATGGCAAGAATCGCGATCATCGGTGGCGGCAACATCGGCGAGGCACTGCTGTCGGGCCTGCTGCGAGCGGGGCGACAGGTCAAAGACCTGGTGGTGGCCGAGCGGATGCCCGATCGCGCCAAATACTTGGCGGACACCTATTCGGTGCTGGTGACGTCGGTGACCGAGGCGGTCGAGAACGCGACGTTCGTCGTCGTCTCGGTGAAGCCGGCCGACGTCGAGGCGGTGCTGGGCGACGTGGCCCGCGCCGCAGCCGAGAACGACGGCGTCGAGCAGGTGTTCGTCACCGTGGCGGCCGGCATCTCGATTTCGTACTTCGAATCCAAGCTGCCGGCCGGGACACCGGTGGTCCGGGCCATGCCCAACGCGGCCGCATTGGTGGCCGCCGGGGTAACCGCGCTGGCCAAGGGCCGCTTCGTCACGTCTGAGCAGCTCGAGGAGGTATCCGCGCTGTTCGACGCCGTCGGCGGCGTGCTGACCGTGCCCGAGGCGCAGCTGGACGCCGTGACCGCGGTTTCCGGGTCAGGTCCCGCGTATTTCTTCTTGCTGGTCGAGGCCCTGGTAGACGCCGGAGTCGCGGCGGGCCTGGGCCGTCAGGTAGCCGCCGACCTGACCGCCCAGACGATGGCGGGATCGGCGGCGATGCTGCTGGAGCGGATGGATCAGGACCGGCGGAAGGCCGACGGCGAGCCGCTGGGAATGCAGACGGACACCACGGCGGCGCAACTGCGGGCGACGGTTACCTCGCCCGGCGGAACCACCGCCGCTGCGCTGCGGGAACTCGAACGCCTCGGTTTGCGGGCGGCTGTCGACGCCGCCGTTCAGGCCGCCAAAACACGGTCTGAGCAGCTAAGAATTACATCGGAATAATTCAACAATTTTCAATTGATTATCCCCCACCAGTACCAGTAACCCCACTAGTCCCGCTATTCTCCTCTGTGTAAGCACGTGTTGGTGCCAGCGGAGGGGAAGCCGCTGGGATGCGCGTGCCTGACACGATTGGGTTGCGATGACGTCTACGAACGGGCCATCGGCTGGCGGGAAATCGGCGCGGGACACCGGTTCCGTCGACGGTCAGCAGGCCAGGACGCAATTTCTCACCGTGGCCGAGGTGGCGGCGCTGATGCGGGTCTCCAAGATGACGGTGTACCGGTTGGTGCACAACGGCGAGCTGCCCGCGGTTCGGGTCGGGCGGTCGTTCCGGGTGCACGCCAAGGCCGTCCACGACATGCTGGAGACGTCGTACTTTGACGCTGGATAGACGCTGGCTAGCCCACGGTTAGCCTGCGCGCGCTGACCGCGTGATCTCAAGACGCCGAGCGGCGCCGGCTGCGGCACCGCGCGTCGCGAACTGGCTGCCGGTTTGGTGTTCCGCGCGACCCGCCGGGTAAAGTGACCGGGTAATTCTTTCAGACGGTCACGGGTCAGATAGCGGAGTTCATGGGTTCAGTAATCAAGAAGCGGCGCAAGCGCATGTCGAAGAAAAAGCACCGCAAGCTGCTGCGTCGCACCCGGGTGCAGCGTAGAAAACTCGGCAAATAGGCCCAAACCCGCGCGGACCGTCATCCGACCGTAACGCCGCTGTTTCTCGCGGCGGCTAGGCTGTTCGGGTGGATTCGTCGAACGGGGACGGTGGCGGCGCCAACGACACCGTGCACTACCCCAAAGTCGTACTGGTTACCGGCGCGTGCCGGTTTCTGGGTGGCTACCTGACCGCCCGGCTCGCGCAGAATCCTCTGATCAACGGTGTCATCGCGGTGGACGCGATCGCGCCGAGCAAAGACATGCTGCGCCGCATGGGCCGGGCCGAGTTCGTTCGCGCCGACATTCGTAATCCATTTATCGCCAAGGTGATTAGAAACGGCGACGTCGACACCGTGGTGCACGCGGCCGCGGCGTCGTACGCGCCGCGCTCCGGCGGCAGCGCTGCCCTCAAGGAACTCAACGTGATGGGCGCAATGCAGCTGTTCGCAGCCTGTCAGAAAGCGCCCTCGGTACGCCGTGTCGTGCTGAAGTCGACCTCTGAGGTTTACGGGTCGAGCACAAAGGATCCGGTGATGTTCACCGAGAACAGCACCAGCCGTCGCCCCTTCCGCGAGGGTTTTGCCAAGGACAGCCTCGATATCGAGGGTTATGTGCGCGGCCTCGGCCGGCGCCGGCCCGATATAGCGGTGACAATTCTGCGGCTGGCCAACATGATTGGCCCCGCGATGGACACCACATTGTCGCGGTATCTGGCCGGCCCACTGGTCCCGACCATGTTCGGCCGCGATGCGCGATTGCAGTTACTGCACGAGCAGGATGCGTTGGGCGCGCTGGAGCGCGCGGCGATGGCGGGCAAGGCCGGCACGTTCAACATCGGGGCCGACGGGGTCATCATGCTGTCGCAGGCGATCCGGCGAGCCGGCCGAATTCCGTTGCCAGTACCGGGATTCGGCGTCTGGGTTCTCGATTCGCTAAGGCGTGCTAATCGTTACACGGAGATCAATCGCGAGCAGTTCGACTACCTGAGCTACGGCAGGGTGATGGACACCACCAGGATGCGTGCCGAGCTCGGATATCAGCCAAAATGGACGACGGCCGAGGCTTTCGACGATTATATTCGCGGCCGCAGCTTGACTCCCATAATCGACCCTGATCGGGTACGCTCTTTGGAGGGTCGTGCCATCGCGTTGGCGCAGCGCTGGGCCAGCCGAAATCCAATTCCATGGGTCGACGTCAAATAGATTTGGATAGATAACGTGGCGGGTGAGACCAGAGCGAATGTCATTCCACTGCATAGCAATCGAGGTCGGGTAGCGGCGCGCAGACGAGCGGATCAGCGGGCCGAGGCGTCCCGTGCGCATCCCTCGTTGCTGGCCGATCCGCGCGGTCGGGCATCGGCCGAGCAACTCGCCGCGGTGGTCCGCGAAATCGACGAGCACCGGCGAACCGCCGGAACTTCGCAAACCGGTGAAGCTCCGCTGAACGAGGCCGCTCAGCGCGTCGCGGCGGTCGCCGGCTTCTTCCGCCAGCGGATCACCGGCGAGTACACCGTCGACGAATTCGGGTTCGACCCGCACTTCAACGACGCGATCGTTCGGCCCTTGCTGAGGTTCTTCTTCAAGTCGTGGTTCCGGGTGGAAGTCAGCGGCGTCGAGAACCTACCCGCTGAGGGCGCAGCGCTGGTGGTGGCAAATCACGCCGGGGTACTGCCGTTCGACGGGTTGATGCTGTCGGTGGCGGTTCACGACGAGCATCCAGCGCATCGGGACCTGCGGCTGCTGGCCGCCGACATGGTGTTCGACCTACCGGTGATCGGCGAGACCGCCCGGAAAGCGGGCCACACCATGGCCTGCACCACCGACGCGCACCGGTTACTCGCGTCCGGCGAGCTCACCGCTGTATTCCCGGAGGGCTACAAGGGGCTGGGCAAGCGCTTCGAGGACCGCTACCGGTTGCAGCGGTTCGGTCGCGGCGGCTTCGTGTCCGCGGCGCTGCGAACCAAGGCGCCGATCGTGCCCTGCTCGATCATCGGCTCGGAGGAGATCTACCCGATGCTGGCCGATGTCAAGCTGCTGGCGCGGCTGTTCGGCCTGCCGTATTTCCCGGTGACGCCGCTGTTCCCATTGGCCGGCCCGGCCGGCCTGGTGCCGTTGCCGTCGAAATGGCGCATCGCATTCGGTGAGCCGATCCACACCGCCGACTATGCGGCCACCGACGCCGACGACCCGATGGTCACTTTCGAGCTGACCGACCAGGTGCGCGAGACGATCCAGCAGACGCTGTACCGGCTGCTGGCCGGCCGCCGCAACATCTTCTTCGGCTGAGCAACAAACGCCCCGCAGCCGTTGGGCAGCGGGGCCGTTTGCGTGATAGTTACTTGACCAGGGTGAACTGGCAGACGTTGGTGTAGCCGTCGCGGAACAGATCAGAGCAGCCGCGCAGGTAGCGCATGAAGATGTCGTACATCTCCTGGCCCTTCAACGCGATGGCCTCGTCCTTGTGCGCTTCCAGACTGTCGGCCCAAGTATTCAAGGTTTGGACGTAGTTCTTCCCGATGAAGTGGTGGCGCTCAATTTTGAAACCCGCCTCGGTCGAGTAGCGGTCGACCTGCTCGACCTGGGGCAACTTCCCGCCAGGGTAGATCTCCTTCAAGATAAAGCTGATGAAGCGCAGCAGGCTCATCGTTGTCTTGAGGCCCATCGCCTTACCCTCTTCGGCGGTGGGCACCACGATCGAGTGCAGCAACATCCGGCCGTCGTCGGGCAGCAGACTGTAGTACTTCTTGAAGAAGGTCGCGTAGCGCTCGTACCCGGCGTCACCCGCTCCGTCGGCGAAGTGCTCGAAAGCCCCGAGTGACACGATGCGGTCCACCGGCTCGTCGAACAGCTCCCAGCCCTGCAGGCGAACCTCTTTTCGCCGAGGGCTGTCCATCTCAGCAAACTTTTCCTCGCAGTGCGCCAACTGGTTCTCGCTCAGCGTCAGGCCGATGACGTTGACGTCGTAGTGCTCGACGGCGTGGCGCATGGTCGAACCCCAGCCACTGCCGATGTCGAGCAGTGTCATGCCGGGCTCGAGATTGAGCTTGTCCAGCGCGAGCTTGCGCTTGGCGAACTGAGCCTCTTCAAGCGTCATATTGGGACGTTCTTCGAAGTAGGCGCAGCTGTAAGTCATCGACGGGTCGAGCCATAACTTGAAGAATTCGTTCGATCGGTCGTAATGGGACTGGACATCCTCTACCGGTGGCTTTAGTTGTGTGCCACCCGTCTCTCCCTGTGACGTCATTGATTCGGACCTACTTTCCAGCTGATATTGATGCAATTGCGGCGACGGTTTCTTCAGCGCGCGCGTCTTGGTGTGCGGCTTCCCCTAGCATCGTGACGACGCTGGTGACCACCGGTTTCCCATTGACATCTGTGACTTCGCTGCGAATTTCCGCGAGCACGGTGCCGTGGGATTCGATCACCGAGTCTAGGTAGGTGTCGAAGTACAATTTGTCCTGGGCCAGGATCGGCCGGTGAAACTTGAATTTCTGGTCACGGTGGATGACCCGGGCGATATTGATCGGAACGCTGAACTTGGTGAAGATCTCCAACTGTACGCGCCGCCCGGCTACCGCCAGGAACGTCAGCGGGGCTACTAGTTCCGGGTAGCCAGCCTCGGCTGCGTCGGTCTCGGTGAAGTGCGCTGGGTGGTCGTCCTTCACCGCAACCGCGAACTCCCGAATCTTTTCGCGTCCCACCTCGAAGTGGTCCGGTGCCCGGTAATGACTGCCGATGATTCCTTCGGTGCCCTCGGGAAGTGTCATACCGCTGCCGTTCTCCGCTCAAATCTCGAAATTGGTGCTCAGCGGCGCAGCTTATCAGTGCGATTGCCGTCTTGACGCCAATGCCGCCAGCGCGCCCCCGGCCGCACCCAGCGCCAGGGCCGACGGCACACCTATCTTGGCGGCCTTGCGCGCGGTCCGAAAATCGCGGACCTCCCAGCCGCGTTCGCGGGCGAGGCCGCGCAGGCGGGTGTCGGGGTTGATGGCGACGGCGGTCCCCACCAGCGACAGCATCGGCACGTCGTTGTAGCTGTCGGAGTAGGCGGTGCACCGTTTCAGGTTGAGCCCTTCGCGGATGGCCAGCGAGCGCACCGCGTGGGCCTTTCCGGTGCCGTGCAAAAGATCGCCGACCAACCTGCCGGTGAACACCCCGTCGATCGACTCGGCGACGGTGCCCAGCGCGCCGGTCAGGCCAAGCCGGCGCGCGATCGTCACTGCCAGCTCGTATGGCGTGGCGGTGATCAGCCACACCTGCTGGCCCGCATCGAGGTGCATCTGTGTGAGTTCCCGGGTACCGGGCCAGATCTTGTCGGCGATGATCTCGTCGTAGATCTCCTCGCCCAGCGCCACCAGCTCGGCGACCGGTCGGCCCTCGATAAAGGTGAGCGCCTTGCGGCGCCCGGCGGAGACGTCGCCGCTCAACTCCTTGCCGAGCACCTGGTACTTCGCCTGTGCGTAGACGAAGCCGAGCACATCGTTGTAGGTGAAGTACTTGCGAGCGGCCAGCCCGCGGGCGAAGTGCACCAGCGACGAGCCCTGCACCAAAGTGTTGTCCACATCGAAGAATGCGGCGGCGGTCAGGTCGATTGGCGGCTGCGGGCGAGTCTCCTCCGGAGCGGTCTCCAGATCGCGCAGCGCACGTTCGGCGCTTGCGTTGTTGGCCAGCGACCCCAGATCAACGCCTGGGTCTGCGCTGTCCGAATGAGAGCCCGAATTAGAGGAAGCCATCGCCAAACCTCCTAATCGCGTGCCCGCCAAGTGGCCGCCGTGGTGATCGATATCAACCCTATCCGGCATTGCCGAACCTGACGGCACAGTCACGTTCGGAACCGACTGTGACGCCAGTGTCACGGTCGGCGTCGCGCAGGCTGCCAAACTGGTAGCCGTGAACCGGCCGCAAGTGGAGCTGCTGACTCGCGACGGGTGCGCGATCTGCGCGCGCGTGCACACCCGGTTGCGCGAGCTGGCCGCCGAGCTGGACTTCGGGGTGTCGGTCATCGACGTGGACGCCGTCGCGTCGGCGGGCAATCCCGGCCTGCGGGCCGAGTTCGGCGACCGGCTGCCGGTGATACTGCTGGACGGCCGTGAGCACAGCTACTGGGAGATCGACGAGGCCCGGCTACGGGGCGATCTCGCCCGATGATCGTGCCGTGAGTGGACATGGTCCGACATTTGGTAGCCCACGCGGTGAACCATTACCGTAGACATCAGTTCAGTACTGGAGGAAGCAAAGGGGCTGGCCAGGTGATGCTGCCGTGAGCATCTTGCTTTTCGGGGTTTCGCACCGCAGTGCGCCGGTCTCCGTCCTGGAACAACTCAGCATCGACGAATCCGATCAGGTCAAGATCGTCGACCGGGTGCTGCAGTCCCCGCTGGTCACCGAGGCAATGGTGTTGTCGACGTGCAACCGGGTCGAGGTATATGCCGTGGTGGAGGCCTTCCACGCCGGGCTGTCGGTGATCGGGCAGGTGCTGTCCGATCACTCCGGCATGTCGATGGGTGACCTCACCAAATACGCCTACGTCCGCTATAGCGAAGCCGCCGTCGAGCATCTGTTCGCCGTATCCAGTGGCCTGGACTCGGCGGTGGTTGGCGAGCAGCAGGTCCTTGGCCAGGTGCGCCGCGCCTACGCCGCGGCCGAGGCCAACCGGACCGTCGGCCGGGTACTGCACGAGCTGGCCCAGCGGGCGCTTTCGGTGGGGAAGCGGGTGCACTCCGAAACCGCCATCGACGCCGCCGGCGCGTCGGTGGTGTCGGTGGCCCTCGGTATGGCCGAGCGCCAGCTGGGCGGGCTGGGCGGCAAGACCGCCGTCGTGATCGGCGCCGGGGCGATGGGCGCGCTGTCGGCGGCACACCTGACCCGGGCCGGCATCGGGCGCATCCAGGTGCTCAACCGGTCGCAGTCCCGGGCGCAGCGGCTGGTCCGCAAGATTCGCGAGGCGGGCGCGCCGGCCGATGCGCTGACTCTCGACCGCCTGCCCGACGCGCTGGCCGGCGCCGACGTCGTGGTCAGCTGTACCGGCGCGGTGAGCCCCGTGGTTTCGCTGGCCGATGTGCATCACGCGCTGGCCGCCGCGCACCGCAGCGAACTCGAAGAAACGGCCCATCCGCTGGTGATCTGCGACTTGGGCATGCCGCGCGATGTCGACCCGGCGGCGGCCGGACTGCCCGGCGTCTGGGTCGTCGATGTGGACCGTGTGCAACATGAACCGTCGGCCCATGCCGCGGCCGCCGATGTCGACGCCGCCCGTCACATCGTGGCTGCCGAGGTCGCGGCCTACCTGGCGGGTCAGCGGATGGCCGAGGTCACCCCCACGGTTACAGCGCTGCGACAGCGGGCCGCCGACGTGGTCGAGGCGGAGTTGTTGCGCCTGGACAACCGCCTGCCCGGGCTGGAAAGCGCCGAGCGCGAAGAGGTGGCCCGCACGGTGCGCCGCGTGGTGGACAAACTGCTGCACGCACCCACGGTGCGGATCAAGCAGCTCGCCAGTGCTCCTGGCGGCGACAGCTATGCCGAGGCGCTGCGCGAGCTTTTCGAACTGGATCAGACGGCTGTCGACGCCGTGGCCACCGCTGGCGAATTACCAGTTGTATCAAGCGGATTCGACGTAGGCACCCACCCGCGCGGGATTCCGGGCAGTCCGAAGAAGTCCGCCGAGTAACCGATTGGCGCACGTGATCCGGATAGGCACCCGGGGCAGCCTGCTGGCCACTACCCAGGCCGCCGTTGTCAGGGACGCATTGATCGCCAACGGCCACCCCGCCGAGTTGGTGACCATCACCACCGCGGGCGACCGCTCGTCGGCTCCGATCGAAAACCTCGGCGTGGGTGTCTTCACCACCGCGTTGCGTGAGGCCATGCAGGAGGGCCGGGTGGACGCGGCGGTGCACTCGCACAAGGATTTGCCGACCGCGGAGGATCCGAGGTTCACGATCGCCGCGATACCGCCGCGCAACGACCCACGCGACGCGCTGGTAGCCCGCGACGGGCTGACCCTGGGGGAGTTGCCGGTAGGTTCGCTGGTGGGGACCTCATCCCCCCGGCGGGCCGCGCAGCTTAGAGCATTGGGTCTCGGTTTGGAAATCCGCCCCCTAAGAGGCAACCTAGATACCAGGTTGAACAGGGTAAGCAGTGGTGATCTTGACGCCATCGTGGTAGCCCGGGCCGGGCTCGCCCGGCTGGGTCGCCTCGGTGATGTCACCGAGACGCTGGAGCCGGTGCAAATGCTGCCGGCACCGGCCCAAGGCGCGCTCGCGGTCGAGTGCCGCGCCGGTGATCTCGGGCTGGCGGCAGTGCTGGCGGAGTTGGACGACGCCGATACGCGCGCGGCGGTCACCGCGGAGCGTGCCTTGCTCGCCGAACTGGAGGCGGGTTGCTCCGCACCGGTGGGCGCGATCGCCGAAGTGGTCGAGTCCATCGATGAGGACGGCCGCGTCTTCGACGAGCTGTCGCTGCGCGGCTGCGTAGCGGCGCTGGACGGATCCGACGTGATCCGCGCGTCCGGCATCGGCAGTACCGGTCGGGCACGGGAGCTGGGGCTCTCGGTCGCCGCGGAGCTGTTCGAACTGGGTGCGCGGGAGCTGATGGATCAAGCGCGGCAAGACCCCGCGCGAGGAAGTTAAAGACTTTACAAAGACGACAGAAAGACGACGTGGGAGCGACAATGATGACGCGAGGGCGTAAGCCGAGACCGGGCCGCATCACGTTCGTGGGCTCTGGTCCGGGCGACCCAGGCCTGCTGACCACGCGGGCCGCCACGGTGCTGGCGAATGCCGCCCTGGTGTTCACCGACCCCGACGTGCCCGAGGCGGTCCTCGCGCTGATCGGCAAGGACCTACCGCCCGTGTCAGGTCCGGCGCCCGCCGACCCGCCGCCTGCCGACAGCGCCGCTGAAAAGCACTCCGCGGCCGAGAAGGCCGCGTCAGCCTCGCCGGCCCCCGTGCCCGGCGCCCCGGACATCCGTCCGGCGCTGGGTGATCCCGCCGAAGTCGCCAAGACGTTGACCGCCGAGGCCCGTACCGGCGCCGACGTGGTGCGGCTGGTGGCGGGTGACCCGCTGTCGGTGGATGCGGTCATCACCGAGGTGAACGCCGTCGCGCGCACCCACCTGCACATCGAGATCATCCCCGGCCTGGCCGCCACCAGCGCGGTCCCGACCTACGCGGGGCTGCCGCTGGGGTCCTCGCACACCGTTGCCGACGTGCGCGACCCACATGTGGATTGGGACGCTTTGGCCGCCGCACCCGGGCCGCTGATCCTGCAGGCCACCGCGTCGCATCTGGCCGACGCCGCCCGCACCCTGATCGAGCACGAGCTGGCCGAGACCACTCCCTGCGTGGTGACCGCGCACGGCACCACCTGCCAGCAAAGGTCGGTCGAGACCACACTGCTGGGATTGACCGACCCGGCCGTGCTGAGCGGCAGCGACACCGGGCCGGCCCAGGCAACCGGCGCGGATCCGCAGAGCGGGCCGCTGGTGGTGACCATCGGCAAGACGGTGGCCAGCCGGGCGAAGATGAACTGGTGGGAGAGCCGCGCACTGTACGGCTGGACCGTGCTGGTGCCGCGCACCAAGGACCAGGCCGGCGAGATGAGCGAGCGGCTGACGTCGTACGGCGCGCTGCCCATCGAGGTGCCGACCATCGCCGTCGAGCCCCCGCGCAGTCCCGCTCAGATGGAGCGCGCCGTCAAGGGCCTGGTCGACGGCCGTTTCCAATGGGTGGTGTTCACCTCCACCAACGCCGTGCGCGCGGTGTGGGAGAAGTTCGGCGAGTTCGGTCTGGACGCCCGCGCGTTCTCCGGGGTGAAGATCGCCTGTGTCGGCGAGTCGACGGCCGACCGGGTCCGGGCCTTCGGGATCAGTCCCGAGCTGGTGCCGGCCGGGGAGCAGTCCTCGATTGGCCTGCTCGACGAATTTCCGCCCTATGACAGCGTTTTCGACCCGGTGAACCGGGTGTTGCTGCCGCGCGCCGACATCGCCACCGAGACGCTGGCCGAGGGTCTGCGCGAGCGTGGCTGGGAGATCGAGGACGTCACCGCCTACCGGACGGTGCGCGCCGCGCCGCCGCCGGCGACCACCCGCGAAATGATCAAGACGGGCGGCTTCGACGCGGTGTGCTTCACGTCGAGCTCGACGGTGCGCAACCTGGTCGGCATCGCGGGCAAGCCGCACGCACGCACCATCATCGCCTGCATCGGCCCCAAGACCGCCGAGACGGCAGCCGAGTTCGGCCTGCGGGTGGACGTCCAGCCCGACACCGCCGCGGTGGGTCCGCTGGTCGACGCGCTGGCCGAACACGCAGCTCGGTTGCGCGCCGAGGGCGCGCTGCCACCGCCACGCAAGAAGAGCCGCAGGCGCTAAATGGCCAACCCGCGGCTGGCGAGCGTGCGTGTTTGTACACTGACACGCCGTCAGGGCTGGCATTCTGTGCACGCTCGCGGCCGCGAATGAGCATGTATCCGCGGCAGCGTCCGCGCCGGCTTCGCTCCAACCCGGCGATGCGTCGCCTGGTAGCGCAAACCTCTTTGGAGCCAAGGCATTTGGTGCTGCCGATGTTCGTCGCCGACATCGACGAACCGCGACCGATCGCCTCGATGCCTGGAGTGCAGCAGCACACCCGCGATTCATTGCGCAGCGCCGCGGCCGACGCCGTCAGCGCCGGCGTCGGCGGGCTGATGCTGTTCGGTGTGCCCCGCGAGGCGGACAAGGATGCGACCGGGTCCGCCGGCACCGATCCCGACGGCATCCTCAACGTCGCGCTGCGCGACCTGAGCAAGGACCTCGGCGATGCCACCGTGTTGATGGCCGACACCTGCCTGGACGAGTTCACCGACCACGGGCACTGCGGCGTGCTCGACGAGTCGGGCCGCGTCGACAACGATGCTACCGTGGCGCGGTACGTGGAATTGGCTGTGGCACAAGCGGAATCGGGCGCCCATGTGGTGGGGCCGAGCGGGATGATGGACGGCCAGGTGGGCGCCATCCGGGACGGGTTGGATGCCGCCGGCTACAGCGATGTGGTGATCCTGGCCTATGCCGCGAAGTTCGCCTCGGCGTTCTACGGCCCGTTCCGCGAGGCGGTTAACTCCAGCCTGTCCGGCGACCGGCGCACCTACCAGCAGGAGCCGGGCAACATCCGCGAGGCGCTGCGCGAGATCGAACTGGACCTCGACGAGGGCGCCGACATCGTGATGATCAAGCCCGCTTTGGGGTACTTGGACATAGTGGCGGCAGCGGCCGGCATCTCCCCGGTCCCGGTGGCGGCGTACCAGGTGTCGGGGGAGTACGCGATGATTTGCGCTGCGGCCGCGAACAACTGGATCGACGAGCGGGCCGCCGCGCTGGAATCGCTGACCAGCATCCGGCGCGCCGGGGCCGACATCGTGCTCACCTACTGGGCCGCCGATGCGGCGGGTTGGCTTTCCTGACAGGCCCACCGGCGGGTAACAATCACGGGATGGGGTTTCAGATGACACCGGCACGAGACACCGACCCCAAGCGGTTGTTCCAGGAACCGGGCGCCAGCTGGTGGTGGGTGCTGGCAGGCCCGCTTTCCGCGCTGTCGTTGATTCTGGTGCAGGTGTCCAGCCACGTCCGGGTGCACCTGCTGATTCCGGCGATTTTTCTGGTAATGGTGTCGCTGTTCGTGGGATTGCAGGTGGTGGCGGCGCGCATCCACACCTCGGTCGAGCTCACCGAGGACGCGCTGCGCTCGGGCACCGAAACCATCCTCGTTTCCGAGATCGTCAGGGTCTTTCCCGAGCCCGAGCATTCCGTCGCTTCGGGGAAAGACCTGGCGAAGTGGCAGTCGGCGCGGGCGCTCGGTGAATTGGCCGGGGTACCGCGGGGACGGGTCGGCATCGGGCTGAAGCTGACCGAAGGCCGTACCGCGCAGGCCTGGGCGCGGCGCCATCGTCAACTGCGGGCGGCGCTCACTCCACTGGTCCAGGAGCGAGTCGGTCCGACCGAGATCCCCGAGATCGACGTGCTTGACGACGACGTCGACGAGGAAAACGATTCGTGGCCACCACGGTGATGGGCCGCTTCCGGGCGATTGTGGCGATCGGCCTGGCCTGCGCCGCGGTGTGGGGCGCGGCCGTGAGCTGGTTGCATTCGCGACACATGGTGAGCATCGCGCCGATCGCCGACGGGCAGCCGGCCACCACGGCGTTGGTCTACGACCCGCAGCTGCTGTTGCTGACGATGCTGTTGGCCATCATCGCGGGAGTGCTGGCAGTGCTCGGGGTGGCCGCACTGTTGCGCGACAGGCGTCAGCGGTCGTTTGGTAGCTGAGAGCGAACGGCGGTTACGGCGTCGAAGCCAAGAACGTTGACACTGTGCTACAACGTAAACATGTCAGTGAATGTGTCAGTTCGTCTTGATGACCGGCTTGCTGAGCGGCTGCGCCTTCGGGCGCGTGCTGCTGGCGAAACGCTGTCTGACCGGTTGCGTCGCTATGCCGAGGAGGGATCGCGCCGCGACGAGCATCCGATGATCACTTTTCGCGATGGGCCGACCGGTCGGCGGGCCGGAGTGATCGGTGGGCCGGACGTGTGGGAAATCGTGATGTGGATCGACGAACTGGGGTCCGTCGACGACCCGGCTGCGGACTTGATTGCAGACAGAGCCATCATGCGCGCGCAAGTCGACGCGGCATTGGTTTACCGCGCCGCATACCCAGAGGAGATTCAGGCGCGAATCGAACTGCATCGGGACGAGACGTCCGCTGCCAGCTCACGGTGAAGGTGTTGTTGGACGAGATGTACCCGGCCAGGTTGGCGGCTGCGCTGTATGCAGAAGGCATCGAGGCGACGACCGTATCGGACCTTGGCTTCGCCGGCTGTGCAGACTGGGATGTGTTCGTTGCAGCGGTCAAGCAGGGCTATGCGATGTTGACCGAAAATGTCGGCGATTTCACCCACTTGGCGGCCGAACACAGCGCCGCTGGCCGTCACCATCACGGTCTGCTGATCGCGCTCTCGTCGCGGTACTCACGCCAGCCGGCGGGCTTCGCAGCACTGATCACGGCCGTGAAAGATGTTGCCCAACAATCGCTTGACGACCGGGTCATCTACTTGAAGCGACCGACTGTTGCGTCTCAGTAAAGGCTAGACGCCTTGAGCAGGTCCTTGTCGCGATGGCGCTGCGCTTGCTGACGGCCTGGGCCGGGCGCACTCAGCCGCTAAGCGCTCTTCCCGATGAGCGACAGCACCATCTGACGGCGCCTGACGATGTCGTCGGCCAAGTTGCGAAGCGCCCCGTGCACCGAGCGGGTAATTGGGAACAACCCCCGGCCGCCGTCCCCCAGCACCTCGATCACCGCTGGGCTCGCAACCAGCATCCACTCCACCCCGGCGGTGCGCCAGTCGTCGTCGAGCATGCACAGGAATCCGATACCCACCGGAGCGAAGCAGTCCATCTCGCTGAGGTCGAGCACCACCGGGTTCGTGTCTAGGACAAACTGCCGAACGTGCGCTTTGACCCGGTCGACGTTGACGACGTCGATCTCGCCCCGGACGGTTACCACCGTCGCCAGGTGGTGACTGTAAGCGCGAACCTGAGCGCCACCGCAGTCAATGGTGGAGTTCTGTCGTCGGTTCATCGCCTTCAACACCTCAGTCATGTGCAGCCCCATTCCCCTGGCGTTCTGCGAGCCCCGTTTTAGCCCGCATCCGGCTCGCTCAGCGCTGACCAAACCGGTGTCTACGTTCCTCGCCAAACCTAAGGAGACCGACAGCCCTGTCTAACTCTTTGCTAAAGAAGTGACTGCTGGGGCGCTTGCGGAGCGCGAAACGACGTTCCGGCGCGGTCCTTGCACGCGACACGGCGATCACGCTGTTAGGCTGCTTTGGCTGCCGGTGGACTGGTCGGGGCGCTCCCCGATCCCCGTGTCAGGGCTCCGTCATAGGGCCTCTGAGAGGGCGAAACCGCCCGGTCAGCCGACCTAGAAGGCGAACCGAACAGCAGAGTCCAGACGGAAAGAACAGCGTGCGCACCGCAGAGGCCCCGGAGAGTTGAAGGGCGAGATCAAGGCCCTGACCGGGCTCCGCATCGTCGCCTCGGTGTGGGTGGTGCTGTTTCACTTCCGGCCGATGGTGGCCGATGTGTCGCCGGATCTCCGCGAGAACCTGGCGCCGGTGCTCAACTGCGGTGCGCAAGGCGTCGACCTTTTCTTCATCCTCAGCGGCTTCGTGCTGACCTACAACTATCTCGACCGCATGGGACCGTCCTGGTCGTTGCGGTCCACCGTGCACTTCCTGTGGCTGCGGCTGGCCCGGGTATGGCCGGTGTACCTGGTCACCCTGCACCTGGCCGCCGCATGGGTGATCCTCACCCTGCACGTCGGTCACACGCCGTCGCCCGACGTCGGTCGCCTCACCGCGATCAGTTATGTGCGGCAGGTTCTGCTGGTCCAGCTCTGGTTTCAGCCGTTCTTCGACCTATCCAGCTGGGATGGGCCGGCCTGGTCGATCAGTGCCGAATGGCTGGCCTACCTGCTCTTCGGACTGCTGGTGCTGATGATCTGGCGGATCCAGCATGCGACGCGGGCGCGCGGCCTGATATTGCTGGCTGTCGCGGCGTCGCTGCCGCCGGTGGTGCTGTTGCTGTCCAGCGGGGTGTTCTACACGCCGTGGAGCTGGCTGCCGCGGATCGTGACGCAGTTCGCCGCAGGAGCGCTGGCCTGTGCCGCCGTGCGCAGATTGCGGCCGACCGATCGCGGCCGCCGTATCGCCGGATACCTGTCCTTGCTGCTGGTCGTCGCGATCGTCGGCATCCTCTACCTGCTCAAGGCGCATCCGATAACCGGCGTTTACGACAGCAGCGGGGTGGTCGACCTGCTGTTCGTTCCGCTGGTGATAACGCTGGCCATCGGCGTGGGCAGCCTGCCCAGGCTGCTGTCGACGCGGGTGCTGGTCTACGGCGGGGAGATCTCGTTCTGCCTGTACATGGTGCACGAGCTGGTACACACCTCGTGGACATGGGCGGTGGTGAATTTCCACCTCCAGCCGTGGCAGTCGGACAACCCGTGGAAGTGGAACATCTTCGGCCTGCTCACGATCGCCGTGGCTCTCTCGATCCTGCTGTATCACGTGGTCGAGGAGCCCGCCCGGCGCTGGATGCGCAGGATGGTCGACGCCCCCGCCACGCCCGCGGGCCACGAGCCCGGCCGCCCGACGGTCGCTGAGCCCGCCGAGCCGGACGAACCCACGCTGGATGAGATCGACGATGAGCTGGAAGCAGTTCCGGCGCGCGCGGTGTGACGATTGACCGGACATACGAGTAATCCTGTGAGCCGTCTGGTCGCGCTCGTTGCCGGCCTGGCTGTTATGGCCGGCACGCTCGGATCCCCCTCACACCCGCTGCGGCAGCGGGCCTACCAGCCACTGAGCGAGGATTTCCGGCTGAATCACGTCGCGGTTGTCGGTGACTCCTATACCACCGGCACCGACGAGGGCGGCCAGGGCCGCAACGCCTGGACCGCCCGCGCGTGGCAGACGCTGGCCGGTCGAGGTGTCCGGATCGCACCCGATGTGGCAGCCGAGGGCAAAGCCGGCTACGGCGTGCCCGGCGACCAGGGCAGCATCTTCGAGGACCTGACCGCGCGGGCCGTCAAACCCAGAGATGTGCTGGTGGTGTTCTTCGGCTCCCGCAATGACCAGGGGGTCAACGTCGGTCTGCTCGCCGACCGGACCCGAGACACCTTCGATCTGGCGCGCCGATTTGCGCCGTCGGCGAAGTTTCTGGTGATCGGCCCGCCGTGGCCGACGGCCGACGTGCCCGTCCCCGTCCTGCAGATCCGCGACGTGCTCAACCAAGCGGCCCGAGTCGCGGGGGCGGCCTTCGTCGATCCGATCGTTGAGCGCTGGTTCGTCGACCGGCCCGACCTGATCGGTGCGGATGGCGTGCACCCCAACGACGCCGGGCATGCGTATCTTGCCGACAAGATCGCACCGCTCATTGGTATGCAGTTGCGTACGTGAGTCGGCGGTCGCATCAAAGGGTCAGTGGCACAAGGTTTTTCGAGGGACCAACACTCAAAGACAGGCGGTCAGTCGTTGAGGTGGCGTTCGTAGTCCCAGCGCTCCAGGCGGGCCTGGAGTTCCACCAAGCCGAGCCCGGCAACCGGCGCGGCCGCCGAAATGCAGACCAGCAATAGTGTCATCTTGAACCTCCATAGACCTTTCAAACTCTTATGACGCTCGACTTCGCCGAGAAGTTCACGTGTCGGTCAGGGCGCGGTCGGCCAACGCGCCGATTACAGGTGCCAGTAGTTGTGCGTATTGGGTCGTGACGTGGTTGTCGTCGCGGAACACGAGGTTGTTGCCGACGATCACCGGGCAGCGGTCGGGCGTGCAGAACAGGTCGGTCAGATCCGCGTAGTGGCCGCCGGCGGTGGTGGTCGCCGTTTGCTCCGCGGCGATGCCGTCGCCGTTGACCGCGGCCGAACGCGCCGGCGCGCATGCGGTGGCGTCGTCAAGGTGACCGGACAGGCAGGTGGGTACGGACGACTGGGGGTCGGCGACCGGCCCGAGCACCAGTATGGTGGCGCCCGTGCCGCGCAGTTTGGCCACCGTGCGGGTCAAGGTGTCGATCCAGGCGGGGTCGTAGGCCGCGAAGCCGAAGTCCGCGTGATAGCGCCGGCTCATGCTCAGCACCACCAACCGGGGATGTTCGGCCGTCAGGCGGGACATGACCTGGCCGCGCCACTGTTCGCACTCGGTGTACTCACGGCCCAGGTAGGGGCTGACGATGTGCAGGTTCTGCAGCGGACAGGTCACCTTGGTCATCGTCTCCAGCCGCCCGTGCCGCTGTTCGGCCACCTGCTGGAGGGCCGGGTCCCACATGGCGGCATGCGAGTCGCCGATCAGGGCCACGGTGGTCGGCGAGGCGGTGTCACCCGTCGCGCATTCGGCTTGCCCGACGTCACGCCAGGAACGCAGGCAGCCGTTGACGAATACGGCCGCCTTGTCGCCCGCCGCGCGGGTCAGCGACGGGTCCAGGTTCGACGGGACTGCGCCCAACCCGGCCGCCGCCGCGATCGCTCGGCGTGCCTGCGCGAAGGCGTCCCGGACGGCCGCTTCCTGAGGGCTGATCGGCTGGCTCGCGTGCGGATCGGCGGCCGGAGCCGCCATGGGGGTCAGTGTGGTGATGCTGGCCGTGACGGCGGCCGGTCCGCTTCCCACCGGCACCGGTACCACCGTCAGCAGCAGCAGGCAAGCGCACGCCGCGGTCGCGCTGGTCGCCGTGGCCACGGCCAGGCTGGCCTTGGCCGAGCTGCGCAGGGCAGCGGCGAACCGGCCGGGGTTTTCGACGAGGTGCATGGTGAGCACCGCGAGTCCCGCGGAGATGACGATCGCGGTCAGCCTGACCGGCAGGCCCGCGGGCACGCCTAGCAGCGGCGGCATCAGCAGCAGTACCGGCCAGTGCCACAGGTACCACGAGTACGACACCCGGCCCACGGCCCGCATCGCGGGCTTGCACAGCAGCCGGCCGACGCCCATGCCGCCGGTGACACAGCCGCCGCCGATGACCAGGGCGGTGCCCAGCACCGGCAGCAGCGCCGCGGTTCCGGGGTACGGGGTGTCGGGACCCAGCTGGATGCCGGTCAGCAGGAGCAGCGCCAGCCCACCCCATCCGACGATCGCGGCCGACGGCAGCGGCAGCCGGCGCCACTGCCGGATCGAGAGGGCCACCAGCCCGCCCGCGGCCAGCTCCCAGGCGCGGGTGGGCAGCGAAAAGAATGCCCAGGGCGGGGCGGTGCGGGTCCACAGCACGGCAGCTGTCAGCGACGCCGCACCGACCAGCCCGAGCACCACCGCATACGGCGTCGCTGCGGATCCAGTGGCCCGAAAACGCGAGTTACGCCGTACCAGCCAGGCGGTGCCGATGATCAACGCCGGCCACAACAGGTAGAACTGTTCCTCCACGCCCAGCGACCAGTAGTGCTGGAACGGCGAAAGCAGGCCGGAGCCTTGGGCGCCGAGGTAGTCGGTGCCCTGCACGGCGAACCGGTAGTTGCCGACATACAGGGCACTGGCGATGCCGTCCACCAAGACGCTGCGAGCCTGCAACGGCGGCAGCACCGCGGCGGCGGCGACCGCCGTGGCGACGCCCACCGTGGCCGCCGCCGGCAGCAGGCGCCGGGCACGCGCGGCATAGAAGCGGCCCAGCCCGACGGTGTCGGTGGTGGTCACCTCGCGCCAGAGCAGGCCGGTGATGAGGAAGCCGGAGATGACGAAAAAGACATCGACGCCGATGTAGCCGCCGGTGACGCCGGGGATGCCCGCGTGGTACAGGACGACGGCAATGACAGCCACGGCGCGCAAGCCCTCGATATCCGGACGGAAAGCGCTGCGTTCCGGTCGCCGCTCCGCGGTGCGGGGGCGTCGGGTGGTCGCTGCCTGATGGATCGTCATGTCTGCCTGATCAGGTCGCCATCCAGGTCAGCTCGCTCGGCAGCTGCCTGCGCCAGTACTCCACGTCGTGCCCGCCTATCGAGAAGCTGCCCGCCGGAGGCTTTTTCAGTTGGTTGACGAACGCACGAACGGCCGGATAAAAGCGGTCGAAGGTGCCGCAGTCCACCCGTAACGGAATCGAGTTCAGCGCCGGACGCCCGTTGACATTGTGTTGCGCCCAGTCATCCTCGCTGTCGAATGCCCCGGGGGCGCTGTCGTCGAACGACGTGTACAGCGCGGGGCTGATCGCGCAGATCCCGGCGACGCGGGCCGGGCCCAGCCGCGAACCCAGGAGCAGCGCCCCGTACCCGCCCATGGACCAGCCCATGAAGGCCACTCGGGAGGTGTCCATGCCCATCGACGACAGCATCGGTAGCAGCTCGTCGAGGACCATCGTGCCGGAGTCTTCGCCCGAAGCCCGTTTGTGCCAGTAGCAATCACTACCGCCGTCGACGCCTACCACGGCGAACGGCGGCTTGCCCTCCTTGACCAGTCGGGCCAGCGCGTCCTCCACGCCGAGTTCGAGCATCTGACCCGCGTTGCCGTCCTTGCCGTGCAGGGTGATCACCGGACGCAGCGCGGAGGTTTGACCATTGACGCCACTGTGGCCCGGCGGCAGGACGATCACCCAGTTGGTCTTGACGCCGCCGCGGGCTTGCGAGATGAACGAGCCAGTGAGCCTGTTCGACTGGGTGCTGCCCGCAATTGCGGGCTCGAAGGGTGCGGGGGCTAGCGGCGCCGCTTGCGGCTCGAGCGGATCCAGCAGGGCGCCCAAAGCCCACACGCCAACCGCTCCAGCGCTGGCACCGGCGCCTATACGCAGCACCGCACGGCGGTTCAGGTCAGGCACGAGGGTCATGATGCCGCGCCGACCGGGGTTCACCGCTACTGCCACGCCGCGATTGGAAGGGGTTTGTGATATCGCGGTCACGGAGACGTGACATACGCCGGCAGTCGGCGTCCAGTCACATCCGCCACATTGGCTTCTGCCGGCCTCCGCGCGACAACCCAGGAGGTATCAACGGGAACCCTTGGGCGCGTTGCCAATTTGTCGCTGAAAGGAGGGCAAATCGTAAGCCCGCGATGTCGGCCGCGCGCCGCCAGCGGTGGTGAATGCGAGCGGAAACCGCCCGTTAGTAGACGCTTGCGTTTCCTTCGCGGCGCGGTTACGCTGACTTCAGATAGTGAACGGTAGCGTTCTCAAATTTAACAGGAAGCGAGCACAACCATGACCAGTGACGTGGCCGTTGCGGGTTTCGAACCGTTGTACGGCGAAGCAGAGAAGACCGATGGGCTGATCCCGTGGGACATTGGCGGGCCGCAACCGGTGGTCCAGCAGTTGGTGGCCTTCGGAGCGATCCGCGGCGAGGTGCTCGACCCGGGGACCGGTCCCGGCTATCACGCGATTCACTATGCGTCGCAGGGTTATTCGGCTACCGGCGTGGACGGTTCGCCCACCGCGATCGCGCGGGCCAAGCGTAACGCCGAGCGGGCCGGGGTGCAGGTCGACTTCCAGGTGGCCGACGCCACGAAGCTGGACGGATTCGAGGGCCGCTTCGACACCGTGGTCGACAGCGCCTTCTATCACGTATTCCTGGACGACGAGGCCGTGCAGACCCGGTACGCGCAAGCGCTGCACCGCGCCACCAAACCTGGTGCGCGGCTGTTCATGTTCGAATTCGGCCCCCACAACGTGAACGGCATTCAATGGGCGGGCATACCGGCCGACAACTTCGAGCGGGTGCTCGGTGCCGGCGGATGGCGAGTGGATTACCTGGGGCCCAGCACCTACCAGGCCCGCTTCGGGCCTGAGACGTTCGCCGCCATGACCGCGACGGTTGGCGCTCAGCGTGAGGCGCTGCAGAAGATGCAACCGCTGCAGCAACAGCTGGAGGTGCTTAACCCGCTGCTCGACGACTACCGGGTGCACATACCGGTGTGGTCGGTGGTGGCGACCCGTTTGGACTGAGGTCCGCCCGGGCGCTTTTCTTAGAGGCGCCCCACCCCCAACGTGACGTTGGCGTCACGTTGGGGCTCGAGAGTGACGCTGGCGTCACGCTCGAGCGCTGTTGCCGGCCGCGGCCAGGTCGGCCTCCCACAGATCCAATCTCCCAGTTTTCAACCCTCGCGCTGCTGGCCGCCGTCCCGCACGATGCGGGGATGACTTTGGCATTTCACTGGTTTCTGCCGACCTACGGGGATTCGCGCAACCTGGTGGCGGGTGGGCACGGGACGGCGATGCATGGCGATCGGCCCGCGACGCTGCGGTACCTGCACCAGATTTGCGCGGCCGCCGAGGACAACGGATTCGAGGCCGTGCTCACCCCAACCGGATTGTGGTGCGAGGACGCCTGGCTGACGACGGCGATGCTGATCGAGGCCACCGAGACGCTGAAATTCCTGGTCGCGTTCCGTCCCGGGTTGCTCAGCCCCACGCTGGCGGCGCAGATGGCCGGCACCTTTCAACGGCACTCGCAGGGCCGGCTGCTGCTCAATGTCGTGACCGGGGGTGAACCGCATGAGCAGCAGGCCTATGGCGACTTCCTCGACAAGCAGTCGCGCTACGCCAGGACCGCCGAGTTCTTGCACGTGGTGCGCCGGCTCTGGACCTCCCGCGAGCCGGTGACGTTCGACGGAGACCACGTTCGCGTCGAAGGTGCGTTGCTGAACAACCCACCCGACCCCGTGCCGCCGGTATTCTTCGGCGGATCCTCGGCAGCCGCCGGCCCGGTGGCGGCCGAGTACTCCGATGTCTATCTCACCTGGGGCGAGCCGGTGGCGGCGGTCGCCGAGAAGCTCGACTGGATTCGTGGGCTGGCCAGCCGAGCCGGGCGAATTGTCCAATTCGGCTTGCGAATTCACGTGATCACCCGAGACACCTCAGAACAGGCGTGGGCCGAAGCCGAGCGGCTGCTGGCCGCTGTCGACCCGGCGGATGTCGAGCGGGTGCAAGCCAGCCTGGCGCGTAGCGAATCTGAAGGCCAGCGCCGGATGCGGAAGTTGCACGACGGCAGCAGCAGCAGGCTTGTGATTGCGCCCAACCTGTGGGCCGGGGTGGGCCTGGTGCGCGGCGGGGCGGGTACCGCTCTGGTTGGGTCGCACGCCGAGGTCGCTGAGCGGCTGGCCGAATACGCCGAACTGGGCATCAACCACTTCATCCTCTCCGGATATCCACATTTGGAAGAGGCCTACTGGTTCGGCGAGGGCGTCCTGCCGCTGCTGGAGCGTCTCAGGCTGTGGCGCAATCCCAACCGTCCCCTATCGCGATCGGCTGCGGCCACACCGTTCGCAGTCGCCTCGGCGCACTAGGCATGGCTACCGCGTTGCCCGCGTCACCGACCGACGCGGGCGTTACGACAGCACCTGCCGTTGTCGAGGAGTCCGGCGCCGAACAGCGAAGGCGCCTGCGTGTCGTCGTCGCCGCGAGCCTGCTGGGCACCACCGTGGAGTGGTACGACTTTTTCCTGTACGCGACCGCGGCCGGTTTGGTGTTCAACAAGGTGTTCTTTCCCGACGCGAGCTCGCTGGTGGGCACGCTGTTGGCCTTCGCGACGTTCGCGGTCGGGTTCGTCATGCGGCCGATCGGCGGCCTGGTGTTCGGCCACATCGGCGACCGGATCGGCCGCAAGCGCAGCCTGGCCCTGACCATGCTGATCATGGGCGGCGCGACGGCGCTGATCGGGGTGTTGCCCACCGCCGCGCAGATCGGAGCGTGGGCTCCGGTGCTGTTGTTGGCGCTGCGCGTGCTGCAGGGCTTCGCGCTGGGCGGCGAATGGGCCGGCGCGGTCCTGTTGGCCGTCGAACACAGCCCCGGGGATCGGCGCGGTCGTTTCGGTGCGATCCCTCAGGTCGGGCTGGCGCTCGGGTTGGCTTTAGGGACAGGTGTATTCGCGATCTTGCAGATCGTGTTGGGTCAGGCCCGATTTCTCGCGTACGGCTGGCGAATCGGTTTTCTGCTGAGCCTGGCCTTGGTCGTGATTGGGATCCTGGTGCGGCTGCGGGTCGAAGAAACCCCGGCGTTTCGCCAGTTGCGAGACCTCGAGGCCACATCCACGGTGCCGTTTCGCGAGATCATCCGCGAACCGCGCGCCAGGCGTAACACCCTGCTGGGATTGCTGTCACGCTGGGCCGAGGGTTCGGCATTCAACATTTGGGGTGTTTTCGCCATCAGTTACGCGACCGGCGCGCTCGGCTTGAACCGGGTGTCAGTCCTGGGGGTGGTGACCGTCGCCGCTCTGCTGATGGCGGTGCGGTTTCGGGCGCATTGACCGACCGCTTCGGCGCGCGACGGGTGTATCTGGTCGGCGTGGCTTGCTATGGCGCCGCGGCCTTTCCGGCATTCGCCTTGTTCGGCACCAGGAACCTCGTCTGGTTCGGGCTGGCCATGATCGTGGTCTTCGGTGTGGTGCACGCGCTTTTCTACGGCGCTCAGGGCACGCTGTACTCGGCGCTCTGTCCCACCGGTATCCGCTACACCGGTTTGTCGTTCGTTTACCAGTTTTCCGGGGTATATGCGTCCGGCATCACCCCGATGATCCTCACCGCGCTGATCGCGTCGGTCGGGGGAGCGCCGTGGCTGGCTTGTGGCTATTTAGTTGGCACGGCGGTGATCAGCGTGCTCGCCACGGCGCTGATCCGTGAGCAGGATCTGCATCTCTGAACCTGGTCGGCGCGGCCCGGTTGGTGCCCCGCCCGCCGATGTGCTGTGGTTAACCGTGGCTAGCACAACGCAACTGCGCCATGGGTTGTCGCAGCGGCAGCTCAACATGATCGCGATCGGCGGTGTCATCGGCGCCGGATTGTTCGTCGGATCCGGCGTGGTGATCCGCGACACCGGGCCGGCGGCGTTCTTGACGTATGCGATCTGCGGTCTGCTGATCGTGCTGGTGATGCGGATGCTGGGCGAGATGGCCTGCGCCAACCCGTCTACCGGATCGTTCGCCGACTACGCGACAAGGGCCCTCGGCGGCTGGGCGGGGTTCTCGGTCGGCTGGCTGTACTGGTACTTCTGGGTGATCGTGGTCGGCTTCGAGGCGGTCGCCGGCGGGAAAGTTCTCAACTACTGGTTTCCGGCGCCGCTGTGGCTGTCCTCGCTGTGTCTGATGCTGCTGATGACCGCGACCAACCTGTTCTCGGTGTCATCGTTCGGCGAGTTCGAATTCTGGTTCGCCGGCATCAAAGTCGCGACCATCGTGATCTTTCTCGGCCTCGGCACGGCTTTCGCCCTCGGTTGGTGGCCGGGCCGGCACCTCGACTTTTCCAACCTGCACTCCCATGGCGGCTTCTTCGCCAAAGGCGTGTGGGCCGTCTTCGCCGCCATCGTGGTGGTGATCTTCTCGATGGTCGGCGCCGAAGTGGTGACCATCGCCGCCGCCGAAAGCCGGGATCCCGAGCGCGCGGTGCAGCGAGCCACCAACTCCGTCGTCGCGCGCATCGCGATCTTTTTCGTCGGTTCGGTCTTTCTGCTTGTGGTGGTTCTGCCGTGGAATTCGGTAGAACTCGGCGCATCGCCGTATGTTGCGGCCCTCAAGCACATGGGCATTCCCGGGGCCGATCAGATCATGAACGCGGTAGTGCTGACCGCGGTGCTGTCCTGTCTGAACTCAGGCCTCTACACCGCGTCGCGCATGCTGTTCGTCCTCGCCGAACGTCACGAAGCGCCTTCGCAGCTGGTCAAAATCAGCCCGCGCGGCGTCCCGCACGTCGCCATCATCTGCTCGTCGGTGGTGGGCTTCTTGTGCGTGCTCATGGCCTGGCTGGCGCCGGGCACCGTGTTTCTCTTCCTGCTCAACTCTTCCGGCGCCATCATCCTGTTCGTCTACTTGCTGATCGCGCTGTCCCAAATTGTGTTGCGCCGCAAGACAGCTGAAGAGCAGCTGCGGGTGAAGATGTGGTTCTTTCCGGTGCTGTCGATCCTCACTCTCGCCGGAATCGTGGCTGTGCTGGTGCAGATGGCGTTCGACCACGCCGCCCGCAGCCAGCTTTGGCTCAGCCTGCTGTCGTGGGCGGTGGTGGTCGGGGTGTACTTCGTGATGCCGAGTAGACACAAACTTCCTGATTCGGGGTCGAATTAAGGGCTGTTGCGGGCTGTTTCAAAGGTGGCTCGGTACACCGTTGGACACACCAGTCACTCCAAGCGACAAATCATTTTGCCGTGCAACGGTTGTCGCTTGAAGGTGGACAAAATGGCAGACGCCGGACTTTCGGTGACAGATGGGACTCATGAGAAATGCGCGGCCAACCGGTCTCGCCACATCCCCCAGCCGCGACGCCAATTTTGAAACAGCCCGTTTGCTCGAGGGTGCCTCACGCTAAGTCCACTGCCGTTCGATCGCCTTGATCACGGCGGTCAGCGTCGCGTTCACCGGCGCTTCGACGTCGACGCGTGCCCCTTGGCGCGGGACGGCGCCGTTGATGACGTCGATTTCGCTGACCCGGCGTGCCTCATGGTCGAGCAGCGCCGACGGCTTCGCGTCGGGCATTCCGGCGCCAAAAGCCCGGACATGCGCGACGGGATCGGTTACGGCAACCGCGATTCCAGACGCTCGGGTGACGGTCCAGGCCTCCGTCGCCGCTGCCCGGCTGACCGGTCCCATCTCCGGATCGTCCATCACCTGTCCGACCGTCATGCCGGTCAGCGCGCACGGCGCGCTGTAGGCGACATTGCAGATCAGCTTCTCCCATTGCATGGCTGCGATGTCGGTGACCGCGGCGGCGTCGAACCCGGCTTGCGTCCAGGCTTGTGCGATTGACTCGACCGTCGCGAACGGTAGCGACGAGTAGGCGCCGAAACGCATTGCCCGCATGGCGTTGTGATGCACATGCCCGGGAGCGACGCGCGCCGCGCCGAACCCGCTGGCGATCCCGACCGCCACCCGCTGGTCCCCGACGATGCGGGCGACCGTCTCCGCCGATCCCAGACCGTTCTGGATGGTCAGTACCGGCGTGTTCGCGCCGAGCATCGGAAGCGCTTGTTGCGCACCGGTTGTCACGTCGGCGGCCTTGACGGCGAGCACGATCAGGTCCATGGCTTCCGACGGCGCGGTGGTAGCGGCGCGCAGCGGGACCGTCTGGTCGTAGCCGGGGCCGGTGACCCGCAGCCCGTGGTGGGCGATCTGCTCGATGCTGGGCTGGTAACTGTCGATGGCCAGCACGTCGTTGCCCGCGGCGGCGAGCCTGGCGGCATAAATGGAACCCATTGCACCACAGCCGATTACCGCGATCTTCATGTGCCCGATCCTAACTCGGTGATCAGCTCGGCCAGACCGGCCTTTGGCTCCAGCCCGAAGCCCGGCGCGTCCGTCGGGGTGATCCGTCCGTCGGCCACTATGCAGCCGTCGGAATAGCCGCCGAAGGGCTGGAACACGCCCGGATAGGACTCGCACCCACCCAGGCCCAGACCGAGCGCAATGTGCAGATTGATCAGATGGCCGCCGTGCGGAAAGGCGGACCGGCGGTCGAAGCCGTGCGCCTCGAGCACCTCGAGCATCCGCACATACTCGGTCAGCCCGTAGCTCAGGCCGGCGTCCATCTGAAAGATGTCACGCCCTGGCCGCATACCCCCGTATCGAACCAGATTGGTCACGTCGGGCACCGAGAAGAGGTTTTCGCCGGTGGCGACAGCTCCGTCGTAGCAGGCCGTCACCGCGCGGTTCAGCTCGAAATCCAGTGGGTCGCCTGGCTCTTCGTACCAGCGCAGGCCGTAGCGGGCCAGGGCCGCCGCCCACTGCGTGGCCGCCGGCCCGTCGAACCGGCCATTGGCGTCGACCGCGACCCGTCCCGCGTCACCGACCACGTCGACGACGGCCTCGATTCGGGCCAGATCGTCGTCCAGCGGCGCGCCGCCGATTTTCATCTTGACCGCGTCGTAGCCCGCATCGAGGTAGCCGCGCATCTCGTCGCGCAGGCTGTGCCGCCCCCGACCGGGGTAGTAGTAGCCGCCGGCCGCATATACGGCCACAGAGGCGGCCGGCTTACGTCCGAAGTGACGCGCGATGGTCGCGTAAGCCGGTTCGTCGTCGAGTTTGGCGTTGAGGTCCCAGCACGCCAGTTCCAGGGCCGCGGTGGCGGCGGCCCGGTCGCCGTGGCCGCCGGGCTTCTCGTCGGCCAGCGCGCACGCCGAGACGGCTGCCGGGTCGATCCGGTCGGCGTCGTCCAGCAGGGTTTCCGGCGGCGCGGCGAGGACGCGAGGGATCATCCGGTCGCGCAGAATGCCGCTCTGCGCGAATCGGCCGATCGAGTCGAAGGCCACCCCGACCACCCGTTTGCCGTCCCGCTCGGCGATCAGTGCCACCAGCGACACGGTGTGACTGCCGAAGTTGACCAATGCATTCGCCGGCATTTCGCCGGCTCTACCTTGCAGCCGGACCGGTCGCTCCCGGATCGCGGTGATCCGCATCACCCGATCTTGGTGAACAGCACCGCCTCTTCCCACGGCAGCTTGGCGAAGACCGCGCGCCCGCGGGTCACATGGGCCGCCGCGGCGTCCCTGCTGACGATGTTCGGGTTGGCGATGCCGATCGTCTTGCCGTTGCGGCGTATCTTGCCGCTGCCGGCCGCCTTGAGGTTTTTCAGCCAGTCGCGGTCAGGGCCGTAGGCCAGCGGGACCGCCACGCCGGGCTTGCCGTCGACGCTGGTGGTGAACGCATTAACCGGTGTGCGGTAAGTCTTTCCGGAGCGGCGCCCGACATGCTCGATGATGCCGTAGGCCGGTAGCCAGCCGGCCCACAGCCGCTGAATGGGATTGGTTACGTACCGGTTGAACCGGGCGAGTCGTTGGGGAAATCGCATGCCACCCATCCAACTCGTCGGCCCCCGCCCACTTCAACCCGCGGCCTCGCCACTCGACCGGTGACAGCACGAGCGACGTGGTCAGCGTGGACGCCGGCAACCATCACCCACCCGACGGCGGTCGCCGCGCGGCCGGTCGGCCAACTTAGGCTGTACCCGTCGCGGGGTTTGTCCGTGTCCATCACCGCACAGTACGACAATCCGCTATGGCCACTGGGCGGGGCGAAATGTGACCCTCGCCGGTCAACTTCTACACCCTGTAGTTGAGCGATCTGCCGAGGCTGGGACACTGGTCGGCATGGGTAGCACCGACCAGGCGATCGCGAGCGTGCGCTCCTCGGCGCAGCTGTTCGAGGACGCCTGCAAGGTCATCCCCGGCGGGGTGAACTCTCCGGTGCGGGCCTTCACCGCGGTGGGCGGCACGCCGCGCTTCATCACCGAGGCGCACGGCTGCTGGCTGACCGACGCCGACGGCAACCGCTATGTCGACCTGGTCTGCTCGTGGGGGCCGATGATCCTCGGGCACGCCCACCCGGCCGTGGTCGACGCCGTCGCAAAGGTGGCGTCCAACGGCTTGTCTTTCGGGGCGCCGACGCCGGCCGAGACCGAGCTGGCGGCCGAGATCATCGGCCGGGTGGCGCCGGTCGAGCGGATACGGCTGGTGAACTCCGGCACCGAGGCCACCATGAGCGCGGTCCGGCTGGCCCGCGGGTTCACTGGCCGCGCCAAGATCGTCAAGTTCTCCGGGTGCTACCACGGCCACGTGGACGCGCTGCTCGCCGACGCCGGCTCGGGCGTGGCCACCCTTGGATTGCCGTCCTCGCCAGGGGTCACCGGGGCCACTGCGGCCGACACGATTGTGTTGCCCTACAACGACATCGACGCGGTGCGGCAGACATTCGCCCGGTTCGGCGGCGAGCTCGCGGCGGTGATCACCGAAGCCAGCCCGGGCAACATGGGCGTCGTCCCACCCGCGCCGGGCTACAACGCCGCGCTGCGGGACATCACCGCAGAACACGGCGCGCTGCTGATCGTCGACGAGGTGATGACGGGCTTCCGGGTCAGCCGAAGTGGTTGGTACGGAATCGATCCGGTGGCCGCCGACCTGTTCACCTTCGGCAAGGTGATGAGCGGCGGGCTGCCGGCCGCCGCGTTCGGTGGACGGGCCGAAGTGATGGAGCGACTGGCGCCGCTGGGGCCGGTGTACCAAGCCGGCACCCTCTCGGGTAACCCGGTGGCGATGGCCGCCGGGCTGGCCACACTGCGCGCCGCCGACGATGCGGTCTACCGCGCGCTGGACCGCAACGCCGACCGGCTGGCCGGGCTGCTGACCGAAGCGCTGACGGATGCCGGTGTGCCGCACCAGATTCCGCGCGGCGGCAACATGCTGAGCGTGTTCTTCAGCGATGCGCCGGTGACCGACTTCGCGTCCGCGCGGGCCAGCCAAACGTGGCGCTACGCCCCGTTCTTCCACACCCTGCTGGGCGCGGGCGTCTACCCGCCGTGCAGTGCCTTCGAGGCGTGGTTCGTTTCGGCCGCTCTCGACGACAGCGCGTTCGACCGGATCGCCGACGCCTTGCCCGCCGCGGCCAAGGCAGCAGCTGCCGCCTCAAAAGAGCGGGAATCCTGATGGCCGAACAAACCCGGGTCCACTTGATCCGGCACGGCGAGGTGTACAACCCCACCGGCGTGCTCTACGGACGGCTGCCCGGGTTCCACCTCTCCGAGCGGGGCCGCGCACAGGCGGCCGCCGTCGCCGACTTCCTGGCCGGCCGCGACGTCGTCGCGGTCATCGCCTCCCCGCTGCAGCGCGCCCAGGAGACCGCGGAACCCATCGCCGGCCGCCACCGCGTGCCGGTGGACACGGACCCCGACCTGATTGAATCGGCCAACTTCTTCGAAGGCCGTCGGGTCGGCCCGGGTGACGGCGCCTGGCGCGACCCTCGGTTCTGGTGGCAGCTGCGCAATCCGTTCAGACCGTCGTGGGGGGAGCCCTACACCGAGATCGCGGCCCGGATGGCGACGGCGGTGGACAAGGCACGCGCCCGCGGCGCCGGGCATGAAGTGGTGTGCGTCAGCCACCAGCTGCCAGTGTGGACGGTGCGGCTGCATCTGACCGGCAAGCGGCTCTGGCACGACCCGCGGCGCCGGGAATGTGGGCTGGCGTCGGTGACCACGCTGGTCTACGACGGCGACCGGCTGGCCGGCGTCAAGTACTCCGAGCCCGCGGCGCCATGACCATCCGGCGGCTGGCGATCGCCGGGGTTTTGGCGGCATCTCTGGTGGCCGGCTGTGCCGGGCGCGACGCGGTCGCGCAGGGCGGCACCTTCGAATTCGTCTCGCCCGGCGGCAAGACCGACATCTTCCACGACCCGCCCGCCAGCCGGGGGCATCCCGGACCGCTTTCGGGCCCGGACCTGGCGGATCCGGCGCGCACCGTCTCGCTGAACGACGCCGTGTTCGCCGGCCGCGTCGTCGTGATCAATGTGTGGGGGCAGTGGTGCGGGCCCTGCCGGAGCGAGGTCACCCAGCTGCAACGGGTGTATGACGCCACTCGCGGCTCCGGGGCGTCTTTCCTGGGCGTCGATGTCCGCGACAACAACCGCCAGGCCGCAGAGGACTTCGTCAACGACCGCCACGTCACCTTCCCGTCGATCTATGACCCGGAAATGCGCACCCTGATCGCCTTCGGCGGCAAGTTCCCCACCACCGTCATCCCCTCCACACTGGTGCTGGACCGTGAGCATCGGGTCGCGGCGGTGTTCCTGCGCGAATTGTTGGCCGAGGATCTGCAGCCGGTCGTGCAGCGAGTGGCTGCCGAAGCGTCCGGGGCCGACCGGAAATGAGCGGTTTCACGTCGATCGCCGCGACCGGCCCGCTGTTGGTGGCGGTGGCGGTGTCCGCCCTGGCGGGGCTGGTGTCGTTCGCGTCGCCGTGCGTGGTGCCGCTGGTGCCTGGCTACCTGTCGTACCTGGCGGGCATTGTCGGGGTGGCCGGAACCGACGATGAACCGACCAACGGTGCCGTCAAAGCCCCACCGGCCGCCCGATGGCGGGTCGCGGGGTCGGCGGCGCTGTTCGTGGCCGGCTTCACCACGGTGTTCGTGCTCGGCACCGTCGCCGTCCTGGGTATGACGTCCACGCTAATCACCAACCAGGTGCTGCTGCAGCGAGTGGGCGGGGTGCTGACCATCGTGATGGGGCTGGTGTTCCTCGGCTTCATCCCCGCCTTGCAGCGATCGGCCCGGTTCAGCCCGCGGCAGGTGACGACGGTAGCCGGGGCGCCACTGCTGGGCGCGGTGTTCGCGCTGGGCTGGACGCCGTGCCTGGGGCCGACGCTGACCGGAGTGATCACCGTCGCGTCGGCCACCGACGGCGCCAACCTGGCGCGCGGGATCGCGCTGGTGATCGCCTATTGCCTGGGGCTTGGCATCCCGTTCATGCTGCTGGCGTTCGGCTCGGCCGGGGCCGTCGCCGGGCTGGGCTGGCTGCGCCGCCACACCAGGGCGATCCAGATATTCGGCGGCGCGCTGCTGATCGCGGTCGGCGCCGCGCTGGTCACCGGGGTGTGGAACGACTTCATCTCCTGGCTCCGCGACGCCTTCGTGTCCGACGTGAGGTTGCCGATTTGATGGCCCGAGTAGTGGCGCGAGCAGACGCAAAAGCACCCCAAAATGGCCCATTTTGGGGGCTTTTGCGTCTGCTCGCGGGGAAAGCCCGCAACATGTGGCGGTCGCTGACGTCGATGGGCACCGCGCTGGTGCTGCTGTTCCTGCTGGCGCTCGGTGCGATACCCGGTGCACTGT
This sequence comes from Mycobacterium sp. NGS41, assembly GCF_059812725.1. Lineage (NCBI taxonomy): Bacteria > Bacillati > Actinomycetota > Actinomycetes > Mycobacteriales > Mycobacteriaceae > Mycobacterium > Mycobacterium sp. NGS41. The sequence continues at coordinate 42,443 of NZ_JCALDF010000003.1, forward strand.
TGCCGCAACGCAGCCTCAACGCCGGCAAGGTCGACGACTACCTGAGGGCCCACCCGGTGATCGGACCGTGGCTCAACGAGCTGCAGGTCTTCAACGTGTTCTCCAGCTTCTGGTTCACCGCCATCTACGTGCTGCTGTTCGTGTCCCTCGTCGGCTGCCTCACCCCGCGGATGATCGAGCAGGCCCGCGGCCTGCGCGCCACCCCGGTGGCCGCCCCGCGCAACCTGGCCCGCCTCCCCAAGCACGCCACTGCCCAGGCCGTTGGCGAGCCGCAAGAAATGGCCGACACCATCGCGGGCCGACTGCGCGGCTGGCGCACGACCACCCGACACCAGGGCGACATCCTGGAAGTGTCGGCCGAGAAGGGCTATCTGCGCGAATTCGGCAACTTGCTGTTCCACTTCTCGCTGCTGGGCCTGCTGGTCGCGGTGGCCGTCGGCAAGCTGTTCGGCTACGAGGGCAACGTGATCGTCATCGCCGATGGCGGCCCCGGCGTCTGCTCGGCGTCGCCCGCCGCGTTCGACTCGTTCCGCGCCGGCAATACCGTCGACGGCACGTCGCTGCACCCGATCTGCATCAGGGTCAACGACTTCGCGGCAAACTACCTGCAGTCCGGGCAGGCCACCTCGTTCGCTGCGGACATCGTCTATCAAGCGGGCCAGGACCTGTCGGCGAACACCTGGCGGCCCTACCGGCTGGAGGTCAACCATCCGCTGCGGATCGGCGGCGACCGGGTCTACCTGCAGGGCCACGGCTACGCGCCCACCTTCACGGTGACCTTCCCGAACGGGCAAACCCGCACGTCAACCGTGCAATGGCGACCCGACAACCCGCAGACGCTGCTGTCGTCGGGCGTGGCTCGCATCGACCCGCCGGGCGGCAGCTATCCCACCGCCGAGGAGCGCCGCCAACACGAAATCGCGATCCAGGGCCTGCTGGCGCCGACCGAGCAGCTCGACGGGACCCTGCTGTCGTCGCGGTTCCCGGCGCTCAACGACCCGGCGGTGGCCATCGACATCTACCGCGGCGACACCGGGCTGGACACCGGGCGGCCGCAGTCGCTGTTCACCCTGGACCCGCGGCTGATCGAGCAGGGCCGGCTGATCAAGGAAAAGCGGGTGAACCTGCGCGCCGGGGAGCAGGTCCGCATCGACCAGGGCCCGGGCGCCGGCACCACGGTCCGCTTCGACGGCGCCGTGCCGTTCGTCAACCTGCAGGTCTCGCACGACCCAGGTCAGACCTGGGTGCTGGTTTTCGCCGTCACGATGATGGCCGGACTCTTGGTGTCGCTGCTGGTACGACGGCGGCGGGTCTGGGTTCGGCTGACGCCCGCCGGTGACGAGGCCCCCGGTACGGTGAACGTCGAGCTGGGCGGCCTGGCACGCACCGACAACTCCGGCTGGGGCGACGAGTTCGAGCGGCTGACCGAGCGGCTACTGGCCGGGCTGGGACGGGCCGAAGGCACCGAGGCTGACGCGAACGATAGCCCGGCCGAAACGACCGCCAAAAGGAGTTCTGAGGTGGGCGCCAAATGAACACCGTGCACGTCAATATCGGTTTGTCCAGGTATTCCGACTGGGCGTTCACCTCGGCGGTGGTCGCGCTGGTGGTCGCGCTGCTGCTGATGGCGTTCGAGCTGGCCTACGTCGGCGGCCGCCGTGTCGACACCCGCGCCCGGGTGCTGGCCGGCGCTGTTACCGCCGACAGCTCTACTCCCGGCGTCGTGGTGGACGATCCGCAGCGGCCGTTCGACGAACGCGTCGGGCGGGCCGGGCTGGCCGTGGTCTACCTCGGCATCGGGCTGCTGTTCGCCTGCATCGTGCTGCGCGGCGCCGCCACCATGCGGGTGCCGTGGGGCAACATGTACGAGTTCATCAACCTGACCTGCTTCAGCGGCCTGGTCGCCGGAGCGATCGTGTTGCGCCGCCCGCAGTACCGCCCGCTGTGGGTCTTTCTGCTGGTACCGGTGCTGATCCTGCTCACGGTTTCCGGACGCTGGCTCTACGCCAATGCCGCGCCCGTGATGCCCGCGTTGCAGTCCTACTGGCTGCCCATTCACGTGTCGGTCGTCAGCCTCGGTTCGGGGGTGTTCCTGGTCGCCGGCATCGCCAGCATCCTGTTCCTGCTGCGCACATCGCCGCTGGGGGAGCCCGGCCCGGACGGCGCCGAGGGCGCGCTGGCCCGGGTGGTGCAGCGGTTCCCCGACCCGCAGACGCTGGACCGGGTCGCCTACCGCACCACGATCTTCGCGTTCCCGGTGTTCGGTTTCGGAGTGATCTTCGGCGCCATCTGGGCCGAGCAAGCGTGGGGCAGGTACTGGGGCTGGGACCCCAAGGAGACCGTTTCGTTCATTGCGTGGGTGGTCTACGCGGCGTACCTGCATGCCAGGTCAACGGCCGGATGGCGGGACAGGAAGGCGGCCTGGATCAACCTCGTGGGGTTCGTCGCGATGGTCTTCAACCTGTTCTTCGTTAACCTGGTGACTGTAGGTCTGCATTCCTATGCGGGCGTGGGCTGACCGATCGTCAGCAGTCGAACCGGCTTCGACTCAATCAACAGGCCAAGCGGCCGAGAAGGGGGCAGGGCACGTGTCCGAGCATCCAACGACGGGCGTGGGGGCGCCCTCCGGCCAGGGTGGCCGCAGCGCGGTGGATCATCCGACCACGGAAATACCGCCGTACCAAGGCGAGCCGCCCTCCGACCCGCACTCCCCAGCCGGCAGCGAGCCCCCAACCCGCGCCTTCGCCGGTTTCCGTACCGAGCCGCGGCGTGGTGGAGTCGACCCGCGCGGCGTGGTTCCGCCCACCGCGCCCGCCGGGTTGCCGCCGTGGGACTCCGCTCCGGCGACCGGCATCCGGCCCATCGAACCGGGATTCGGCGGCTACTACACCGGCCCGGGTGAAGCGCCCCACGCTCGCGTGGATGCCCCGCATCGCCCGGAAGCGGTGCCGCACACGCCGTACCCGGAGCTGTCCACCGGCATGCTGTTGCGACCGGTCAAACCACCGCCGACGGAGGGCTGGCGCCGCCTGCTCTACGTCATGTCCGGGCAGCTGATCAACGTGGGAGAGAGCCCCCGGGCCGCCCGGCACAACGATCTGGTGGCCCAGGTGAATCGGCCGTTGCGGGGCTGCTACCGAATCGCGGTGCTGTCACTGAAGGGTGGTGTCGGCAAGACCACGATCGCCGCGACGCTGGGCGCCACGCTGGCCTCCATCCGCGGCGATCGGGTGGTGGCCGTGGACGCCAACCCGGACCGCGGGACGCTGAGCCAGAAGATTCCGTTGGAGACGACGGCGACCGTGCGGCAGTTGCTGCACGACGCCGGAACCATCGAGCGCTACAGCGATGTCTTCCGTTACACCTCCCGGGGGCCCAGTGGGCTGGAAGTGCTGGCGTCCGAGAGCGATCCGGCCGTGTCGGACGCGTTCAGCGCCGAGGACTACTCGCGCACCCTGGACATCCTGGAGCGCTTCTACGGCCTGGTGATCACCGACTGCGGCACCGGACTGCTGCACTCGGCCATGTCGGCGGTGCTGGCCAAATCCGATGCCCTGATCGTGGTCAGCTCGGGCTCCATCGACGGGGCGCGCAGCGCGTCGGCGACATTGGACTGGCTGGACGCGCATGGCCACGAAGACCTGGTGCGCTCGTCGGTCGCGGTGATCAACGCGGTGCGGCCCCGGTCGGGCAATGTTGACATGCAAAAGGTGGTCGACCACTTCTCACGGCGCTGCCGCGCGGTGCGACTGGTGCCTTTCGACCCACATCTCGAGGAGGGCGCCGAGGTGGATCTGTCCCGGCTGCGGCGGCAGACCCGCGAAGCGCTCACCGAACTGGCAGCCGTTGTAGCCGATGGTTTCCCCGGCGATCAGCGGCCGAACCCGGGCTTCGCCTAACGCGGGTTGTTGTCCCCGTGGCCTAACCGCCACAAGAAGTCGGGATCGTCGTCGGGTCCGATGACGCGAGTCTTCGGCCGGGTGGCCTGTGCCCGCGCCGCGCGCCAGCCGAAGTAGATCAGCGTCCCCAAAACCAGGACCAGGAGCAGGTACAGCACTCAACACCTCCTTGGAGCGAATATACCCGCGCCGTAGGCTCGGGCTGTGTCAAAAGGGCCGAGCGGCAATACCACTGGGACCAGTGGGGATCGGGCAGTCCGTGATGTCGTCCTGTATGCGACGGCCCGGCTGCTCTTGGTGGTGGTAGTCGGCGCTGCGATTTACGGGGTGGCGCGGTTGCTGGGGGTCACTCAATTCCCGATCGCCGTTGCGGCGCTGTTCGCGCTGATCATCGCGATGCCGTTGGGTATCTGGGTGTTCAGCCCGCTGCGCCGGCGCGCCACCGCGGCGCTTGCCGTCACCGGCGAGCGCCGGCGCGCGGAACGGGAAAAGTTGCGGGCGCGGTTGCGCGGTGAGGCGCTGCCCGACGAGGAACCCATCGACGAGGAGCCCATCGACGAGGAGCCCACCGACGAGCAGTGAGCTACGCGTCGCTGTGCAGTGGCATCCTGACTACCTGCGCGGCATAGCTCAAGCCCGCGCCGTAGCCGATCAGCAGGGCCAGATCGCCTGGCTTGGCTGCACCCGTCGCCAGTAGTTCGGCCATGGCCAACGGAACGGACGCCGCCGAAGTGTTTCCGGCTTGCTCGATGTCGTTGGCGACGATCACGTCCGGCCGCAACTGCAGATTCTTGACCAGCAGTTCGTTGATCCGGCTGTTGGCTTGATGAGGTACGAACACGTCGATCTGATCGGGTCCGACCCCGGCCGCGTCCAGTGCCCTGCGCCCGACATCACCCATCTTGAACGCCGCCCAGCGGAACACCGCGGGACCTTCCAGCCGCACGAATGGGCGTGGGCCACTTGGGTTCTGCGCAAACGTGATCCAGTCGATGTCCTGGCGTATGGCGTTGGCCTGTTCCCCGTCGCTACCCGCAACGGTCGGTCCAATGCCCTGGAACGGTGTTTCGCCCACCACCACTGCCGCCGCGCCGTCGGCGAAGATGAAGCAGTTGCCGCGGTCGTACATGTCGATGGTGGGGGACAGTTTCTCCGTGCCGACCACCAGCATCTTGTCGGCGCCCCCGCCACGGATCATGTCGGCTGCGACGCCGAGCGCGTACCCGAATCCCGCGCACCCGGCGGAGAGATCGAACCCGAGAATATCCTTGGCGCCCAAGGCCGCTGCGACCATTGGAGCGGCCGGCGGGGTCTGCAGGAAATGGGTGTTGGTGGTGAGGATCACGCCGTTAATGTCGGTTGCTTCGAGAGAGGCGTTCGACAGTGCCCGCCGACACGCCTCAGCGGCCATGGAAGCGGCGGATTCGTCGTCGGCGGCAAAGCGGCGGGTTTTGATCCCGGTGCGGGAGTAAATCCATTCGTCGGACGAGTCGATGTTCTGGCAGATCTCCTCATTGGTGACCACCCGCTCAGGTCGGTACGCCCCGACGCTGAGCATGCCGATGCTCTTGGCGCCGCTGGTGGTGGCGATCTCCGTCATACCCGACCTCGTTTGCTGGTTGTCTGACCCCCCGGCCTTAATCGACTGTAGACACGTGCTGGCGAGCAGACGCAGAAGCACCCCAAAATCACCGATTTGGGGTGCTTTTGCGTCTGCTCACCCTAAAAAGCCAGGGCCGTTGCTACCGCAATCGCCCAGACCACCATCGCCAGCCCGGTGTCGCGCAGCACCGGGATCAACTCCGGACCAGTGCGGCCGGAGCGCACCGGCCCAGCGGCACGCAGGGCCAGTGGCGCGGCCACCAAACCCACGGCACACCACGGCGTCGCGGCCATCAGCACCAGCGTCAGGACTCCGGCGGTCGCCAGCAATGCCTGGTACAGCACCCGGGTGCGGGCATCTCCCAGGCGGACGGCCAGGGTCAACTTCTGCGACTGCGCATCGGTGGGGATATCCCGCAGATTGTTGGCCACCAGCACCGACGACGACAACGCCCCGGTAGCCACCGCCAGTACCAACCCCACCCAGTCCACTCGTAACGCCTGGGTGTACTGCGTGCCCAGCGCCGCGACCAGGCCGAAGAACACGAATACCGCGAGCTCGCCGAAACCCGCATAGCCGTACGGCCGAGACCCGCCGGTGTACAGCCACGCCCCAGCGATGCAGGCTGCGCCGACCGCGATCAGCCAGGGCGCGGTGATCAGCGCCAATACCAGCCCGGCCACCGCGCCGACCGTCAGACCTACGATCGCGGCGCCCAGCACCGCGCGCGGCGTCGCCAGCCGCGAACCCACCAGCCGCACCGGCCCGGCCCGGTTGTCGTCGGTGCCGCGGATGCCGTCGGAGTAGTCGTTGGCGTAGTTGACCCCGATGATCAGACCCACCGCGACAACCAGCGCCAGCAGCGCTTTCCACCACACCGCGGCGTGCAGCCAGGCCGCGGCGCCGGTGCCCGCGACGATGGGTGCGACTGCGTTGGGCAGCGTGCGCGGCCGTGCCCCGGAGATCCACTGCGTGAAAGTGGCCACCAAGGCAAAGTAAGGCATCCTGCCCCATGCACCACAATGGGCACATGCTCGGAGTGATCGGCGGCAGCGGTTTCTACACCTTCCTCGGGTCCGACGAACGCACCGTGTATCCGGACACCCCCTATGGCAAACCCAGCGGCCCGATCACGATCGGCTTCATTGACCACCACGAAGTGGCATTCCTGCCCCGGCACGGCGCCAACCACGAATACTCGGCGCACACCGTGCCGTATCGGGCCAATATGTGGGCCCTGCGCGCGCTCGGTGTGCGGCGGGTTTTCGCACCCTGTGCGGTCGGCAGCCTGAAACCCGAATTCGGCCCCGGTGTCGTGGTGGTTCCAGACCAGCTGGTCGACCGGACCACCGGCCGCGCGGACACCTATTTCGACTCCGGCGCCATCCACGTCGACTTCGCCGATCCCTACTGCCCGGCGCTGCGGGCCTCGATTATTGGAGCCACCGGCATACCCGGTGTGTTCGACGGCGGCACCATGGTGGTGATCCAGGGGCCGCGGTTTTCCACCCGCGCCGAAAGCCGGTGGTTCGCCAGCGCGGGCTTCAGCCTGGTCAACATGACCGGCTACCCGGAGGCGGTACTCGCCCGTGAACTCGAAATATGCTATGCGGCAATCGCTTTGGTGACAGATCTGGATGCTGGCGTCACTGCCGGCGAAGGCGTCAAAGCCGTCGACGTGTTCGCCCAATTCCAGCGAAACATGGAGCCGTTCAAAAAGTTGGTAAAGGAAGCGATCGGTCGGGTCGACGACGAGAACGCCTGCACGCACTGCCTGGCGCATACCGGCGTCACGTTGCCGATAGAGCTGCCATGAGGGTATTGCTCACCGGCGCCGCAGGTTTCATCGGCTCCCGGGTGGATGCCGCGTTGCGGGCGGCTGGTCACGACGTGATCGCCGTCGACGCGCTGCTACCCGCCGCGCACGGAACACATCCGGTGCTGCCGCCGCAATGCCGGCAAGTCGACATCCGCGACGCCGACGCCCTCAAGGCGCTCCTGGCCGGCGTGGACCTGGTCTGTCACCAGGCCGCGATGGTAGGTGCCGGCGTAGACGCCGCCGACGCCCCCGCCTACGGCGGCCACAACGATTTCGCCACCACGGTGCTGCTGGCGCAGATGTTCGCGGCCGGGGTGCGGCGTCTGGTGCTGGGGTCGTCGATGGTGGTCTACGGGCAGGGCAACTACGCCTGCCCAGAACACGGGCCGGTCGATCCGTTGCCTCGGCGGCGCGCCGACCTCGACGCCGGAGTCTTCGAGCACCGCTGCCCGATGTGCGGCGCGCCGGTCGCCTGGCGGCTGGTCGACGAGGACGCCCCGCTGCGCCCGCGCAGCCTGTACGCGGCGAGCAAGACCGCGCAGGAGCATTACGCGCTGGCGTGGTCGGAGGCGACCGGCGGTTCGGTGGTGGCGTTGCGCTATCACAACGTCTACGGCCCCGGCATGCCGCGCGACACCCCGTACTCCGGAGTGGCGGCGATCTTCCGCTCGGCGCTCGAAACCGGCAAGCCGCCAAAGGTTTTCGAAGACGGTGGTCAGATGCGCGACTTCGTGCACGTCGACGACGTGGCCGAAGCCAATCTCGCGGCGGTCCGAGCAGACGTTGACGGCTTTACCGCGGTCAACGTCTGTTCGGGGCGGCCGATTTCCATCCTGGATGTGGCCAACGCATTGTGCGAGGCCCGCGGCGGCCCCGTGTCGCCGGTCATCACTGGTGAATACCGCAGCGGCGACGTGCGCCATATCGTCGCCGATCCCAGCCGGGCCGCCGAGGTGCTGGGTTTTCGCGCGGCGGTGGATCCATGCGACGGCCTGCGCGAGTTCGCGTTTGCGCCGCTGCGCTGAGCGGGGCTTTAGCCCGAGTCTTGCGGCGGACGGTAGATCTTGGGCGTAGGTCGCTGCGCGGGTGGTCGCAGCGATATCTGCTGGGTGGCCGAGTCGTCCCCACGGAATATCCGTGGGCCGCCGGAGCCGGCCAGCTGCGGCACCGGGCCGGTGCCCGGTTGCCCACCGGGGCCGTGGCCTCCGGCCGGGATGCGGGTCGTCTCCGCAGAAGATGGCGGGGGAGGCGCTCCCGGGGCGGCTCGCCTGGCCGAATGCACGGGGACGCGCCGTCGGCGGCGGCGTAGCCGTCGACCGCTGAGCTGAGCGGCGATTCTGAGCGCGATGAGGATCCCGACGGCCAGCCCACACAGAGCCACGTCGAAGGTGCTGCTGATCTGCTGGGCGAGGTTGTTTCCGTAGACCGGGTTGTTCCATGCGCCGCCACCCGGGGGCTCCAGGAACCGCGGCGCCAGCACGACGCCCACCACGACGCGAGCGACGGTGAAGGTGACGAGCAACCCACACAGCGACATGGTCAGTCTCGCCGAGGCGGAACTATTGGAAAGCTTGGCTCGCAGCCAGATCGCCAGCACCGCGGTGATCAGGTCGAATCCGGCCAGCGTCAGGGTGTCGTAGCGGGAGTACGGATAGTTCAACGACACGGCTACCGCGAGGTCGGTCAGTCTCATCAGCACCGACCCCAGGCCCCACACCAGGATCAGCGTCAAGCCCTGTCGGGCCGCTGTCCGCCAGGCGATTTCGTCGCCGGGCGGGCCCTTGCGGTAGCCCGGCAATACCCGCGGCGCGAAGATCGCCGCGCCGATGGCCCACGCCAGAAAACCCTCGAAACCGACTCCCGCCGTCGACGTGTTCTGCGCTATGCCGTGAAAGGCGTCGATGTCGCGGCCGACCGGAAGGAACCACACCACAATCCCGGCCAGCAGCGTCGACGACCCCAGCGCGACCGTCGCCAGCTGGGATGGCTTCGCGCTCCTGACCAGCCACCTGGACGCGATGAGGACCGCTATCAAAGCCACCAGGCCGTACACCGTCGCGGTTGCGATCACCGCGATGTTCTGCTTGCCGAAGCCGGCACCGGACATGTCATGCAAGGCGAACCGAATCCGCCAGAAGAGATTGAACGCCGTGCTGAGCGTCGCACCGATCATCGACGCGTAGCCGATGACCTTGGCGGCCCGCGGCCAACCACTAGCGTGCTCGTCGTGCGTGGCCGCGCCGGCGATCAGCGGTTGCGCGCTCAGCACCGAGCCGGCCGTCCCCAGCCACGCCCCCGGGCCGACCCCGCCCGCCACGTGCACGCTGCCGCCGAACCGGACTGTTTGGAACACGTCGTAGCCGACGAAACCGAGCACCAGCAGCCAATAGGGGACGTTCAGCAGGAGTCGCAACCGGGCCGCCGGGACGACGATCGCCACGAGCGACAGCAGCGTCGCAACCCCTACGAGCGCAAACAGCACAAGCTTGCTGTTCGGGACTCCGACGCCGAAGTACAGGTTCCAGGGCAGGAACGGCGCGACGACGAGCAGGAGGGCGGCGGCCAGGCTACGGACGGGGCTCCGCCGCCGCGTCGGGTCGGCGGACGTGACGCCCGGGGCGGCCGGCGCCGGCGACGTGGGCGCGGCCGGAGCCATCCCGCGGATGGGGCCGGTAGGCGTTTCGTCGCTGCTCTGGCTCACGAGGCCCCCCGGTGGTCGCGGATGGTTACTGTCGGCGCGGAGCACACCCCGTGGGGCGGATGCTCTCTTGAGACCATATTCTCCGATCGGACGACGCGGCAGGGGCTGGGAACCGACAAATCCGCAAACGTTGCTCTGCGGTGCCCGTCCAAGGCTGTGGGAAGGCTGTGCAAACCTGGTTACGCTGCGTTCATAGGCGAATCTAATCCCGATGTTGGATACTGCCGACGGTACCGCAGTGTAATGATGCTGGAGCATTGCTGGTTGCGGGGTGGCCAGGCGAAGGAGAGCCGCGATGGACGTCGTGTTGGGGGTGGCGGTCGCAGACCGGGTTGCCCGCTTGGCACTTGTCGGGTCAGGCGCGGACGGTGGCGGCGTCATCGACCAATCCGTCGTTGATCTGTCCGACAACCCGATCCAGCGATTGACCGAAACCGTCGTCGGCACCAATCGGTTGCTGGCTGACGAGAACCACCGGCTAGTCGCCACCCGTTTGTGCTGGTCAGACGGTCCCAATTCGGATCGGCTGCGGCAGGCGTTGGAGCACTCCGGGGTGCAGAACGTCATCGTGTTGGGAGAGCAGCAGGCCGCGACGGCTCTGATGCGCGCCGCGGGGCCGCGAGACTCTGCGGTGCTGCTGGTCGGCGATGAGGCCGCGACGCTGCTGGCGCCGGCGGCGACGGTCGGTGACCCGGATTCGCCGCCGACGGTGCTGGCCGCCGGTCCGTTTGCCGGAGACGACGCGACCGGCGCCCTGGACACCATGATGGCCCGGCTGGGCGACCAGGCCGGCGGGGTGCGCGATGTCTACCTGGTGGGCTCGTCGTCCGAGCTGACGTCCCATGTTGCTGACCAGCTTCGGGACGCGACGATGCGGGTGTCGGTTCCCGAGGACCCCACGTTTGCGCTGGCCCGTGGTGCGGCGATGTCGGCTTTGCCGCCGACGATGGGCCGATCGGCTGCGCTGGCCGGGGACGCGACGGCGATGGCTCCGCAGTACGGCGCGGATGCGACCGCGATGGCACCGCAGTACGGCGGAGATGCGACGGCGATGATGTCGCCGCAGTACAGCGACGACGCGACGGCGATGATCTCGCCGCAGTACGGCGGGGATGCGACGGCGTACACCCCCGCGGCTGCCAGCGCCGCTGCGGCTGGCGAGGAACCGCAGTTGGCGTACTCGATGGCCGACGACCACGAGCTGCTTCCGTTCGAAGACGAGTACGGCGACGAATTCGTCGAGGACGAGGAAGAAGAGGGCGAGCCGGCGAAGCTCAGCCGAGGGTCGGTGCTGATCGGCAACGCTGTGGTGGCGTTCGCGGTGATCGGGTTGGCGTCGCTGGCCGTCGCGGTGGCGGTCTCTGTGCGGCCGACGGCGGCTTCGCAGCCGGTGGTGGGACATCAGAACGCCGCCCCGGGGAAGTTCATGCCGCTGTTGCCCACGCAGCAGCAGGCCCCGGTGCCAGCGCCCCCGGCCGATACGCCCAACGCCGGGTATCAGGGCGGCGTCATTCCGGACAACAACGGCTACATTCCGCCGCAGCTCATGGCGCCGAGTACCGGTGCGGGCGGCGGGGCGCCGGTCACGCCGATACAGTCCGCGCCGTCGGCGCCGTCCGCGACGGCGCCGGTCCCCGGTTTCGTGCCCGACCCGAGGCTGCCGATCCCGGTCCCGATCTTCATCCCGTTCCCGGGTTGGCGGCCGCCACCGATCTTCGTGCCGCCGCCCTTCAAGCCGCCGACTCCCATAGGCACGTCGTCCACACCATCGTCATCGGCGGTATCGAGTCCGTCGACACCGACCAAGCAGCCGTTGGTGAGCACGACGCCGCCGACGATGTCGACACCGCCGACCCCGTCGACCAAGCCGCTGGTGCCGTTGACGCCATCCGGCACGCCGTCGGCACCGTCCAGCACGCCGTCGGCACCGTCAGGCACGCAGACGACACCCTCGGGCACACCGTCGGCTCCGTCTACGAGCAAGCCGCCAACCTCACAGGTGCCGCAGACGACCAGCGTGCAGCCGCCAAGCACGCAGCAAACGACGGAGGCTCCGGCGCCGAAGCAAACGACGGTGGCACCGAGCACGCAGCAGCCGACTGTGGCGCCGCCGAAGACCCAGACGCAGCAGCCGACCGTCGCGCCGCCGAAGACTCAGGCGCCGCAGATCCCCACCGTGGCGCCGCAGCCCAAGCCGCAGGTGCCGCAGCAGCCCAAGCCGCAGTTCCCCAAGTTCCCGGGCAACAGCTGAGGGCTCGCCTTCGGGCGTCGGTCGCCTACCGCAGCTTGGACAGACAGAGGACGACCGGCGGCGAATAGGCCTTCGTTTGGACCCATTGGCCGCCAGTGCAATTCGCGGGGCTGGTGGTGCGCTTGACGACTTTGTCGGTGGCTGTACTCGACCCACAGCTGGCGGGATAGACCGTCACGTCCATGGTGCCGTCGCTTCTCCTCGCACCTGACACCCGCCTGATGCAGTCGCCGACGTCCGCGTTCTTGATCGCCTGCGCCGAGGAGTCCGGAACGCCGATCGTGGAGTAAGTGGTCGTCGGCGCGGTGTAGCGGTGGCCACTGCCGGCCCGGTGGACCGCGCTGGACATAGCGCCCATGACCACCAGGAAAAAGACCAGGCTGAGGGCGCCCAAAACGGTTCCCACATATCCGATCGCGGTGCCCGCTATCGCGAGGCCCCGGCCGTCCTCGCCGGTGCGCTTGATCTGAGAGAGCGAAATGTGTCCGAAGATGATCCCAGTGGAGCCACGATCAGCGAGGTCACCAACGCCACGATGGCCATCGTGTTGGTCGGCCGGGTCATCGGATACGCCGGGTAGGGGCCTGGAGCCGGTGGTGGATATTGCGGTGACTGGAATGAGGCTGCCTGTGTCGGGTGGTCGTCGAAGGGTTGCATCGGTGCTTCCTGTGCTCGGGGTGCTGCGTCTGCGTCAACTGGATATGGCGGGGTCGTCAAATCCTCTGGCAACAGCCCCCTGCGCCGAGGCGACCGGCACGCGTGTGGTCAGGCGCTTGATGCACTCGCATGCCCCCCTCGGGTAACGGCGGTCAGGCGTTCCGCCGCTTCGCTTTTGGGCACAGTTAACCACAGCTATGGGGAGGAGGCGCGGCGGGAGTACAAAAATTGCGCTCTTCTCGCGCTCAGCGCAGCAAATCGATTTCCGGGGGCGGCCCCGAAGATGCCGGCCCCGCATTGCCACCGGGATATTGTCGGTTCCCATGCCGGATGACGCGGTGACGGTGGTGCTGCCCTGCCTCAACGAGGAGGAGTCGCTACCGGCGGTGCTGGCCGCCGTTCCAGCCGGCTATCGGGCGCTGGTGGTCGACAACAACAGCACCGACGACACCTCCGGGGTCGCCCGACGCCACGGCGCCGAGGTGGTCGCAGAATCGAGGCCGGGGTATGGCGCGGCGGTGCATGCGGGCGTGGTCGCGGCGACGACGCCGATCGTGGCGGTCATCGATGCCGACGGTTCGATGGATGCCGGTGACCTGCCCCGGCTGGTCGCCGAACTGGACCGTGGCGCCGATCTGGTGACCGGTCGGCGCCGACCGGTGCCCGGGCTGCATTGGCCGTGGGTCGCAAGAGTGGGCACCGTGGTGATGAGCTGGCGGCTGCGCACTCGGCACGGCCTGCCGGTGCATGACATCGCGCCGATGCGGGTAGTCCGGCGGGCGGATCTGCTGAGCCTCGGCGTCGTCGATCGACGGTCGGGGTATCCGTTGGAACTGCTGGTTCGGGCTGCGGCCGCCGGCTGGCGAGTGGTGGAGCTCGACATCAGCTATGGCCCGAGGACAGGGGGCAAGTCCAAGGTCAGCGGTTCGCTGCGGGGCAGCGTGATGGCGATCCTGGACTTCTGGAAGGTGATTTCGTGAGCGGCGTGCCGGTGACCCTGCTGGTGGTCGCCAAAGCACCGGAGCCCGGCCGCGCCAAGACCCGGCTAGCCGCGACGGTTGGTGATCGGGTCGCCGCCGATATCGCCGCCGCCGCGTTGCTGGACACGCTGGACGCGGTCGAGGGTGCGCCGGTGGCCGCGCGGGTGGTGGCGCTGACCGGCGACGTGGATGCTGCTGCACGGGCCGCCGAGCTGCGTCGCCGGCTCGAGCCATTTACGGTGATCGAGCAGCGCGGCGACGGCTTCGCCGACCGGCTCGTCAACGCGCACGTCGATGCGGCTGACGGAATGCCGGTGCTGCAAATCGGCATGGACACTCCGCAGGTCACCGCCGATCTGCTGACCGGTTGCGCGCGCCGGCTGCTGCGGACTCCGGCCGTGCTCGGGTTGGCGCGCGACGGCGGCTGGTGGGTGCTGGGGGTAGGTAGGCCTTCGTTGGCGGAATGCTTGCGTGGTGTCCCCATGTCTCGGCCCGACACCGGCGCGCTCACATTGAAAGCATTGCGCGACAGCGGTATTGACGTGTCATCGGTGCAACAGCTGGCGGACTTCGATGTCGTCGACGATGTCGCCGTCGTTCGTGATGCCTGCGCACCCGGCAGTCGTTTCGCGCGAGCCACCCGCGCGGCCGGGCTTTGACGCGCGAGCAGACGTAAACGGCTTTTGCGTTGCCCCGCGAGCCGTTTCGCCGCATACCAGTTGAGTGTGCATTGACGGCGTCGAGTGTGCATTGACGGCTTTGGGTGTGACTGTAGGGCGGAAAAGTTGGCTGGTTCTCGCCCACGATGCACAACCAAAGCCGTACGTTCACAACCAAAGCCCGACGCTCACAACCAAAGCCGTCAACGCACGCGCGAGTGGCCGAGCAGACGCAAAAACCCCCGAAAACGGCCGTTTCCGGGGGTTTTTGCGTCTGCTCGGCCCCACTTCCACCTACCAGTTGGTGAAGATGACGCTGTTCACAAGCAGCGCCCCAGCGGCGTTGAGCCCCAGCCACATCCGATGCGATCGCACCGGCAGCAGTGCGGGCGCGGCGGTGAGCCAGATGGTGAAGGGCAGCCAGATTCGCTCGGTCTCGGCCTTGCTCAGCATGCTCAAGTCGGCGCAGACGATCGCGGCCAGCATCGCAAGCAGCAACAGGTGAAAACCGGATCGTCGACAGATGGCGGCCTTATCGAATACCCGACTGATTCCCGCGACGCTGCCCAGCCCGATCGCGCACACCACGCACGCCAGGTTGGCCCACCACCAGTACTGAAACGGGCGATCCTTCGCGATGCCCTGCCAATAGCGTTGCTGCACAAGGGTATAGCCGTCGAACCAATAGAATCCCGCGACAGCAAACGCGACCGCCACGGCCACAGCGGCCAGCGAGGCCGGGACGACCGCCCGCAGCGACCTGCGCCAGTCGCCGGCCGAGATGAGCACCGCCAATGCCGGAAGCCCAATCAACAGCAGGCCGTAACTGACAAACACACCCCAGCCGACCAGCAGACCCGCCCCGACGGCCGCCAAAGCGGGGTACCGCACCGTGCCGTGCACCGCCAATGCCAACAGTGCGATACCCCACGCCGCGATTCCGGCGAAGTACCCGTCGGCCGAGACCGCGACCCAGATCGCTGTGGGCGCCACCGCGACGAACGGCGCGGCCCGTCGCGCGGTCTGCTCGTCGGCCAGCGCACGGATGGCGATCACCGCCGCCGCCGCGGCGCTGGAGCCGACCAGCAGACACAGCAGTCCGGCCCAGGCGCCGCCGTGCAGGCCGATGCGGTCCAGCCAGACGAACGTCAGCAGCGCACCCGGTGGATGCCCCGAGACGTGAGTGACCCAGGAGTTCGGCTGGAAGTCGACGATCCGGCTCGCGAACGTGCGCACTGTAGCGGGGATGTCGACGATGCCGGGCACCTGCGACAGGTATTCGTCGCGGGTGGTCAGCCGGCCGGCGAAGCCGCGCTGCCAGCCGTCGATCATCGCCAGCGCAAACGCCCACGCGGCGGCCGTGGCCCAGCTGCACAGCGTCAGCGTCCGCCACGAAAGCCGCTGTGCGACAAGCGTTCCCCACAGCACGGTGGCCAGCGCGATCAGGATTGCCGGTGCGGTGCCCCAGCCGACATGGGCATCCCAATAGCCGAAGATCGGCGCGGCGCCGGCCCGCGTGGCGAACCGCTCCAGGCCGGTATCGCGACGCGGGTCGACGCCCAGGTGCATCCGCGGCAGAACGACCGCGGCGGCCACCAGAACCGCCGCGGCCGCTACCGCGACCACTTCCCGGCGCGCCACCCTCACGGTCGACCAGCTTATTGTTCGCCCGCGAACCGGCGCGCCAACGCGGCCCGGTCCACCTTGCCGATGCCGCGGCGCGGCAGCGCGTCGACGACGTGCAGCTCACGAGGTGCGGCGGTGACGTCCAGCGTGCGCACAACATGCTCGCGCAACACGTCCAGCGTCGGCGCCCCGCACCCGTCACGCACCACCACCGCGGCGACCACCCGCTGGCCCAGCCGGTCGTCCGGGAGTCCGAAGACCACACAGTCGCTGACGGCGGGGTGGCTGCATAGTGCGGCCTCGACAAGCTCGGGCAGCACGGTTAGACCGCCGGTGCTGATCGCGTCGTCGGCGCGACCCAGCACGGTTAGCACGCCCGAATCATCCAGCGCGCCAAGGTCGTCGGTGCGGAACCAGCCCGGCTCGGCGAACGGATCGGGATCGACCGGGTTGCGGTAGCCCTTGGCCAGCGTGGCGCCGCCGAGCCCGACGCGGCCATCGGCAGCCACCCGTACCCGCACCCCGGACAGGGGGACACCGTCGTACACGCAGCCGCCCGCGGTTTCGCTCATTCCGTAGGTGTGCACCACCGCGATGCCGGCGGCCGCGGCGGCGTCGAGGATGGGCCGCGGCAACGGTCCACCGCCGATCAGCACGGCGTCCAATTCGGCCAGCGCTGCTGCTGCCGCAGCGTCGGTGAGCGCCTTGGCCAACTGGGTGGCGACCAGCGAGGTGTATCGCCTTCCGGAGCCCAACCGCCGTACCGCCGTGGGCAATTCAGCGATGTCGAAACCGCCCGAAACGTCCAGCTCGACGGGCGTGGTACCGGCGAGCACGCTGCGTACCAGCACCTGCACCCCGGCGATGTGATGCGGCGGCACGGCCAGTAGCCAGCTGCCCGGGCCGCCGAGCCGATCGTGGGTGGCCGACGCGCTGGCAGTGAGTGCCGCAGCGGTGAGCAGTGCGCCCTTCGGAGTGCCGGTGGTTCCCGACGTCGTCACCACGACGGCCACGTCGTCGTCGATGTCGTCTCCGACTCGCAGCGCGGGAGAGGGTTCGTCCCGGTACGCCACCGGGATCAGCGCGGGATCACGGCCGTCGAGCACCCGTTCCAGCGCGGGCAACAGCGAGTGGGCGGCATCGCCCGGTGGGACGCTCAGCGCACGCAGGACGGCTATGCGCGTTCTCCGTTGTCGGGGGCGTCGCGGGCGTCATCGAACGGCCAGCCCTTGGCTGCCAACCGGGTTCGGACGCGGTCGATGTCTGCCGGCGACGGCAGTTCGTCGGTGAATTGGGTGATCACCACACCGATGTCGATATGGTCGAATTCACCGCGCTGCATCAGTTCGTTGGTCACCAACTTGACTTCGTCGTTGGTCAAGCGGCGGGCCAGCAACGCGAGCACGGCGAAGGAGTCCGTCGGCGGAATGCCCTCGGGATACCCCGCGCGCAGCCACGAGACGATCGAGGTGAGGAATCGGTTCACGCTGTGACAACTCCGCGCGTTGGCTCGGCAATCCTGCTGGACGTTGACTCGATGCTACTTGGGATCGGCACCCAGGAAGTGATACCCAGTGTGATGGGCAACGAAATCTCGGGCGATATAGAGCACGCCGAGGATGACGATCGCGATGACTAGCGCGTAGATCAGCCACGCGATCGCGATCAGGACCGGGTTGCGCTTCGGTGTGGCCGCACCGAGGCCGATCGCGCCGGCGCCGATGGCCTGCAGGCGCACCCCGAGCGCGAAAAGCGCGGGCAGTGCCGCGCCGGCCAACATGCTAAAAATCAGGATCTTGAGCGTGGCCTGGTAGTTGAACCAGGCGCTCATGATGCGGTCCGCGCGGGAAGCGCGTCGTCGTCAGAGTCGGAGCCGTAGTGGGGCGCGGGCGCGCCCGGCTTAGGGCCCGTATCGGGTGCCTGTGGCCGGTCGGGCGTCTCGGCCGACTCTTCGAGCCCGGCCGTCAGGCTGCCTTCCCATTCGGCGTTGACGTTGTGGTGGTCGACCTTCACCTTGCGCGAGCGCACGTAGATAGTGAGGGAGATCGCTGCCAGCAGCGAGAAGCCGACGATCGCGCCCGGGTACCCGCCGATGAGGTGCACGATCCAATAGGTCACCGCTCCGACCAGCCCGGCCAGCGGAAGCGTGACCAGCCACGCGGTCGCCATCCGGCCGGCCACCCCCCAGCGCACCTCGCCGCCCGGCTTGCCCAGCCCGCTGCCCAGCACCGAACCGGTGCAGACCTGCGTGGTGGACAGCGCGTAGCCGAAGTGCGCGGACAGCAGAATCACTGCGGCCGACGACGATTCGGCGGCCATGCCTTGCGGCGACTGAATCTCGACCAGTCCCTTGCCCAGGGTGCGGATGATCCGCCAGCCACCCAGGTAGGTGCCGGTAGCCATGGCCAGCGCGCAGCTCACGATGACCCACAGCGGCGGGGTGACGGCCGTCTTGCTGACGGCGCCGTACGACATCAGCGCAAGGAAGATGATGCCCATCGTCTTCTGTGCGTCGTTGGTGCCATGTGCCAGCGAGACCAGCGACGCCGAGCCGATCTGGCCCCGCCGGAACCCGCCGGAGGTGCGCTTTTCCGGGACGCCGCGGGTGATCCGGTACACCAGCCACGTCGCCGCCGCCCCGACAGCAATCGCCAGCAGCGCGGACACCACGGCCGGGACGATGGCCTTGGACACCACGCCCTTCCAGATCACCCCGTGCCCGCCGACGGCAGCGATGGTGGCGCCGACGATGCCCCCGATCAAGGCGTGCGAGGAACTCGACGGGATACCGAGCAGCCAGGTCAAAAGGTTCCACACGATGCCGCCGACCAGGCCGGCAAACACCAGCTCCAGCGTTACCAGGTTGGCGTCGATCAGGCCCTTGGCGATCGTCGCCGCGACTGCGGTGGACAAGAAGGCGCCCACCAGGTTGAGCACCGCGGACAGGGCGACCGCTGCCTTGGGCGCCAGCGCGCCGCTGGCGATGGACGTCGCCATCGCGTTGCCCGTGTCATGGAAGCCGTTGGTGAAGTCGAACGCCAATGCAGTGATCACGACGATGAGCAAGAGGAACAGTTCGATGTTCACAGCGCCTGATTCTGGTGGTCGGAGGATTCGATTGTCGAATGCGCCAAGAGGTGAATCGCGGGTATACCTTCAGTCGTCGCCAGATGTTACTTCGGAGTTAACCGGCTGTTTTCCCAAGGTCGCCGCGGGTGTCCCGGCGCAGCGGGTGATCGCCAGGCACCTCGACGAATATCAGGGTGATGCCGTCGGGGTCGGTCACGTGCATCTCGTGCAGACCCCACGGTTCGCGACGCGCCTCGCGGGCGATCGGCACCCCGCGATTTTCCAGTTCGGCCTGGGTCGCGCGTACGTCGCGAACCTGTAACCAGAGGGCGCCCGGGAAAGGGCCCCGGGAGTGGTCCGGGTTACCGTAACCGGCCAGCTCCAGCAAAGACTGGCCAGCGAAAAAGACTGTGCCGCCGCCGTATTCACGCGCGATCGCCAGACCGATCTGGTCGCGGTAAAAGCTCAGCGACCGCTGGTAATCCGCCGGCCGAAAAAGCATCCGGCTGGCCAGGATCTCCATGACCTCGTGTCTACCACGTCTGACGTCAGGTCGGTACGCGCGGCTGCGGCCGTCGACCTAGCCGGACTGGCCCGCGCGGCGCTCCATCAGCGCATTGACCCAGCGGGGGCCGACGGTGTTGAGCGCCTTGGCTGCCAGCGCCATGCGCGGGGCGATGTGCACCGGCCGCGTGCGGGCCGCGGTGATCATCCACTCGGCGGCCTCCTGCGACGTGAGCGCGGGCATTCCCTCGTAGGCCTTGGTCGGCGCGATCATCGGCGTGGCCACCAGCGGGTAGTAGAGGGTCGTCGAATGCACACCCTGTTGACCCCATTCGGTCTCGATGATCCGGCTCACCGCTGACAGTGCGGCCTTGGACGCGTTGTACACCGAGAACAGCGGCGAGGCTTCGGACAGCACGCCCCACGTCGCGACGTTGATGATGTGGCCGTCGCCGCGCTCGAGCATGCCCGGTGCCAGCCCGCGGATCAGCCGCAGCGGCGAGTAGTAGTTGAGCACCATGGTCCGCTCGACGTCGTGCCAGCGCTCCAGCGACTCGGCCAGCGGACGGCGGATGGACCGGCCGGCGTTGTTGATCAGAATGTCCACCCCGCCGATGCGCTCTTCGACCTCGGCGACGAGCGCATCGACGGCGTCCAGGTCCGAGATGTCGCAGGGCATCGACAGCGCCGTGCCACTTGCCGCTGTGATCCGGTCCGCGACCGCGTCCAGCAAATCCCGGCGGCGGGCCACGGCAACCACGGTGGCGCCGTGACGAGCGAATTGTTCGGCCGCAGCCTCGCCGATGCCCGACGACGCGCCGGTGAGCAGGATGCGCTTGCCGTCGAGGTCGACCGGTCTGATCGCGGGTCGATTGCTGATCAGTTGCGGCGCGGCCGGCGGCCGCATGCTGGCCAGCACGATCTGTTCGGTGAACCGGCGAAGCGGACTCTTGCTCATCGTGGGCAGTCTAGGAGGAGCGGGCAGGATCACCGAGATCGACGTTAGCGTGCGCTCTATTCGTACATTCACGCGCTGGCGTCGATCTCGACGGAGTCCTTAGAAGTAGCGCGGGAACGGGCTCCAGTCCGGCGGACGCTTCTCCAGGAACGCGTCGCGGCCCTCTACGGCCTCGTCGGTCATATATGCGAGCCGGGTGGCCTCTCCGGCGAACAGCTGCTGGCCCACCAGCCCGTCGTCCAGCAGATTGAACGCATACTTCAGCATCCGTTGGGCCTGAG
This sequence comes from Mycobacterium sp. NGS41, assembly GCF_059812725.1. NCBI lineage: Bacteria > Bacillati > Actinomycetota > Actinomycetes > Mycobacteriales > Mycobacteriaceae > Mycobacterium > Mycobacterium sp. NGS41. The sequence goes on from NZ_JCALDF010000003.1 coordinate 63,450, forward strand.
GCGATTTGGCGTTGATCTCCGCCGCCCACTGCACACCGACGCGCTCCAGCTCGGCGTGGTCGACGACTTCGTTGACCGCGCCCATCTGGTGCATCTGCTCGGCGGTATACGCGCGGCCCAGGAAGAAGATCTCGCGGGCGAACTTCTGGCCCACCTGCCGCGCCAGGTAGGCGCTGCCGTAACCGCCGTCGAAACTGCCGACGTCGGCGTCGGTCTGCTTGAAGCGGGCGTGCTCACGGCTGGCCAGGGTGAGGTCGCACACCACGTGCAGGCTGTGCCCGCCGCCGGCCGCCCAGCCGTTGACCAGGCAGATCACCACCTTGGGCATGAAGCGGATCAGTCGCTGCACTTCGAGGATGTGCAACCGGCCGGCGCGTGCCTGATCGACGGTGTCACCGGTCTCACCGGAAGCGTATTGATAGCCGGAGCGCCCGCGAATGCGCTGATCGCCGCCGGAGCAGAACGCCCAGCCGCCGTCCTTCGGGGACGGCCCGTTGCCGGTCAGCAGCACCACTCCCACGTCGGGGGACATCCGGGCGTGGTCGAGCACGCGGTAGAGCTCGTCGACGGTGTGCGGGCGAAACGCGTTGCGCACTTCGGGTCGGTTGAATGCCACTCGCACGGTGGCATCGTCGACGTGGCGGTGATAGGTGATGTCGGTCAGGCCGTCGAATCCGTCGACGGGACGCCACGCCGCCGGATCGAAGGGGCTGTCACTCACAGCGGGTCCATCCGGAAGACGGGGCAGATGCCGGCCAATGCCTCGAACTCGTCGGGGCGACCCTCCTTGACCAAGCCCGTCCGCTTCATGAAGCCGACGCCGGTGGGGACCTCGGTCGGGAAGGCTCGCAGGAACGGTCGCGCGTCGTCGGCGGACAACTCCACCATCCGCACCCGGTCTTGGTTGCGGCCGCGCCTGAGTGTGACTTCGCCTGCGGCCCTGACGTTTTGCACCCAGTCCGCCCCCGGGAAGCCGCCGACGACGTACCGCTTGCCGTCCACAGTCATCGGCGTCACCGGCGTCGACCGCGGCGTCCCGGACTTACGGCCAAGCACGGTCAACACCACCGGGCTTTCACCCCCGAAGCTCATGCCAAGGCGCGTCAGTTGGATGAAGACCTTGTTCGCCGGCTTGAGCCACCAGGGTGGCTTGAGGGACGGCTTCGGCCCGTCAGCGTTTGCCATGCCTGTCACAGTAGTCAGCCGGTCGGCGCGTTGAGCCGCCGAGCGTGACAGCACAGTCACGCTGGGCCGCGAACGTGACTGCAGCGTCACACTCGACGGCAAGGCCTAGCCGACGGCGCGGCCGGCGCCTTCCCAGAACCGCGCCCGCACGGCCTTCTTGTCCGGCTTGCCCAGCCCAGTCAGCGGCAGCGAGTCGACGATGACCACCCGCTTGGGCGACTGCACCGACCCCTTGCGATCCTTGACCGCGGCCTGGATGTCTGCGGTCATCGCCTCGATCGCGGCGTCGTCACGGGCCGCGTCGGATCGCAGCACCACCACCGCGGTGACGGCCTCGCCCCACTTGTCGTCCGGCGCCCCGACCACGCACACCTGCGCTACCGCGGGATGCTCGGCCACGACGTCTTCGACCTCGCGAGGGAACACGTTGAAGCCGCCGGTGACGATCATGTCCTTGACCCGGTCGACGATGTAGTAGAAACCGTCCTCGTCCTCGCGGGCCATATCGCCGGTGTGCAGCCAGCCGTCTTTAAACGTCTCAGCCGTCGCTTCCGGCAGGTTCCAGTAGCCGCCGGCCAATAGTGGTCCGCTGACACAGATTTCGCCCGGCTCCCCCTGGGGTACTGGCTTGCCGTCCTCGCCCAGCAGTGCGACGCGCGCGAACAGCGTCGGACGGCCGCACGAGGTCAGCCGCTTTTCGTCGTGATCGCCCTTGGCCAGATACGTGATCGCCATCGGCGCCTCGGATTGCCCGTAGTTCTGGGCGAAGATCTTGCCGAACCGGCTGATGGCCTCGGCCAGCCGCACCGGGTTGATCGCCGACGCGCCGTAATACACCGTCTCCAGCGACGACAGGTCCCGGGTCCGCGAATCCGGGTGGTCCATCAGCGCATAGAGCATCGACGGCACCACGAACGTGGCAGTAATGCGCTTCTCCTCAATGGTTTTCAGCACTTCGCCCGGGTCGAACTTGGGCAGCACATACATCTCGCCGCCCTTGATCAGCGTCGGCACGAAATAGGCCGCGCCGGCATGCGACAGCGGCGTGATCATGAGAAACCGCGGCTGCTCCGGCCATTCCCATTCGGAGAGTTGAATCATCGTCATGCTGGAGATCGACTGCGCGGTGCCCATCACGCCCTTGGGCTTTCCGGTGGTTCCGCCGGTGTAGGTCAGGCCGATGACCTGATCCGGTGGCAGGTCGGCGGCCACCAGCGGCTGCGGTTCGTACTTGGCGGCTTCGGCGGACAGATCGACTGCCACACCTCGCAACGCCTCGGGCACCGGCCCGATGGTGAGGATCTGCGTGAGTGAGCTCACCTTCTCCAACAGCCCCAGCGCCCGCTCGACGAACATCGGGTTGGGGTCGATGATCAGCGAGCTGATGCCGGCGTCGTTGAGCACATAGGCGTGATCGTCCAGCGAGCCCAGCGGGTGCAGGGCGGTGCGCCGATAGCCCCGGGCCTGTCCGGCGCCGATGATCATCAAGACTTCGGGGCGGTTGAGCGACAGCAGACCGACCGCGACCCCGGTCCCGGCGCCCAGTGCCTCGAACGCCTGGATGTACTGGCTGATCCGCTCGGCCAGCTGGCCACCGGTCAGGGTGGTGTCGCCGAGGAACAGCACCGGCTTGTTCTTATGGCGTTTGAGCGCGCCCAGCAGCAGGTGGCCGTTGTGGGTCGGGTTACGCAGCAGCTCATCCATGTGGCAAGACTAGAACGTGTTGCAGTTCGGCGCGGCCACACCCCGGGTCGGGAGCATTTCCGCACGTAGCCGTCGAGCGTGAGTGACACGAATTCGAGGCAGTTCGCGTACCTAGGGTCCACGCTCGGCGCCTTGTAGGTTCGACTGATGACCCAGGCAGATGTCGTCTTCACCGGAACCGTATTGACCGTCGATGAAGCGCAGCCCACCGCCGAAGCGCTCGCCGTCGCCGACGGCCGGATCATCGCCGTCGGCGACCGGTCGGAAATCGATGCGTTCGCCGGCACCGGCACCCAGACCATCGACATTGGTGACGGCTGTGTCATGCCGGGTTTCATTGAGGCACACGGTCATCCGCTGATGGAGGCCATCGCGCTGTCCGACCGGCTAGTCGACATCCGGCCGGTGACCTTGCGCAGCGCGGACGACGTCGTCGCTGCGGTGCATCGCGAGGTTGCGCAGCGCGGACCCGACGGCGCTTACCTCAACGGTTGGGACCCGCTGCTGCAGAGCGGGCTTCCGCAGCCGACGCTGGCCTGGCTCGACGAGGTCGCGCCGGACGGGCCGCTGGTGATCATGCACAACTCCGGACACAAGGCCTTTTTCAACTCACATGCGGCCCGGCGCGCCGGATTGACCCGCGACACCCCCGACCCCAAGGGAGCCAAGTTCGGCCGCGACGCACACGGTGAGCTGGATGGCACCGCCGAGGAGACCGGCGCGGTGTTCCCGCTGTTGGCGGGTGCCATCCAGCCCACTGACTATCCGCGGATGCTGCTCGCCGAATGCGCCCGACTCAACCGGGCCGGCCTGACCACCTGCTCGGAGATGGCGTTCGACCCCGGCTTTCGGCCAATGGTCGAGCAATTGAGCGACCGGCTGACGGTGCGGCTGCGCACCTACGAGATCTCCAACCCGCAGATGTCCACCGACGCCACCCCCGGCCAGGGCGACGACATGCTGCGTCAGGTCGGCATCAAGATCTGGGTGGACGGCTCGCCGTGGATCGGCAACATCGCGCTGTCGTTTCCCTACCTGGACACCGAAGCCACCCGCATCAGCGGCATACGGCCCGGCTCCTGCGGATGCGCCAACTACACCGCCGAACAACTGCACGAAATCGTCGGCGCCTACTTCCCGCTGGGCTGGCCGATGGCGTGTCACGTACAGGGCGACGCCGGCGTCGACACCATCCTCGACGTCTACGAGGAGGCGCTGCGTCAGCATCCGCGCCAAGACCACCGACTACGGCTCGAGCACGTGGGCGCCATCCGGCCGGAGCAATTGGAGCGCGCCCACGCCCTCGGCGTCACCTGCAGCATTTTCGTCGACCAGATCCACTACTGGGGCGACATCATCGTCGACGGGTTGTTCGGACCTGAGCGTGGATCCCGTTGGATGCCAGCGCGAACCGCGGTTGCCACCGGAATGCGTATCTCGCTGCACAACGACCCGCCGGTCACACCGGAGGAGCCGCTGCGCAACATCAGCGTGGCCGCCACGCGCATAGCGCCGAGCGGGCGGGTCCTGGCGCCCGAAGAGCGGTTGACGGTCGAGCAGGCGATCCGCGCGCAGACCATCGACGCGGCCTGGCAGCTGTTCGCCGACGACATCATCGGCTCGCTTGAGGTCGGCAAGTATGCGGACCTGGTGGTGCTCTCGGCCGATCCGCGTGCGGTGCCGCCGGAGCAGATCGCCGATCTGGAGGTGCGCGCCACGTATCTGGCGGGGAGCCGGGTCTACGGCCAGTGACTCGACCTTTTTTGCCGGCGCTTCGGGACCTTTTGGACCGACTGCATGTGGTCGCGTTGCCGATGCGGGTGCGGTTTCGCGGCATCACCACCCGGGAAGTCGCGCTGATCGACGGCCCGGCCGGATGGGGCGAGTTCGGGGCCTTTGTCGAGTATGGACCTGCCGAGGCCGCACACTGGCTGGCCGCCGGAATCGAGGCCGGCTATCGCGAGCTGCCGCAGCCGCGCCGCGACCGTATCCCGATCAACGCCACCGTGCCCGCGGTCGCCGCCAGCCAGGTGACCGAGGTGCTGGCCCAGTTTCCCGGCGCCCGCACCGCCAAGGTGAAGGTCGCCGAGCCGGGACAACGGCTGGCCGATGACGTCGACCGGGTCAACGCGGTGCGGGAATTGATTCCGACCGTGCGGGTAGACGCCAACGGCGGCTGGAGCATTGAGGAGGCAGTCGAAGCCGCCGCCGCCCTGACCGCCGACGGGCCGCTGGAATACCTCGAGCAACCCTGCGCCACCGTGCCAGAGCTCGCCGAGCTGCGCAGGCGGGTCGACGTGCCGGTCGCCGCCGACGAAAGCATCCGCAAGGCCGACGACCCGCTGGCCGTGGTCCGCGCCGGTGCTGCCGACGTCGCGGTGCTGAAAGTCGCTCCGCTGGGCGGTGTTTCGGCTCTGCGCGATATCGCCGCGCAGATCGACATTCCGGTCGTGGTGTCCAGTGCGCTGGATTCGGCGGTCGGCATCGCCGGCGGGCTGGCCGCCGCCGCGGCCCTGCCAGAGCTCAGCCATGCCTGCGGCCTGGGCACCGGCGGCTTGTTCATGGAAGACGTGGCCGACGTCGCAATCCCCGTCGACGGCAACCTGCCGGTGCGGCGTGTTGTGCCCGACCCGGCGCGGCTGCAGGCACTGGCCGCCCCAACGCAGCGACGGCAATGGTGGATTGACCGGGTTAAGGCCTGCTATCCGCTGCTTGTACCGTCGTTCGGGTGATCAACCTGGCTTATGACGACAAGGGGACCGGCGAGCCGGTTGTCTTCATCGCCGGCCACGGCGGCCCCGGACGCACTTGGCATCTGCATCAGGTCCCGGCATTCCTGGCGGCGGGATACCGCTGTATCACCTTCGACAACCGCGGGGTCGGCGCCACCGAGAACGCCGAGGGTTTCACCACGCAGACCATGGTCGCCGATACCGCGGCGCTGATCGAATCCCTGGGCGTCGCCCCGGCGCGCATCGTCGGGGTGTCAATGGGCTCGTTCATTGCCCAGGAGCTCATGCTGGCCCGGCCGGAGCTGGTGACTGCGGCGGTGCTGATGGCCACCCGCGGTCGCATGGACCGCACCCGCCAGTTCTTTCACGACGCCGAGGGCGAGCTCTATGACTCCGGCACGCTGCTGCCGCCCAAGTACGACGCGAAAACTCGCTTGCTGGAAAACTTTTCGCCCAAGACCCTCAACGACGACAACGCCATCGCCGACTGGATTGCGATGTTCACCATGTGGCCGGTCAAACCCACACCGGGATCGCGTTGCCAACTTGACGTCTCTCCAACGACGAATCGATTGCCCGCCTACGGCAGCATCTCAACGCCTGCCCTGGTGATCGGCTTCGCCGACGACGTGGTAACCCCGCCTCACCTGGGGCGCGAGGTCGCCGACGCCATGCCCGGCGGCCGCTACCTGCAGATCCCCGACACCGGTCATCTCGGGTTCTTCGAGCGGCCAGAGACCGTCAACGCCGCGGCGCTGCAGTTCTTCGCCAGTGTGAAGGGCTGACTCCGACTGCCGGAGCGTCGCTCAGATGGCGTCAAAGCGGCTGATGAGCCAGCTTCCGTGCACCTTTTGCAGGCCTACCCGCACCGAGCTCGTGGTCATTGCTGGTGTTGGTTGTTCCTTGCTGACCGTCGTTTGGTTGACGAACACGAGGATCGCCGCCGCGTCGCGTGTCAACGTTTCAACTCCGGCGCGTTTGACCTCAGCGGTGGTCTTAAGCCCTTTCTGCTGCGCGGCGGGCTTGACTATCTCGCTGGTGAACTTCCGGTAATAGCTGAGAAAGTCGCCGGTGAGCACCGCATATGCGGCGTCGAAATCTTGGTCAATGGTGTCGGGCGAATAGCTCAGTACCTTGACGGTTCCGGCGGTCGCGGCCTGGGTCGCCTCCTGACGGGCGGCGGGCTGGTCAGCCACCACCGGCGGCGGCTGGCGGCTCTTGACCAGCAGCTGTCCGCCGCCCACCGATGTCGCGGCCAGCGTCGCGACGGTGAGCGCAACAACGAGCAGCCACCACGCCACGCGTCTCGCGCTCATGCCACGAACTCCACTTTCGAGACCTTGTAGCTGTCGCCGATTCTTTCGACCTGCACACTCATCCGCCACTGTCTCGGTTCTGGCGAGGAGCCGTTTTTGCTCGGCGTCGCCGTCGCGGCGACCAGCACGTGGGCCGTCGAACCGCTAATCGACTCTAGGGCAGCGCTTTTGATCGTTCCTTTCGTCGCCGTTTGCATCTGCCGGATCGCCTCCTTGAAGCTGTCGCTGCGTTTGGCGAAATCGTCGTGAAATTCGCCGGTCGATCCGTCGAGGATGCGCTGGATGTCGCTGTCGACTGACTGCGGGTTGATGCTGATGAACAACACGGTGAACTGCTTCGCGTAGTCGACATACGGTTGCCATTGTGGCGCGCCCGTGGAAGGTTGCGGGCTCGGTCGCAGAACCTGCGTCACCGCGAAGCCGACGGCGCCGACTAGCAGCACCATTAGAATCAGCGGCACCAAGATTGCCGAGACTCTGTGCCCCCGTCGGTGTTCGGGCTCTGGCCAGTAGGGCAGCGGCGGCATAGGCGGTGACCACGGGGGTGCAACCTGGGTGGCCGGTTCGGCAGGCGGCCAGGCAATGGCGGCCTGAGTTGGCTGAGCGTGAGCCGCTGTGTCGGCGATCGCCGCACCGAGCGCCTGCGCGAAGTCGAGGCAGCGTGGATAGCGTTGCGCGGGATCTTTTGCGAGGGCTTTCGATAACACAGGATCTAGTCGCGCCAACTGTGGGCGGCGTTCCGCCAGTAGCGGCGGCGGTGCCGTCAGGTGCTTGCCGATGATCACCGCCGCATTGGAATGCTCGTAGGGTGGCACGCCGGCCAGCAAGTGAAAAGCGGTGGCGGCCAATGCGTATTGGTCCGCTCGTCCATCGATCGGCTGGCCCATCAGCTGCTCGGGCGCCGCGTAGGCGATCGAGCCGACCGTGACGTTGGTCGCCGTCAGCCCGCTGACGTCATCGGCTTGGCGGGCAATGCCGAAGTCGGCCAACAAGATTCGGCGCCGGTCAGCGGCGGAGTGCGTCAGCAGGATGTTGGCCGGCTTGACGTCGCGATGCACCAGGTTGCGTTGATGAGCATAGTCGAGAGCATCAGCGACGGCCGTGACGATCTCAACGACGTCCGGCTCGGCCAAACCGTTGGCCGCGCTCACCGCGTGGGCGGCGTCGGTGCCGTCCACGTAGTCCATGGTGATCCACAGCTGGCCGTCGAACTCACCGCGATCGTGCAGTCCGACGATGTTCGGATGCCACAGCGTGGCCGCCAGGTCGGCCTCCCGATTGAAGCGCTGCCGGTAGTCGGTGTCTCCGGTCAGCGAGGCGGGCAGGATCTTCAGCGCGTCCAGCCGCGGCAGCCTGGGATGTTGGGCCAGATAGACCTCTCCAATCCCGCCGGAACCGAGCAGACGCCGAATGGTGTAGCCAGCGAAGACGGCACCGTTCTCAAGCGGCATGCAGCGAATCCTACTGAGTGCCCCGCCGTGGTTGCCGCATCGTTCGCTGAGCTACTCGCCGGCTTCGAATCGCACCGAGTCTGCGTCCAGGGCTAGCCATGGCGTCGTCCCGATGCTTTCATCGCAGCGTCGGCGCCACTACCGCAGACTCGACGCCGTTGCCGTGGCTGGTGTGACTGATGTGGCGCTGTTGCCGGCCGCCGTCGCGGTTGTGACAACCTGTAGTGGTGAACCCCTCGACGACACAAGCCCGCGTCGTCGTCGACGAGCTGATCCGCGGCGGCGTCCGCGACGTGGTGCTGTGCCCCGGCTCACGCAACGCCCCGCTGGCATTCGCGCTGCAGGATGCCGACCGGTCAGGCCGGATCCGCTTGCACGTTCGCATCGACGAACGCACCGCGGGCTATCTGGCCATCGGGCTGGCAATCGCCGCCGGTGCGCCGGTCTGTGTCGCGATGACGTCGGGCACCGCCGTGGCCAACCTAGGCCCGGCGGTCGTAGAGGCCAACTACGCGCGGGTGCCGCTGATCGTGTTGTCGGCCAACCGGCCCTACGAATTGCTCGGTACCGGGGCCAACCAGACCATGGAACAGCTGGGCTACTTCGGCACCCAGGTTCGCGCCACCATCAGCCTGGGTCTGGCGGAGGACGCGCCCGAACGGCTGGATTCCCTCAACGCCACCTGGCGATCGGCGACCTGCCGGGTCCTGGTAGCCGCCACCGGCGCCCGGTCCGCCAACGCCGGTCCCGTGCACTTCGACATTCCGCTGCGCGAACCGCTGGTGCCGGATCCGGAACCCCGCGGCTCGCTCACCCCGCCGGGCCGGCCGGGCGGCAAGCCGTGGACGCACACGCCGCCGGTCACCTTCGACCAGCCCCTGGATATCGACCTGTCGGCCGACACCGTCGTCATCGCCGGGCACGGCGCGGGCGTGCACCCCAACCTGGCCGAATTGCCCACCGTCGCCGAGCCGACGGCGCCGCCGGGGCCTAACCCGCTGCACCCGCTGGCGCTGACGCTGCTGCGCCCCAAACAGGTGATCATGCTGGGCCGCCCGACGCTGCACCGTCCGGTATCGGCGCTGCTGGCCGACCCCAAAGTGCCCGTGTATGCGCTGACCACCGGGCCACGCTGGCCGGATGTCTCGGGCAACTCACAGGCCACCGGCACGCGGGCGGTCACCACCGGGTCACCAAACCCGGCGTGGCTGCGTCGCTGCGCGGAGATGCATCAGCACGCGATCACGGCGGTGCGGAGCCAACTCGCCGCGCACCCGCTGACCACCGGGCTGCACGTTGCGGCGGCGGTGGCCGACGCGCTTCGGCCCGGCGATCAGCTGGTGTTGGGGGCGTCGAACCCGGTCCGCGATGCGGCGCTGGTGGGCTTGTCCACCGACGGCGTGCTGGTGCGGTCCAACCGCGGCGTGGCGGGCATCGACGGCACCGTGTCCACCGCGATAGGGGCGGCTCTGGCATATGAGGGGTCCCACGAGCGGACCGGAAGCTCCGGCAGCGCGCCACGCACCGTGGCGCTGATCGGCGATCTGACCTTCGTCCACGACAGCTCCGGGCTGCTGATCGGCCCCACCGAACCGACACCTGCGCACCTGACGATCGTGGTGTCCAACGACAACGGCGGTGGCATCTTCGAGCTGCTCGAGCAGGGCGACCCCAGGTTCTCCGACGTGTCGTCGCGGATTTTCGGTACCCCGCACGACGTCGACGTGGGTGCGTTGTGCCGCGCGTACCACGTTGAGAGCAGACAGATCGAGGTCGACGAGCTGGCAGCGGCCCTCGACGAATCCGCTCCCGGTATGCGGGTGCTGGAAGTCAAGGCTGACCGGTCCTCACTGCGCGGGCTACACGCCGCCATCAAGGCCGCGCTATGAGGGACCTGTGATATCGCCGAAACGGTTGCTGCGCACCCTGATTCACGGCCGCACCGATGATCCGCCGAAGACCCGGCCGCGGATCGTGCTGCGGTGGGCACGGATCGCGATCCTGATCGTGGTCGGTCTGGTCACCCTACAGTCGATGCTGCTGGTGGCCGGCGCGTGGCGCAACGACCTGGCGATCGACCGCAATATGGGTGTGGCACAAGCGGAAGTGCTCAGCGCCGGTCCGCGACGCTCCACCATCGAGTTCGTCACACCCGACCGCGTCACCTACCGGCCCGAGCTCGGTGTGCTGTATCCGTCCGAATTGGCCACGGGTATGCGGATTTACGTCGAATACAACAAGAACGACCCGAACCTGGTCCGGGTGCAGCACCGCAACGCCGGACTGGCCATCATCCCGGCGGGGTCCATCGCCGTGCTGTCCTGGCTGGCCGCGACGGCCGCGCTGGTCGTGCTGGCCTTGCTGGACAGGCGACTGGACCCTCGGGAAAAGTCGAAGAGCGCACCCGGCGAATCAAGCTAGAGAGTTCGCGTCCCGTACGTCCATCGGCAATCTCGTCGACAGCTGACGCCGCCACAGTGGTGGAGTGCGCGTTGCAATCGTCGCCGAGTCGTTCCTTCCGAACGTCAACGGTGTCAGCAACTCAGTGGTGCGGATACTTGAGCATCTGCGCCGAACGGGACACGAAGCCCTCGTCATCGCGCCCGACAACCCGCCGGGTGAACCCCGTGCGGAACGCGTTCACGACGGGGTCCGAGTACATCGGGCACCAGCGCGGATGTTCCCGAAGGTGACCACCCTGCCGCTCGGTGTGCCCACGCCGCGAATGCTCAGTGTGCTACGCGGATTCGATCCCGACGTGGTGCATCTGGCGTCGCCGGCGCTGCTCGGTTACGGCGGGCTGCGCGCGGCTCGCCGGCTGGGGGTGCCGACGGTGGCGGTGTACCAAACCGACGTGCCGGGTTTCGCGGCGAGTTACGGCATTCCCCTGAGATCCCAGACGGCACGGGCGGCGTGGGCATGGTTCCGCCACCTGCACCGCCTCGCCGACCGCACTCTGGCACCGTCTAGCGCGACGATGGAATCGCTCCTCGCCCACAGTGTTCCGCGGGTCTATCGATGGGCTCGCGGGATCGATGTGCTTCGGTTCGCTCCGTCTGCGCGAGACGAGTCGGTCAGGCGACGCTGGTCGCCGGAGGCTAAGCCGATCGTCGGCTTTGTGGGCCGGCTGGCGCCGGAGAAACACGTTGAGCGGTTGGCGGTGCTGGCCGCCCGAGACACGGTGCAGATCGTCGTCGTCGGCGACGGCATCGACCGAGACAAGCTGCAATCAGCAATGCCCACAGCGGTTTTCACTGGCGCACTCTACGGTGAGGAGCTCGCTGCGGCGTATGCCAGCATGGACGTCTTCGTGCACACCGGTGAGCACGAGACGTTTGGTCAAGTCGTGCAGGAAGCGCTGGCGTCGGGGCTGCCGGTGATCGCCCCCGACGCCGGCGGACCACGCGATCTCGTCGTCCCCCGCCGCACTGGACTGTTGTTGGGAGTCAACGAGTTTGAGGCGCGACTGCCCGCCGCTGTGGATCAACTGATCGCCGAGAGGCGGCGCTATGCGCATGCCGCGCGGCGCAGCATGCTCGGACGCAGCTGGCCGGTCATCTGCGACGAGCTGCTGGATCACTACCGCGCGGTGATGTCACCGGCCGCGCGGATACGGCTTTCGTGGCGCCAGTCCGCTTAGCTGAAGGTGCGAAGACGCAGTTCGGTGTGTACTGAGGGCTTTGAGTGTGCATTGGCGGCGTTCGCTGTGAATATGGGGCGGGAACCGGCGTAGTTTTCCGCCCAGGCTGCACACGCGAAGCCCAGGATTCACACCCAGAGCTCAGGATTCACGCGCAAAGCCCCGCGCCACCGCGCTCCCGCCTGGCCAAGGTAGCGTCTGCACCGTGAGTCGCGCGGACCTGGACAAAGACCCTCGGGACGTCGCTTCGATGTTCGACGGCGTCGCCCGCCGGTATGACCTGACCAACACCGTGGTCTCGCTGGGTCAGGATCGGTACTGGCGGCGAGCCACCCGAGCCGCGTTGCCGATCGGGCCGGGGAAGAAGGTGCTGGATCTGGCCGCGGGGACCGCGGTGTCCACGGTGGAGCTGCGGAAATCGGGAGCGTGGTGTGTCGCGGCGGATTTCTCGGTCGGAATGCTCGCGGCAGGTGCGGCGCGAAGCGTGCCGAAGGTCGCCGGCGATGCCACCATGCTGCCATTCGGTGACGGCGTATTCGACGCCGTCACCATCAGCTTCGGGCTCCGCAACGTCGTCGATCACGAAAAGGCGCTGCGCGAGATGGCTCGGGTCACCCGGCCGGGCGGTCGGCTGGTGGTGTGCGAGTTCTCCACCCCGACCAACCCGGTGTTCGCGACCGCCTACAAGGAATATCTGATGCAGGCGCTGCCGCGGGTGGCCCGTGCGGTGTCGAGCAATCCCGAGGCTTACGTCTACCTGGCGGAGTCGATCAGAGCCTGGCCCGACCAGCCGACGCTGGCCCGCCAAATCTCGCGGGCCGGGTGGTCGGCGGTGCGCTGGCGCAATTTGACCGGCGGCATCGTGGCATTGCACGCCGCCTACAAGGCGCAGCGTTAGCTGCTCGAAACGCTCAAATCAGCGATTTCCCACGGCGGATTCGCCGGCGCACGTCACCGATCAGCAGGTAGCTGCCGCCGTACCGGATGAACCTGGGCAGAAACCGGTTGACGAACGATACGAACAGGAAAAGGTGTTCGTAGCGCCGACGGTCCACTTCGGTCCACTCGTAGCCCATCGCTTCGCGGAATATCGGTGCCAGTGACCCGATCGTCAGAAATCTCAGCAGCGGGCCGAACATCATCCCCAACAGCGGGTTGATCATCTTCAGGTCGACCAATGCGTTGAGATAGTCGCGAACGGCGTCGTCGATGTGAATGCGCTCGCACGCGGTGTTCCAGTAACGAAGGCGGTCGCTACGCCGCGAACGGCGTGCTGGACGCATCGGGTTACGTGGGTCGGATGGTCCAGATCGTCAAGCTGTTCCAGGCCCCGTGGTGGGCGCCCATCAAAGCGGTGGACAAAGCCCGCTACCGGAAGGGACTGCCCAATGCGCTGGACATTCTCGATACGCGCTGGCCGAACCGCTAAATGACCGGCCAGGGGTGAGACAGTCTTAGCGCCCGACCGCCTGCAAGGCGTTCACGTGTTCGGGGCAGTAGTGGTCGACAGCCGCACCCAGGAACTGGAACGCCTGGCCCTGGGTGGTGTGTAGCGGCAGGTTACGTTGGATGAACGTGGCCGACTTGTACGCGTCAGTGTCCACGCCCCTGTCCATCCGGTCACAGCTGATCTTGGCCAACCAGGCGTTGTAGTCCTGCGGGCCGTAGATGCCGTACTGGTGGAGCTGGGCGTTGAACGGGGCGTCGTAGTCGTCAGCCTGTGCCGGTGCGGCCAGCGCGATCGCAGCGGCCGCCGTGGCACCGATGGTAGCCAGCCTCATGCGCTTCATTAGCGGGACTATACACGCCAATATCAGCCCAGGTGGGCGGTTAGCAGCCATCCGCCGATGGAGCTGAAGCCGTTCGCCTCTTCGCGAATATCGAACATCGGCGGCATGCCGCCGGGCTCGGCGGAGAACTTGGAGTGCAGCCGGGCCGGCCTAATTTCGTCGATGACCCAGTACTTGGCGACCACCCCGCGCAGCTCTTCCTCGGTGACCGCGTTGATCGGACCTTCAGATACGGCCGCCTTGTCGAAGACCAGCACAAAGTAGGACGCCCCCGGCGCCGCCGCGCGGACGATCGACTGCTGGTAACCGTCGCGCAGCTCGACCGGCATGGAGTGGAACAGAGTGCTGTCCACGATGGTGTTGAACCGTCCCGCCGACCCCGCCGGGTAGGTGGTGAAATCGCTGATATCTGCCACCTGGAAGGTCGCGTTGGTCAAGCCACGCTGCTGTGCTTCGCGGCGGGCCAGCTCGATGGCGGTGGGCGACATGTCCAGGCCCACGGTGGAGTGCCCTCGTTCGGCCAGTGCCAGCGAAATAGCACCTTCCCCGCAGCCCGCATCGAGGACGTCGCCGTGAAATTTGCCCTGCTCGATCAGCGCGGCCAGTTCGGGCTGTGGTTCGCCCAGGCTCCACGGCGGTCGCACGCCCTCGCCGAGTCGCGCGGATTCGCCGCGATATGCGGTTTCGAATTCGAAGTCGAGTTCAGTCATGCATCTTCTATATCAACCAGCCTGATATATGTCAACTGCCTTGATACCGGCGAGCAGACGTAAAATCGCCCAAAAATGGCCGTTCTGAGGCGATTTTGCGTCTGCTCGGGATCCCTCTCGCCGGCTCAGCTGAAGGGTGGTCGGCGGTCGATCAGCCGTGACGCCCGGCCGCCGCTCCGCCACACTCGGGCCACCCAGTCGGCGTCGTCGTCGGTGACCAGGTTGGCCATCACCCGCACGGCGATCGTCATCAGCCTGGTGGAGCGCATCGCGATGGGACCGGTCGCGGGCAGGAACCGCTGGAAGGTCAGCAACAACGCCAGCCTGCGGGCCACCGAGAATCCCCGGGCGTAGTGGTGCTGCAGCAGCGACGGCCAGACTTGCGACAGGTCGCGCGAGCCCAGCAGCTCGACGGCCAGCCGCCCGGTCTCCAGGCCGTAGTCGATGCCCTCGCCGTTGAGGGGGTTGACGCAGGCGGCCGCGTCGCCGATCAACATCCAGTTCGGCCCCGCCACTCCGGACACCGCGCCGCCCATCGGCAGCAGCGCCGACGACACCGCCCGCGGCTGGCCGGTGAAACCCCACTCTTGGCGGCGCAGGTCGGTGTAATAGGAGATCAGCGGCCGCAGCGCCAGGTCGGCTTGTCGTTTGGTCGTCGACAGCGCTCCGACGCCGATGTTCACCTCGCCGTTGCCCAGCGGAAAAATCCAGCCGTAGCCAGGCAGCACCGCGCCGTCAGGGGAGCGCAGCTCCAGATGTGAGGTCAGCCAGGGCTCGTCGCCGCGCGGGGTGGCCAGGTAGCCGCGCGCCGCGACGCCGTAGACCGTCTCCTGGTGCCATCGCCGGCCCAGCTTTCGGCCCAGCGAAGACCGGGCGCCGTCGGCGACGATCAACTGCCGACAACCCACCTCAGTACCGTCAGCCAAGGTCAGCGAGACGACCCGCCGCGACGAGTCATGGTGCACCGCGACCGCCTTGGTCCCCAGCAGCATGCGCGCGCCGGAATCCTCGGCGACCTTGCGGATCCGGTCGTCCAGTTCCACGCGGGCCACCGCGCTGCTGTACGACGGGAACGACGGGCCGGGCCATTCGACGTCCAGCTCGCCGCCGAATCCGCTCATTCGCAAGCCGCGATGCCGGATGCGGCCATTCAGCCAGTCGCCCAGGCCCAGCAGTTCCAGCTCGGCGACCGCACGCGGGGTCAGCCCGTCACCGCAGGCCTTGTCCCGAGGGAAGCTGGCCGAGTCGATGACCAGCACGTCGCTGCCCGCCCGCGCGGCCCAGGCGGCGGCCGCCGAGCCGGCCGGTCCGGCGCCCACGACCACCAGGTCGGCTCTGGTCGCTGCCCTCTCCATGTCACCAGTATGTTTGGTCGGGTGAGGACTCCGGCGACGGTGGTGGCAGGCGTTGACTTCGGCGATGCCGTTTTCGCCGCGACTGTCCGCGACGCGGTGGCGCGGATCGAGGAGCTCATGGACACCGAGCTGCGCAGCGCCGACGAGGTAATGATCGATTCGCTGCTGCACCTGTTCAAGGCCGGCGGCAAACGGTTCCGGCCGTTGTTCACCGTGCTGGCTGCGCAGACCGGGCCTAATCCGGAGGCGTGGGAGGTGACGCTCGCCGGCGCGGTCATCGAGATGATCCACCTGGCCACGCTGTACCACGACGACGTGATGGACGAGGCGGAGGTCCGCCGGGGCACGCCGACCGCGAACGTGCGGTGGGGCAACAACGTCGCCATTCTGGCCGGCGATTACCTGCTGGCCACGGCATCGCGGCTGGTATCGCGGCTGGGGCCCGAAGCGGTGCGGATCGTCGCCGACACCTTCGCTCAGCTGGTGACCGGGCAGATGCGGGAGACCCGCGGGGTGGCCGAAGGGGTCGATTCGGTCGAGCACTATCTGAAGGTGGTGTACGAGAAGACGGCCTGCCTGATCGCCGCGGCCGGCAAATTCGGGGGCATGTTCTCCAGCGCCGACGACGAACAGGTTGAACGGCTGAGCCGGCTTGGCGGCTTTGTGGGCACCGCGTTTCAGATCTCCGACGACATCATCGACATCGACAGCGACTCCCACGAGTCCGGGAAGTTGCCCGGCACCGATGTCCGCGAAGGGGTGCATACCCTGCCGATGCTCTATGCGCTGGCCGAAACCGGGCCCGACGGCGAGCGGCTGCGTTCGCTGCTGTCCGGGCCAGTCGACGATGACGCGGAGGTTCTCGAGGCGCTGACCTTGTTGCGGGCGTCGCCGGGCATGGCCAAGGCCAAAGAGGAGCTGGCTCGATATGCGGCGAAGGCGCGCCATGAGCTGGACCTGCTGCCGGACGTCCCCGGCCGGCACGCGCTGGAAGCGCTGGTTGACTACACGGTCAATCGGCACGGCTAACGGGCCGGTTGCCTGACATCGCGGAACCTAGCGGGTCATCTCGGGCGTTGGATTAGCTGAAGACCGCAAAATCCCAGGTGTTCGTAGGAGGACACGCAAAGATGACCTGGCATCCCCATGCCAACAGGGCGAAGACCTTTGCCCTGCTGGTCGGTATGTCCGCGTTGATCGTCTTGGTCGGCTCGCTGTTCGGCAGAACGGCCATGTGGCTGGCAGTGCTGTTCGCGATCGGCTGCAACGCCTACACCTATTTCAACAGCGACAAGCTGGCGCTGCGGGCGATGCACGCGCAGCCGGTTTCCGAGCTGCAGGCGCCGGTGATGTATCGCATCGTGCGTGAGTTGGCTACCAGTGCACACCAGCCGATGCCCCGGCTGTACATCAGCGATACCAATGCGCCCAACGCGTTCGCCACGGGACGCAACCCGCGCAACGCCGCGGTGTGCTGCACCACCGGCATCCTGCAGATCCTCGACGAGCGCGAGCTGCGCGCCGTGCTGGGCCACGAGCTGTCGCACGTCTACAACCGCGACATCCTCATTTCCTGCGTCGCCGGAGCCATGGCTTCGGTGATCACAGCGTTGTCCTACATAGCGATGTTCTTCGGCGGCAACGACCGTGACGATGGCGACAATCCCTTTGCCCTGCTGGTGGTCTCGTTGTTAGGTCCCATCGCGGCGATGGTGGTGCGGATGGCGGTGTCGCGATCGCGGGAGTATCAGGCCGACGAGTCGGGTGCCGTGCTGACCGGCGATCCGCTGGCCTTGGCGTCGGCGCTGCGCAAGATCTCCGGTGGCGTGCAGCTGGCCCCCCTGCCGCCCGAGCCGCAGCTGGCCAGCCAGGCGCACCTGATGATCGCCAACCCATTCCGTGCCGGCGAGCGGATCGGGTCGCTGTTCTCCACGCACCCGCCGATCGAAGACCGCATCCGCCGCCTGGAGGCGATGGCGCGCGGGTAGCCCGGTGTCCCTGCGGGCTTTACATTGGAATTAATATTCGGCGGCAACTTATGAGAGCTGTGATTCCAATGGCGGAAATTGAATCGATGGATATCCATGAGGCCGGACTGTCATTGGACCTGTCGGATCTGGTGTTCGAGACGCGTGTCGGTGCGGATATGACCCAGGCCGAGCTGGCGACTGCACTCGGCACGAGCCAGGACGTGGTGGCCGCCTGGGAGAGTGGGGCTGAGGCGCCGCGCGTCGACGAGCTGGCGCGGCTGGCCCACGTGTGCGGCAAGCGGTTGCACATCAGCATCGACGTCGACTGAACGTTTGCCAATTCTGCGGGCCGCCTGAGCCGAGCGCTGGCGGAACAATGCACCGCTGCTAAAACTTGATATCGCCGGTGCTATCGGTTTGCGACCGATTGGTCCCGCCGTCGTGTGACTGGCGGGGTCAATGGTGAACGTGTTACCGCACCAAGCGTGAACCAATACACCTACCGCGTGGAATGGTCGCCTGAGCGCCAAGAATACGTGGGCGTCTGTCTCGAGTTCCGGTCGCTGTCGCACTATGGGCCCAGCGTGCGCGCGGCGATTGCCGGCATCGAGCAGGCGGTCGACGAATACGTCGATGACTTGAAGACCGAGGGCGGGGCGCCGCCCGTACCGCTGGCCGAACGTAACTACAACGGCACGTTTGTCGTGCGCACATCATCTCCATTGCATGCTCGCCTCGTACCCGAAGCCGTCGAGCAAGGTGTTTCGATGAATCAGTGGATCGTGCATAAGCTCGCGGAGCGTCCAATCGGTCACGGGCCGTTCGGTTTCGATTAACTACTAGAACCCCGCGCCGTGCACCTCGTGACCGGGGGTTTCGGCGATCAGGCCGCGATAGGCTTGCTCAACCGTCGAGCCGTGGTTGATCACGGCGTCCACTTCGCGCGCAATCGGCATGTTCAGCCCGAACTCGTCGGCGAACTCCATCACCACGCTGGCGGCTTTGACGCCCTCGGCTACCTGATTCATCGAGGCGATGATCTCGTCGATCGGCTTGCCCGCACCGAGTTGCTCGCCTACGTGGCGGTTGCGGCTGCGCTGGCTGGTGCAGGTGACGATGAGGTCGCCCAGACCGGCAAGCCCGGGGAAGGTTTCGGCGTTCCCACCCGTCGCAACGCCCAACTTCGTCATCTCGCGCAGCGAGCGGGCGATTATCAGTGCGCGGGTGTTTTCGCCGATGCCCATCGCGTAACCCATCCCGACGGAGATGGCGAAGACGTTCTTGAGCGCGCCGGCCATCTCGACGCCGACGACGTCGTCGGTGGTGTACACCCGAAATCGCCGGGTCCGGAACAACCCCGACAGCCGGGTCGCCAAATGCTGATCGGGCATCGCCAGTACCGCTGCGGCCGCATAGCCCTCAGCCACCTCGCGGGCGATGTTGGGCCCGGCCAGGATGCCCGCCGGATGGCCGGGCAGCACTTCCTCGACGATCTGCGACATCCGCATGTTGGTGCCCTGCTCGAGCCCTTTGACCAGTGACACCACCGGCACCCAGGGCCGCAATTCTTTGCCCAGCTCGGTGAGCACGCCGCGGAAGCCATGTGAGGGCACGCCCATCACGACGACGTCGGCGGAGTTGGCGGCCTCGGCGAAGTCGGTGGTGGCGCGCAGGGTGTCGCTCAACTGGACGTCGTTACCCAGATACCGGGAGTTGTGGTGGTTTTCGTTGATGTCCTTGGCAGTGGCCTCGGAACGTACCCACTGCAGCGTCGGTCCGCGGCGCGCACAGATTGACGCCACCGTGGTTCCCCAGGAACCGCCACCAAGGACAACGACTTTGGGTTCGCGTTTCTCAGCTGCCATGGAGCTCAGCGTATTGCCGAACGCTGCCGAACACCATCGCCTCCTCGATGCGGTCGAATTTGTAGTCGATGGCATCGGCGAAGTAGTTCTGCCGCACATTCCACGGCCGCTTGGTGCCGGACTTCGGCAGCGCATGCAGCGCCCGCTTCACATAGTTCGCCTGGATATCCCACGATGGCTTTTCGGACATCTGCTGATCGCCAAGGTGTGGATAGGCGTGCGTGTAGCCGTGAGATTCCATATGCGCCAGCAGCTTTGCCGTCGCCCGCGCGGTAATGTCGGCGCGCAGCGTCCAGGATGCGTTCGTATAGCCCACACACCAGAACAGGTTGGGCACGTCTTCGAGCATGTGGGCCTTATAGACGAAGCGGTCCCGGGGATTGATCTCCGCCCCGTCCAGGCTGACCGTGGCGCCGCCAAGGGCTTGGAGATGCAGGCCCGTCGCGGTGACGATGATGTCGGCATCCAGGTGGTCACCGGATTGCAGCGCGATACCGGTGGCGTCGAAGTGGTCGATCTGATCGGTGATCACATTGGCGCGGCCTGTGCCGATGGTCGTGTACAGGTCGGCGTCGGGGATCAGGCACATCCGCTGGTCCCACGGGTTGTACCGCGGCTTGAAGTGCCTGTCGACGTCGAAGCCGTCGGGCAGGTTTTTGACCGCCACGCGTCGCAGCAGCCACTTCACGAAACCCGGCGTCTTGCGGGACAAGAACCAGATGAAGGCTTCGGTCAACGCGGCCCACACTCGAATAACCAAGTGAGATGCCTTGGGGGGCAACAATTTACGCGCGACAGCCGCAACTCGGCTGTATTTGGACGCCGAGATCATGTAGGTCGGCGAGCGCTGCAGCATGGTCACCTTTTCGCCTCGCTCCGCCAGCGACGGGATCAGCGTGACCGCGGTGGCTCCGCTGCCGATCACCACGATCTTCTTGCCGGCGTAGTCCAAGTCCTCGGGCCAGTGCTGCGGATGTACGACGGTGCCGCCGAACTGCTCGATGCCGGGAAAGTCCGGGGTGTAGCCCTCGTCGTAGTTGTAGTAGCCGCTGCCGAAGAAGACGAACCGGCTGCGGTATTGCTTCTGGACGCCATTTTGTTCAAGCGTCACCGTCCAGGTGTCGGTGGAGGAATCCCAGTCCGCCGAGCGGACGTAGCTGTCGAACTGGATGTGGCTGTCGATGCCGTGTTTGCGCGCGGTGGCGGTCAGGTACTCGCGGATGTGGTCGCCGTCAGCGACGCCTTCCTTGCGGGGCCATGGCTCGTAGGGAAACGACAGCGTGAAAATGCTGCTGTCGGAGCGCACCCCCGGGTACCGGAACAAATCCCAGGTGCCGCCGATCTGCCCGCGCCGTTCCAGGATGGTGTAGGTCAGTTGCGGGTTGCGCTCGATGATCCGATAGGCCGCGCCGATGCCGGAGATGCCGGCGCCGACGATGACGACGTCGAAGTAATCGGGTTCCTGAGGAGTCAGGGTCATTGCAAACCTCACTTCGATACTCGGATCGTTACCAGACTAGGCACCCACCGGTTGGTCGGGCCACCGCCTGTTGGTCGCCGAGCGTGACGTGGCTGCGAAAATGAGCGGGCGGATTCGCAGCCCGGTTACGCTCGTCGTCGCTACCGGTAATTCACGAACTGCAGCGCCACGTCCAGGTCCGCCTTTTTCAGCATCGCGATGACGGCCTGCAGGTCGTCGCGCTTCTTGCTGGTGACTCGAACCTCGTCGCCCTGGATCTGTGTCTTGACGGTCTTGGGGCCGTCGTCGCGGATGAGCTTGGTGATCTTCTTGGCGTTCTCGCTGCTGATGCCCTGTTTTAGGGTGCCGGTGACCTTGTAGGTCTTGCCGGATGCCTGCGGTTCGCCGGCGTCGAAGGCCTTCAGCGAGATGTCCCGGCGGATCAGCTTTTCCTTGAAGACGTCGACGGCGGCCTTGACGCGCTCCTCGGTGGACGAGGTCAGTTCGACGGCCTCGTCGCCCTTCCACGCGATCTTGGTGTCGGTGCCGCGGAAGTCAAAGCGGGTGGCCAGCTCTTTAGCGGCCTGGTTGAGCGCGTTGTCGACTTCTTGCCGATCGATCTTGCTGACGATGTCGAACGATGAGTCCGCCATTGATGCTTCCCTCCTTCAGGGCCTTGATTCGGGTGACGCCCGTTTGTGCTCTGTCTACCCGCTCGTTGTAACCTGCTAGGCGGCAGGTTGCCCGAGCGGCCAATGGGAGCGGACTGTAAATCCGTCGCGAAAGCTTCACAGGTTCGAATCCTGTACCTGCCACCGCCAGGTCAGCGTCAGGCATGCCGAGCAGCCTAGGCTAATCGCGTCACACCAGTTTGCTTCGTTTCGGTCGTTATAGCTGGATGCTTATGAGCATGCGTTTCGCTTGCCTCGCTGCGTTTGTCCGCGTAGCCATCGCCGTTCTGGTCATTTCCCCGGCCGTGCTGATGGGGGCGTCGTCTGCTCACGCTGACAGTGGCATCGAGGGGTTACGCACGTTGCGTCGGAACGGACCCCCCGCCGCCGGGGGTGAGTCCAGAGAACTGGTTTCACAGCGTTCATGTGATCGAGACGGATTTCGATTCTGCTGTGCCCCCCGGCCCAAATTGCTCAGAGATTAGTGGGTATGGGAGTCAAGCCGGACGATGCCGTTCGCCGAGTGCAGTGTTTCTGGCCTACGAACCACGTTGACGCCACTTCTCCGCCGCAGCCTTCGACTTGTAGCCCTGGCCCAAGCCGAAGCTCAGTCGTCGATGTGTGTCGGCGGGTCAGCGAAGCCGAGATCCGAAGGGTACTGGCCAGGACCCATCAAATCGCAGCGCCTCTCAGGCATTAGGTAGGAACTGGCGCCGTTAGGCACCAAGGTGGTAAATGCCACGCAACGTTGCCAGGTGCCGTCAGGCTGGACGGGTCCGTCGCACTTGCTGAGACCGGGTCCTCCGTACAGGCATCCTGCGTTGGCCGGCGGCGCCGCGGCGATCAGTCCTCCGGACAGCAGTACGACGCCCAGGCTGGCAATGAAGGCGGCTCTGCGCAGCGGCAACGTGATCTTGAATGCAGTCATTGCGTCTCCCTTGGAATACTGCACTTCGATCATCGCATCGCAGCGAGGCTGACATACGTTCTTCGGTGCGAAAGCCCAGGACCAGGACCAGTTGCGGAATCGTCCGCAAGCAAACCGCAAGCCGCTGCGGCGATAGTGCAAGTTGGGATCGGTGGCCAACGCAGCAAAGGACCACGACAGTGGCACACGACCGCATCATGCAGAAGGTGATCGCCGGAGCGCTGATCGGCGGCGGGCTGGCTCTGGCCGGATTTGGGCCGACTACGGGAACTGCCCAAGCGGACAAGGGCTACGGAACGTGGTGCCCCGGCGAGCCGTTGCCCGTGCCGTACAAGTACCAGCAGTTCCCTGACGGCTCGATGAGGCTGGTCGCCACGCTGCCACCTGACCTGGACTGGGATATGAACGTCTGCCACGACTGGCATCGTCGATGGATCGACAACGGCAACGGTGCGCACACCTCGGATACCGTCGAGGGAAGCATTCCTCGGATGAACTGCGGTCCGGGCTGGTGCCCGGTGCCACCGGGAGCCGGTACGTAATGCGGGCGGCCGTTCGCTGAGGAAGCCGCTGCTGCGCGTTGACCGGCAGCGCTGCCGCGCCAAACTGGGCTTACCCTTAACAAATCGGAGGAAGGCTCGCACTCTGGGTGCTCACGTCCGCCACTCGAGCTGGAAATATGTTGTCACACAGAAACTTTGATCAGGAAATGACTTAGGCGGCACGCTCGTGTATCTCGCCGTAGTGGTTGCGACCGTCGTGGTGCATCTCGCCTTCCTCGCCTATTTGGTGGTCGGCGGGTTCCTCGCGTTGCGGTGGCGTTGGACGATCATCTGTCATGCAGTCGCTGTCGCCTGGGCGTTCCTGAGCGTGACGCTGGACTTCGACTGTCCCCTGACGTGGCTAGAGCGATGGGCCAGGACGCACGCCGGCATGGCGCCGCTGCCGCCGCAAGGTTTTATCGCGCACTACATAAGCGGAGTGATTTATCCAGCCGACTGGTCAGACGCGGTCGATGCGACCGCGTTCGTGGTCGTCGCTGTGTCGTGGATCGTGTTCGGGCGACAGGTGCGTCGCAGGTCGGCCGTGAGCCGCGGGGTGAACGATGAGCGTTGTGAGAGAGCCGGTGCGCGTAACGACAGTGCGAAACGGTGAAGTACTAGCCCGCCAGGAGCGTAGGTCGGTAGCAGAACCCCGGCCGCGCCCGCCGCCTTGTGCCGTCATCCTCGGCTAGATCGGTGGCGATTTCTTCTAGGCACGTCAGCAGATCGGCGGGGATATCATCCACGCCGTAGAACGACACCTTGTGGATCAGCTCTTCTAGCTGGTCGGTGCAGATCGACTCACTCATACTCATCATGAGATTGATCATGAGGCAGGCGACTTTGAGGATCCTTTGAGCTGATCTATCCGGGGCCAAAGAATCTGCTGAGAATTCGCTAAGTAAAAACGCCTGCGATACCGGAGCTCGACCGTGTTCGCACCGTCAATGGATGCGGGCGCTACCGCCGAGGCCGACCTCTAACACGCTGCCGGTGATGACCCCGGGGTCGGTGACCAGGTAAACAACCCCGCGGCTGACGTCTTCGGGTTGCAGCCACGGCAGGGGTATCGGGTTGGCTTTCATCATGCGGCGCACCAAGTCGTCGGGCACGTCGTCGCCTCCCGACGGCTGCACCATCGGTGTCTGCGTCGTGGTGGGACAGATGACGTTGACCGTTATGCCCTCTTTGGCGACCTCCAGGGCGACGGACTTGGCCAGCCCGATGATTCCCCACTTGGTGGCGTTGTACGCCGCGAGGTCTGGGATGCCCATCCGGCCGCCCATCGACGATGTCACGACGATCCTGCCGAAACGTTGCCGCCGCATCACCGGAATGACCGCCCGCAGGGTGTGAAACACGCCGGTCAGGTTGGTGTCGACCAGCTGCCGCCAAACCTGGTCGCTGACCTCCTCCAGCGGCCCGGTGCTGACGATGCCGGCGTTGGCCACCACGATGTCGAGGCTGCCCATGTCCTTGACCGTCTGCTCGAGGGCGGCGCCAACCTGAGCGGAGTCCCGCACGTCGAGGGTTATCGGCAAGCAGCGCCGGCCCAGTTCCTCGACCAGCTTCGTCGTCTCTCGGAGGTCGTCCTCGGTGCCTAGCGGATAAGTCAGATCCGTCATCGGGCCGGGCGCATCGGCTACGACGATGTCCGCCCCTTCGGCCGCCAGTGCCAACGCGTGTGCGCGGCCTTGCCCGCGAGCGCCACCGGTGATCAAGGCGACGCGTCCATCCAAGGCACCCATAAACGGCTACGTTAGCAGCCAGGCTTGGGGAGACTGGCAGGACACCTTAGTGACTTCCTATTAGCGAAACCAGTTGCGGCGGAAGCTATTTAGGTGTCCAGATTGCAGTGGCGCGGTCGTCATCGAGGGGCGTTACTCCCGACGTCGTGTCTGCGATGTCCAGTTCTGACCGTCGAAGTAACGCATCAGTGACGAATCGTTTTGGTCCGGATACCAGCCAGGCGTGGCACCGGTTTGCGGCCAGGAGCCGGCCGAATCCCGCCCAAACCGCGAACTGCGCTGCCTTCGTCTCGCCAGGTAAAGCGTGACCACCACGACGAGGATGAGGAGAAGCGAACTCCACCAACTGAAATTGCCGTGGCTATGGCTGTGCCACCTCGCCATCAGTATCAGGTCACCTCCGTGGCTCGAAATCGCACCCAGCAAAATCGGCAGGGCAAAGGCCGTCAATCGCCGTCGTGCCTAGGTCCATGGGCCCGGGTAGTGGCCGTCCTCGTCTTGGACCAGCACGATTTCCCGGCATTCGCCGCCTGTGGGTGTCTCACCGCGGCACACCAGCGTCCACCCCGATATCCGTCCGAAAGGCCGGACGGACCAGGTCGACGCGACCGCGTTAGCGGCGGGCAGACCGAGCACTGAAAGCGTCCCCCCGGCGTACGTGACATAGAGATGGTCACCGAAGAGGGCCAATTTGGAAATCGACAATTTACCGGCTTCGTCTCTGCTCTTCAGCAAATCCCACTGCTGCGTGCGCAGATTCCACACCCCGAAGCCGAACTGCGACTTATCCGAGCCGCGGCCGTCGACGAATAACCTCCCGTCTGACAACGTGACCGCCAGTCCGCTGCCCGAAATCCGGTCGGTATCGCCGAACTTGACGATGGATCTGGTGTTCAAGTCCCAAAATATCGTCGAGATGACCGAAGGATTAGCGGGATCTTGCCGCGAAATCTTCACCAGCTTGACCGGCCCGTCGGACAGCTCGGCCTCGACGGCCGTTATGTCGTTGTCCTGATATACGGCTTCGCCTGTCGGTAGCCGCAGCTCCGCTCCCGACGTCTTGCCCGGCATCGTATTCCGTTGAAACGCCAGAATATCCTGCCAAACTCGGCCAGGCTGCGGGTCATTCCATCCCATCGAAAGATCGTTGTTGGACACCACAACGGTCCGGGGCGGCGACGCAGCGCCTTTGCCATCGGTGAAGGCGTTGATCCATGCCACACCGGATAGGGTCGCACCCAGCCGCCATTCTTTTGGTGCAGTCAATTTGAGGTCGGGTGCCGGCGGTTGCAGCTCTTTCGTCGCCAACGGGTGGTCCGATTTGAGGTCGAACAGGTACGCCGTGGTCTTGGTGCTGTCGGGGGTTGCCGCAACAGTCGTGGCGATATAGACGACCTTCATGTCGTCGACCGCGTTCGACAGCGCACACATGGCACCGGTGACATTCTCGCCGGGCGGCACCGTGGGGATGGCTGGCGTTGCGAATTGCCCGGTTTTGATATCGAAGATTTTGGGGCGAATATCTTCGAGCGCTGATTTGCCGGACGAGAATCCCTCGGGACAGCCGAAGTAGACCGTACCGCCGTAGCTTTTCCAGTCTTTCGCCAATGGGCTTGTTGCGGGAGCCGGCGCGGCGACCGGACGGGCGGCGGTTGTCGAAACCGAAGTGCCGGGTGT
Source organism: Mycobacterium sp. NGS41 (assembly GCF_059812725.1). Classification (NCBI taxonomy): domain Bacteria; kingdom Bacillati; phylum Actinomycetota; class Actinomycetes; order Mycobacteriales; family Mycobacteriaceae; genus Mycobacterium; species Mycobacterium sp. NGS41. The sequence goes on from NZ_JCALDF010000003.1 coordinate 90,193, forward strand.
TTCGGCAGGCGGGGACACCGTCTTCGAAGTCGAGCAGGCTGCGGATAGGGCGACGGCTAAACAGAACGCCGCCACCACGGCGATTCTGCGTGTCGACATACCAAGCCGTTTATTCACACTTATCAGCGATCCCCCGCAAAGTCCTGTGCACAAGGAGCCTAAAGCCGTTCACTGACCACGGCGACTCGGGCGGCAACCAGCATTCTGCGTCGTGATAGACCAAGAGCCATGAGTGGGCTTGCCGAAGAGACACGCTGGATGGACGCCACGGATCAGGCGGCGCTGGTGGCCACGGGCCAGGTGACGCCCGGCGAGTTGCTGGAGGCGGCGATCGAACGGATCGAGCAGTCGAACCCGTCATTGAACGCCGTGGTCATCGAGTGGTTCGACCACGCCCGCTCGATCGCAGCCGATCCTCACCTGCCCGACGGCCCGTTCCGCGGCGTCCCCTTCCTGCTCAAAGACCTCTACACAAGCTTCGCCGGCCAGACCCTTTCGAACGGCAACATCGCGCTGAAAGAGGCGGGCAAGATCGACACCGCCGACACCACGCTGGTGGCCCGGTTCAAGACCGCCGGGCTGGTGATCGCCGGGCGGACGAACAGCCCCGAGATGGGCAGCCTGCCGACCACTCAGCCGTTGGCCTGGGGACCGACCCGCAACCCGTGGGCGCTGGACCGCACGCCAGGCGGGTCAAGTGGCGGCGCCGCCGCGGCGGTGGCAGCAGGGATGGTGCCATTCGCCAACGCGTCGGACGGGGGCGGCAGCATCCGCATCCCCGCGTCCTGCTGCGGGCTGGTGGGGCTCAAGCCGAGCCAAGGACGGATCACGGTAGGGCCGGCGCGTGCCGAAGTGGGGTTGGGGGTCGAACTGTGTGTCAGCCGCACGGTGCGCGACACGGCGGGCCTGCTCGACGCGGTACGTGGTCCGGGCATCGGCGACAGCGTGATCGCCCCGCCGCCGCAACGGCCTTACCGCGACGAGGTCGGCGCCGATCCCGGCCGGTTGCGCATCGGGCTGCTCGACATCCATCCGCGCGGCGACTTCCTGCATCAGGACTGCGTCTCTGCGGTGCGCGCCGCGGCGTCAATGCTGGAGGGCCTCGGGCACATCGTCGAGCCGGCTTGGCCGCAGTCCCTGGCAGATACGACGCTGAAGCAGAAGTTCATGGCGCTGTGGACTACGCAGATGGCGATGGCGGCGCGCGGGTTCAGCGAGACGCTGGGCCGGGAGGTGACCGCCGACGACATCGAGCCGGTGAACTGGGCGCTCATCGAGCGGGCGCAGGAGGTGAGCGCCATCGACTATGCCGTGGCCCAGGCCGCGGTCTATAACTTCCGGCGTGCGCTGCAGCAGTGGTGGGCCGACGGCTGGGACCTGCTGCTGACACCCACGGTCGCCGAACCTCCTTTGCCGCTCACTGAATTCGAGAACAATCCCGAGCATCCGACGGCGCCGATGCGCCGCGGTGGCGAGTTCGCCGCGTTCACACCCCCGTTCAACATGAGCGGCCAGCCGGCGATCAGCCTCCCTGTGTATCGCAATGGCGAAGGCCTGCCCATCGGCGTCCAGCTCGCTGCGGCCTATGGCCGCGAAGATGTTCTCATTCGCGTTGCCGCACAATTGGAATCGGCCCATCCCTGGCCGTTCTCAGACCGAGCTGTCTGACGGCGAACAGACGCAAAAGCACCCCAAAATCGTTGATTTTGGGGGCTTTTGCGTCTGCTCGCGCAGCTAGCGGGAGGACCGGCGGTCCAGTACCCAGGCCGTGGCCAGCGTCAGCACCACGGCGAACACGGCGAGGGCGGTCAGACTGACGCCGGCGCCACCGTGAAAGGTTTCGCGATAGGCCGACATGGCCGGCACTGTCGCCGTGTAGCGGCCGAGATCGAGTTGGCGGCCCAATGCGTCGAACGCGTGGCGGTTCGACAGGACGACGCTCATCAACCTTCCCGGGGCGGCCATTTGATCAACCGGAACTATGGCGCCACCAAACAGGACCTGGGGGAAGCACAGCATCGGCAGGGCGAGTGCGGCCTGCGCCGCATTGGAGACCGCGGCCGACGCGAGCAGGCCAAGGGCCAGTGCCGAGGTCGCCTCGATCACGATCGTCGCGAAAAGGCTTGCGTACACATCCCATCCGGCGTCGGGAAGTCGACCGAGCAGCCGTAGCACACCGAGTAGCACCGCGCTCACAGCGGCCAGCACCGGAAGTAGCGCCGTGATCTTAGATGCCACATATGCGCCCACACTGAGTCCCGCCAAACGCTCGCGCCGGAAAACCGCCATCTCTCCGACGATTTGGAGCAGACCGTAGGTAAGGCCGAAGAAGAAGCCGGCGAACGCGATCCAGAACACGATCTGAGCCGGGCCGACATCGGCCGGGCTGTGCGGATCGAATGCACCGCGCTTGAACAGTGTGGCCATCATCACCGTCACCAGCACCGGCGAGCCGAGTAGCACCGCCAGCGTCAGCCGGTTACGGATCAGGACATCGACATTGCGTCGAGACAGCAGCCACCACTGCCGAACTGCGCTCACCCGCATGGCATCCGACCGCCAAGCAGGTATATGCGACTGAGCCACAACGGATTTCGGAAGCGCATCGCTGTCGGTGAAACGCTTCGCCCAGAAATGCGGGTGTTCACCCGCCAGCCGGCCATAGACCTCGTTGAGATCCTGCACGCCGAAGTAATGCCGGGCTTCGGTTGGGCTACCGGTGAAGGTCAGGTGGCCGTCGCGGGCCAGGAATACCACCCGATCGCATTGGTCAATGGCGGCCGGCTCGTGTGTGGTGAGGACGACCGTGACCCCGCGTTGGCTCAGCCTGCGCAGCATACGCATGACGTCGGACGCAGTCGACGGATCGAGACCGGAAGTAGGTTCGTCGAGGAAGAAAAGGTGCGGGTGGGTCAATAGCTCCACCGCGATGCTGGCCCGCTTGCGCTGGCCGCCGGAAAGCGCACGGACGGGCACGTCGGCCCGGTCAGCCAGATCAAGGTCACGCATCGTTTCTTCGACTGTGCGATCCGCCTCGGCCGCTGACGTGCCTGCGGGCAGCCGCAGCCGCGCCGCGTAGCGCAGCGTGCGTCGCAGCGGCATCTCGAGGTGGATGATGTCGTCTTGGGGCACATAGCCGATGCGGGACTCGCTGTTGACTCGCGCACCGCATCGGATGCCGTCGTGCCGAACCTCGCCCGCCGACGGTGGCGACAGGCCCGCGAGGATCTCCAGCAAGGTGGTCTTGCCCGCGCCGCTGCCGCCGGCGATGGCGACCAACTCGCCCGGTTCGACGGACAGCGACATGTTGTGCAGGATCTGGCGGCCGCCGACATGTCGGGTCACGTTGATCGCATCGACCCGGGCGCCGCGCGTGCTGGGCCGGCTGGGTGTTGGATCGCATAACGACTGGGATTGAGCGTGCTTGGTCATGGCGTGATCATCGATCGCCTGAGTGGTGGTCGCATGAGGCGTTTGCCTCAACTTGACGGGGGTGAGCAGACGCAAAAGCCCCCGAAAACCACTGGTCTTAGGGACTTTTGCGTCTGCTCGCGCAACTTACGCAACTTACGCAGCTCACGCAGCTCACGCGACTCACGCCAGACCGCGATCGATCGCCGCGAGGGTCGCCTGCGTGCGGTTGTTGACACCCAGCTTGGTGTAGACACGCTCGACGTGGTTGCGCGCCGTCTTCTCCGCGATGACCAACTCAGCAGCGATCTCGCGGTTGGACCGGCCCTGCGCTACCAGCCGCAGCACCTCGACTTCCCGCGAGGTCAGTCCCGCCGACCAAGGCGTTCGTCGCGACGCCCGATGCCCGGCCGCCGTCAACACGGCATCCACCGCCTGGGCGTCGAGTCGCCCGGCGCGTGCCTCTTGGCGCAATTGACTCGCGGCCTCACCGCCGTCGAGGGCCGGCCGATCCGGACTCGGCTCGAGCAGCTGCTGATACGCCACCGCCGCGGCCAGCAACCGGTCCGGCATGCTCAACTCCGCACCGGCGAGCCCTCGGGGAAAGCCGGACCCGTCGACCCGTTCCTCATGCTGGGTCGCCAGCGACGCCACCGTGCCCAGACCGCCGACCCGGCTCAATATCCGCCCGGTCAGGTACGGATACATCCGCAGCCGCTCCCACTCCGCGGTGGTGAGTGGCCCTTTCTTTTCCCAGATCTGGTTCGACACCCCCAACTTGCCGAGACCGTGCACCAGGCCGGCGCGGTAGAGGCGCGTGACATCAGCCGGCGGCATCCCCAGTTGGCGGCCCGCGGCGGCTGCCAGGTCTCCGACACCGCGCGAATAGCCTGGCGAGCAGGGGCACTTCAGGTCCACGAAATCGGCAATGGCCCTTAATAACTCATCGATCTCATCGTCATCGAGAATACGATCGCGGTCCGGCGCCTGCGCCAATACCGCAGCCCAGACATCGATTTCGAGCAGCCCGTCGACAATCGCGGCGGCGTCGCGCTCGAACACTTCGGCCACGGCCGGACTGAACTGCGTGCCCCGCCGGGAGCGGACGACGTCGACGGCCGCCTCGACGCCTCCGGTACGAAGATGCACCTCGACGACATCGGCGAGGTGAACGATGTGGATCTCGACCGGAATGCCCTCTCCGCGAGCACCGTTCGGCATCCCCCGGCCGTCCCAGCGCTCGAAGATATACGACAGCGCCTCCCCGACCTGACGGTCCAGACCCATCCGATCGGAAAGCACTCCGGCAGAACTGCAATGCGAATGGATCAGCTTGGCAACCTGATTTCGCGCCGTGAGCACAAAAGCGGCCGAGCGGATACCGCGCTCCCAGCCCGGCAATCCACGACCGACATGACTAACCATCAGACGCAGAAACGGCAGCCCGGTCATGTCCACCGTGTACGTGTCGGCCCGGTAGGCGATGTCATCGCCGAAGAGCGCCGAAAGCTCGTGTGAATCGGCGTGACAACCGATCCAACCCAGCAAATTGGCGTAGTACACCGTGGCCTGCTGCTGCGCGTCGAGTTCCATCAGTTCGGCGATACGCGTCGCGATCAGTGCTGACCGGAGCATGTGTTCCATCGGCTGGCCCAGACCGAGGTCGATCGCCAGCGATATCGCGGCCAGCAACTCGGCTCTGCGCAGGCCTTTCGACGAGCGGGGCAGCGTCTGAGTAGTGGGCACGATGTAATTCTGGCCTGAACAAGTCGTCGATTGCGCAGTTTTTGAGGCGGATGCCCCATGCGCCTGGACGGCGGACGGCGCAACTATTTCCTCATGACTGCTGCAAACATGCCGCGCGAGGTTCCGCGGCAACCGTGGGACAAGCTGTTGACCGAAGGTCACGGCTCTTTGGTGAGGGCGCGACGGGTGTTCCGCTATCTGCCCTCGGCGCCGCGATGCAAGGTGTGTAACAACCCATTTGGCGGGCTGGCCGGACGGGTCTTCGCCGCCGCCGGGTTCAGCCCGTCACGCAAGAACCCCAACCTGTGCAGTCGATGCTGCGATTCGCTGCCCCCGGGTGGGGCGGAGGTGGACGTCGCCGTCCTGTTCGCCGACGTGCGCGGCTCTACTGCCTTGGGACAGCGCGGCGTTGCCGCGGACTTCGCGGCGCTGCTCAACCGGTTCTACATCGCTGCGACGAGAACCCTGCTGCGACATGACGCGGTGATCGACAAGCTCATCGGCGACGAGATCATGGCGTTCTTTGTTCAGGGCATCAGCGGTCCGCAGTACCGTCGCCGCGCGGTCTTGGCAGGGATGGAGCTGCTGGAAGCGGTGGGGTATGGCAGCGACGAGGGCCCCTGGCTCGAGTTGGGCGTGGCGGTCAATGCGGGCGTCGCGTATGTCGGCAACGTCGGCGGTGCGGTCGTCGACTTCACCGCTCTCGGCGACGCGGTCAACGTCTCGGCGCGGATGCAACAGCACGCCGCGGGCGGTGAATTGCTGGTTGCCGCAGGAGTGGCCGACGAGCTGATGGGGAAGACGCTGCAGCGCCGCCTGACCCTACGCGGCCATAGTCGGCCCGTCGACTCGTTCGTCGTCGACATTCCGGCGGGCCAGGTATGCGCGAGTTGACACCTGCGACAGCGAAAGATGTTGACGTACTGCGCGTTTGGGACATGCTAACGACGTGGCAGCGTACCGCTGACACCAGTCGTAGAATCGGTGTCAATGGGCGAAACTGTACCGACCGCACTGCCTCCCGGACCTCGACTTCCCGGCTGGGTGCAGGCGGCACTGATGTTGCGCCGTGGACCACCTTTTGTGGACGCCTGCCAGCGACGCTACGGCAGTGTTTTCACCCTGCGGATCGCGTCCATCGGCACCCTGGTGTATCTGACTGATCCGGCGGACATCAAGACGGTGTTTGCCGGCGATCCCGGCGTGTTCCACGCCGGCGAAGCCAACACCATGCTGGGGGCGTTACTCGGCGATACTTCGTTGCTGGTGATCGACGACGATATTCATCGGGACCGCCGCCGCCTGATGCTGCCACCATTCCATCGCGACGCCGTGGCACGCCAAACCGAGCTGATGGCCGAGATCGCCGCGGCGAACATCGCCGGGTGGCCGGTCGGTGAGCGGTTCGCGGTGGCTCCGAAGATGTCTGAAATCACCCTTGAGGTGATCCTGAGGACCGTCATCGGCGCGACCGACCCCGCCCGGCTGGCCGCGCTGCGCGACATCATGCCGCGGCTGCTCAAAGTTGGCCTGTGGGAGACGCTGGGACTGGCCCGTCCGGAAATGCTGCGTCGCCGCCCCTGGCGGGCGCTACGGGGGCGCATCGCAGCGGCCGACGAACTGCTCTACGCCGAGATCGCCGACCGTCGCGCCGATCATGACCTTGCCGCACGCACCGACACGCTGGCCATGCTGGTACGCGCCGACGACCACGACGGACGCGCGATGAGCGACCGCGAACTGCGTGATCAACTGATGACGTTGCTGGTGGCAGGCCACGACACCACGGCCACTGCACTGTCGTGGGCGCTGGAACGTCTCACCCGCAACCCGGCCACCCTGGCCAAGGCCGTGCGGGCGGCGGAGGCCAGCGCGGCCGGCGATCCAGCCGGCGACGAGTATCTCGACGCTGTTGCGAAAGAGACGCTGCGGATTCGGCCGGTGGTGTTCGACGTGGGCCGGGTGCTGACCGAGCCCGTCGACGTTGCCGGCTACCGGCTCCCGGCCCGGGCGATGGTGGTGCCGGCAATGGGGCTGGTGCACGCGAGCGCCGCCCTATACCCCGATCCGGGCCGGTTCGACCCCGATCGAATGCTCGGCGCCACCCTGAGCCCGACCACCTGGCTGCCGTTCGGCGGAGGCCACCGCCGCTGCCTGGGTGCGACGTTCGCCATGGTCGAGATGCGGGTCGTGCTGCGTGAGATCTTGCGTCGGGCCGACCTGAGCACCACCACTGCCGCCGACGAAAAACAGCGGCTCAAGCACGTCATTCTGGTGCCGCACCGCGGCGCTCGTATCAGCGTTCGCGCGATCAGGGACGTCCGCGTGGCGTCGCAGCCGATGACCCATTCGCCGGCGCAGTAGTTACCCGTCCTAAAAGCCCTATATGCGGTAGTCGGGTAAATCGAAGTCATCGCCTATGCTGCCCGCGAAAAGCGTTGTGAGCGGCCAGAAGTTCATCGCGCGCATCGCCACGTCGCGGAACCACAGGCCGAGCCGGGTTCGTGTGGCGAAATACGGAATGTACTTGGCCGCATTCGTTTGCTTGGTCCGGATGAAGGGATGCAGGCGCTCTTCATAGGCGTCGAATGCGCGGCGGTAGTCGTCTCCGGCGCTCGCGAGTTCGCCCGCCAGCACGTACGCCTCGGTGATAGCCAGACCGGTGCCTTCACCACCGAGCAGCGAGATGCACCCGGCCGCGTCGCCGACCAGCACTACCCGACCGCGCGACCAATGCTCCATGCGGATCTGGCTGACGACGTCGAAGTAGAGATCGTCGACGTCGTCGAGTGCTGCCAGAATGTCCGGGCATTCCCAGCCTGCGTCGCGAAACTGGTTGTGCAGCTGCTCCTTCGGCGTCATTCCTGCGCTTTCATGCTGGTCGCGGAAGATGAACAAGAACATTGTGCGACCGCCGCGCAGCGCGAAACGCCCCACCTGTCGGCCGGGAACGTTGTAGGTGACATATACCAACTCGTCGCGCGGCCGGTAACCGTCGACCACGAAAGCCGCGACCTTGCAGCCAAGGTAGTGCTCGAAGTTGCGCTCTGGGCCGAAGACGATGCGACGCACGTTGGAGTGCAGACCGTCGGCGCCGATCGCCAAATCGAAATCGCGCGGCGGGCACTTTTCGAAGGTCAGACGCACGCCGTCATCGTGCTCGTCGACGGCGGCGATGCTGTCGCCGAAGATCGTTTCGACCTTGTTTTCGATGGTGGCGTACATCTCGGCGGCCAATTCGCCGCGCGGCAGGCTGGTGAAGTCATCGCCGAAAATGCGGCGAAAGACGGCGACGTTCAGGTCCGCTTTGACCTTCCCGCCGGACCCGACGGAGCGGAGGCGTTCGATCTGATATCCGGCTTCGCGGACCGGACCCTCGATGCCCATCCGTTTGGCCACTTGGTAACCGACGCCCCAGAAGTCGATGACGTAGCCGCCGGTGCGGAATTCAGGTGCCTGCTCGATCAGCGTCGGGGTGTGGCCGGTGCGGTGCAGCCAGTGGGCCAGCGCAGCTCCGGCAACACCGGCGCCGCTGATTGCTATTCGCATACGTCGATTCTGCCGGGGCGAGACCGAGTCTGCAGTTACCTACAGCTTGGAGGTGGCCGTTGCGGCCTCGGATCCGTAGTCGACCTGCCAGTGTTTGATGCCGGTGATGAACGAGGACCGCAGCCGTTCGGGAGCTCCGAGCGGGGCCAGATCGGGTATCTCGTCGGCGATCGCGTTGAACATCAGGTCGCCGGTCATGCGCGCCAAGTTGGCGCCGATGCAGTAATGCGCTCCGGTGCCGCCGAATCCAACATGCGGATTGGGGCTGCGCAAGATGTTGAAGGTGAACGGGTCCTCGAAGACCTCTTCGTCGAAGTTGGCCGAGCGGTAAAACATCACCACCCGCTGGCCTTTGTTGATCCGCACTCCGCCGAGCTCGGTGTCCGCCAGAGCCGTGCGCTGGAACGCCGTAATCGGGGTGGCCCAGCGGATGATCTCGTCGGCCGCGGTCTTCGGTCGCTGCGCTTTGAACAGCTCCCACTGATCCGGGTAGTCGGTGAAGGCCATCATGCCCTGGGTGATCGAGTTACGGCTCGTCTCGTTGCCCGCGATGGCCAGCGTGACCACGAACATGCCGAATTCGGCTTCCGAGAGTTGGCCGTCGGCGTCGGCGTGCATCAGGGTGGTGACAATATCCTCGCCGGGAGTGGGATCTTCGGCTCTGCGGGCCGCCAATTGCATGGCATACCACATCATTTCGCCCGCCGACGTCAGTGAGTCGTGGTCGGCGAATTCTGGATCGTCGCTGCCGATCATCTGGTTGGACCAGGCGAACAGCTTTTCACGCTCATCCGCCGGCACGCCGAGCAGTCCGGCGATCGCCTGCAGCGGCAATTCGCAGGCGACCTGGCGGACAAAGTCGCCCGATCCCTCGGCTGCGGCTTGTCTGGCGATCCTCCGGGCGCGTTCGGCAAGGTCGGCGCGTAGCCGCTCGACGGCGCGGGGCGTGAAGCCGCGCGCGACGATTTTGCGCAGCCGGCTGTGTTCGGGATCGTCCATCATGATCATCGACGCCCGCCCGGCCGCAATCTGGCCCTGCGCCTGATCTTCCCGATAGCGCGGCACGATCGACTTCTCGGCCGACGAGAAGACGTCGCTACGCAGCGAGACCTCACGCACGTCGCGGAGCTTGCTCACCACCCAGTAGCCGCCGTCGCCGAACCCGCCTTGATCCAGCGGCTGCTCATTCCACCAGACCGGGGCCGTAGCGCGCAGCTCCGCGAACTCCTGGACCGGCAACCGCTGGGCATAGATGTCGGGGTCGGTGAAGTCGAACCTCGGCGGCAGGTTCGGGGGAGCCATACAGGGATGGTAGATCCGCGGGCCTCGACTCCAGCTACGAATTGACGCAACAATCGCACCATGCTCCTGATTCCGGCGTGGGTATGGCGAGGCGGTCCGGTGTCCCGGGCGATATGCGTCGGTGTTCCGGTCGGTATCTTTCTTGCCGCATTGGTATTCGCGGAGTCCGGAGTATTGCTCGGCGCGCTGGTCGCGTTCGTGGTGATCAGCGTATTCACCGGAATCACGGTGGCGCGGCGGATGAGCAAGGCATGGCCGGCGGCCGACGAACTCAGCCCGGCCGAGCGTGTCGCGGTGAGTGCCGCGGTCCGGGGTGGCCTTCGCATCGACGAACCCCGTTTGGCCCCAGCGGCGGTCGCTTACGTCGGTGCGCTGCGCGCAGCCCGCGACCAATCCCGCCGCCTCCGATGGCTGGTATGGCTCTGCGGTGCAGCGGTTTTGGTTCTCGCGGTGATCGACACCTGGACCGCGTCCACCCGGCTCGCTGCGGTGTCGTGGGTCTTCGTCGTCTTCTTCGCAGTCGAAATCTTCTGGTGGCCGCGGATACAGGATCGTCTGCTCGCCAATGCCGAGCGCACCGAGCAGTCAGCCTGCCGCTGGACTGGCTAGCGCCAGACCCTCCGCGAATCGCAGCTTGTCAGAAGCGGTGAAAACGTTGCGCTGCTTGGTAGCGAACGATTACGACTAAACCTTTGGTGCCATGGCGCTAAGATCCAACTCCGGCAGGCGTCGCGCGCACCGTGCACCTTCGGCCGCTGCCGAGCGCACAATTTGGTCGGCAGTGAGGAAAGGTTCATTAATCTGTTCTGCGGCAGTAATGTGCCTACCGGCGGCTCGACGCAAGAGCATTACAGCCAAGGGGGCCGACGTCCGGCTGGGAATCACAATGAGCGTTGCCCGCGCTTTTGCGCCGTCGATGGTCATAATGCGTTGGCTGACCGGTCGACACGGACGCACCATTAACGGACAAGACAGCGCGTCCAGATCAGGCGAACCGGCCAAGGATGACCAGTTGAGGCTGATATCGAGGAGCCGACCCAATCGTGGAAACAGGGATTCGGTCAGCTCCGGAAGCTCGGCGCCCAACGACGCCGTGTGCGGCCACCATGCTCCGTCAAGATCGGCGCCCAGTTCGAACGCTAGAGTCATCCTGACGGGGCTGGCCAAACGTCGACCGCGCACCGTGTTGTTCACTGTGTGTCCGCCGTCGGGTCCAGCGCAGTCGGGGTCGCACGAAAATCAAAGTAAGACAAAGGCTTTGAGCAGAACACCATCAGACGAACCGATCTCGTCCACAGTAGTGAGCGCGTGATTCCTTGAAATCCATGACAATTCCTTCACTCGTTCGACCCGGCACATGATTCCGGGAATCGAGAAACGGATCGGACGCAGGTGAAGCTCTCGGCCTGAGAATTACCGTTGGTTACGACGCGGTTCACCATCGATGTTACACCCGCGAGGGCTAGGGGTGCAGCGAAACAATGAAGTTCGGCGGCCGTCATTTTGCGGACATCACTGGTGAGTGGACCGAAAAACCGCCTCGTCAAAGCGGATTGCGCTGAGCAGCACCCGACGCTCGCGATGACGTTAGGCCTCGAATCTCGTGCTAGGCTCGCTCCGGGATGTTTGATACATCCTTTCAGAATGAGAGAAGTTGAAGGTATGGCACAGGGAATTGTGAAGTGGTTTAACAGCGAAAAGGGCTTTGGGTTCATCGCTCCTGATGACGGCGCAGAAGATCTGTTCGTTCACTACAGTGAAATCCAGGGGAGCGGTTTCCGATCACTCGATGAAAACCAACGGGTTCAATTCGCCGTTGGCCAAGGGACTAAGGGTCCTCAGGCGGTCGGCGTGACCCCCGTCTAGCGACCTCACTGTCGAATGTGGGCTGGCAGGCAGCGTCCTGCCAGCCCACACTGCGTTCGGCGCAGCGAGCTTCATTTACGGCCGCCAATGCGTAACGACGAGAGTATGCTCGGGGAACCGGGACTAACTAGGCCCCGTAGGTAAGGGGTCGGTGATGTCCGAGAATTCCCCGCGACAAGCTCTGAGCAAGAAGTCCAGTCAGACGCTCAAACAGAAACGTGCGACTATGCGCGCCCAATCCGAGGCCGCAACGTGGGTCGCCGAAACGCCGAAGGCCAAGCGGCGCTGAGTAATTCCGCCGTCCATGTGATTTTGGCCCACTCGCGGCTGAGGACAGGAGCGTCAGATGACGACACAAAGAGACAGAACTGCCGCTGGCAGCAACCAGTCAGGGCCGGAGCACACACCACGTCTGCGGCTAAAGCCCAAGGCGCCTACCACTGGGTATGTCGACGGGGCATGGTGGCCGCACAGTAATGACCTGCTAACTGAACTGCCGGACCTGTTGGCAGTGTTGTCGGTACGGCTCGGCCCTATTGACCAGGTGATGTACAACCTGGCCGAATGGGCGCAAGCCCCGAAAAGACTGTCGGGTGACCGGCCCGCGGTGCGACTCGCCGGCTACTACCGGCAACCCGTCAGCACGATCGAAGTATGCGGCGTGAACGGCGACAGGATCGTCCTGCTGGTAATACCCGCTGAGTCCGATCCAAAAAGCGCACACGATGCCATGATGGCCGCGGCAACTCGAGATGACGCCTCGACGGTCAACGGCCTACTCGCGACGAGAGCGCAAACGTGAGAAGCCCCACCAGCGTCGTTGTCGTCGAATAGTGTTGGCATGGTTCAGGATCGGCATTCAGCGTCACCGATAGCGTCGGGTATGTGAGCGTTTCTCGACGTGTGATGTCATCTCTGTGACCACGGAACGGCCTTGGCCGCGGGGGGACTTTTGTGCGGCGGCCACCAGTAGATTGATTGAGTCGGCGATGCCGGTGGCCAGGTCGTCGACCCCGGGGACATTGTCGGGGCAAACGCACAGGCACAGATCTATCACATCCGTGCGGGAGGTAAAGGTGATGCTGAACCCCCCTTCCAGTAGGGGCGTGACGGTGTGCGTACCGACGACTCTGGCGCCGGCACAGAAGTCCGCCGTGTTACCGGAAAGGCCGGATTGGTACGACACACTTCCGTGGCAGTTAGATGCGTTCAATCCGCCCAGTCCATTTCGGGCGTACGGCTGCGTAGCCGTGTTGGTGGCACGAGCACGTGCCAGCGACATCAGCGTCGCGAAATCGGTTAGCACATCGTCTGTTTCGAGTTCCTCCCTGCGGGCTGTAGCCAGCCTTTCGGTCGCGGTATGGAGGTTGGTGAGAATCTGTACGGGATCGTCGAGCTGCACCGGAAGGCGAAGTAGTCCGATAATCAACGGGTTTGCGGCCGTGACCGGGCCAGGGGCCAGCGGCGACAACGGCACCCGGACCAGCAGAGGATCCGCTGGTACCGAGTCGTAATGCTGCAGCCAAGCGCGCAGAGAAAGCGTACAAGCAGCCAGCAAGACATTCACGGCGCTGCCCCCGAAGGCGGTGCTGACCGCGTTCACATCTGTCCCTGAAACTGAGGCAAAGGCCAAAGCCCGACGCCGAGTTAGGGGTGCATTGAACATAGTCCGCGGCACGGGCCTGGTCATCGACGTCACGGCTGACGGAACCCTGTCGAGGCGGTCGTTGCTGCGCGCACGACGCCGAAACGCCCGCAGGGCGCCTACCGCAGCGCCGGCTATCAACCATGCGCCTGTGGCGTGAATTTCGACAATCTCGACCACCAAGTCTCTGACGAGCTCGCTAACAGACGGTGCTGAGCCCAGGGTCGTCTCGGCTGGCGTTTCGCCGGGCGCTTTCTCGTACGGACCTTCGGTCAGCAGACTCGACCAGACGGACAACGCGGCGTCGCTCCGCTCGCTCAGCACGGGCGACATCTTGATAGCCAACGCCCAACGCCCGCCGGCAAGCCCTTGGATGCTCCAGGCTTCCCACAACGGTTGATGTCGAGGTCGACGCTGCATGCTCAACTGCGCGATCAGAGCAGAGAACTCACGCGGACCGCCCGGAGGGCGAACCGCTGCGCGATGAGTTTGCGCAGTCGGATCGTAATCATCGATCTCCGCCCACACGGGCTGGCCCAAACCGAGTGGCTTGCCCACCAGTCGGCTGCGGAAGCGCGCCAGCTGCGGAAGCGATGCCGTTATCAGTTGATGGAGCCGCTCATGAGTGAGCCGATCGGACGCCTCGAGAATGATCAATGCGACAGCATGCGCCGATGTTTTCGAAGACTCAGCATGCAGCGATGCCGTGTCGGGCTTAGACAGACGGGTAATCATCGGCTTGCCGCCTCGCAGTTTTCAGGCAGTGCGGGACGATAGTTGCCGCTCGGCAAAGGTCGCCTCATAGTTTCATGTGTGTTAGTCCAAAAGTTCTGAATCTCATCAAGATTGGGTCATCACGTGTCATTGCGCTTGGCGCATGAACAGATGCGGTAACAGACATCACTTAACGTCACCATGGCGCTCCCGTCTTCACCCGATCGCCAAGTATTCGAATCGGCGACGACGCGACAAACCGATAACGCAGGAAGTACCGCCGACATGGTGAGCCTACGCCTTCGGCGGCCGGTGCGGGGGACGATGAGCCCGTCAACGCTGCAACCGGTCCTTTCTCGTATGCTAAAAAATCACATGGTTACTCCAGTAGCGTCGCGGCGGCCAAGCTAGTCTTCGACGTCGTGAAAGAACCAATGCGGGCAAAGCTGGCCGATGGCCGTGACCTGCTGTTCTTTGCGTTGCCCGGGCACTGTCCAGCGCCGGTCGCGGACCGCAGGCCGCTGCCGGAGCGCGACCCGGACCAGTCACAGTTGCGGTTCGACCGGTCGACGGGACAGTGGGTGATCGTCGCCGCGTTGCGCCAAGACCGCACCTACAAGCCGCCTGCCGACCAGTGCCCGCTGTGTCCCGGTCCGACCGGGCTTACCAGCGAGGTGCCCGCCCCCGACTACGACGTGGTCGTCTTCGAGAACCGGTTCCCGAGCTTGTCCGGGGCCTTCGAACCGGCAACCGCGCCCAACCCGCTGCCGGCCGGTGACGGCTTCGTGTCCGCCCCGGGCCGCGGCCGGTGCGAGGTGATCTGCTTTTCCAGCGACCACTCCGGGTCGTTCGCGGATTTGAAGCCGGCGCAGGCCCGGTTGGTCGTCGACGCGTGGCGGCACCGCACTGCCGACCTGATGGCCGCACCGGGCATCGAGCAGGTGTTCTGTTTCGAAAACCGCGGCGAGGAAATAGGGGTGACGCTGACTCACCCGCACGGACAGATCTACGGTTACCCCTATCTGACGCCGCGAACCGCGACCATGTTGGGGCGGGCGCGTGAACATCGACTGTGCCACGGCGACAACCTCTTTGCCGAACTGTTGGCACGCGAGATCGCCGACGGCCGGCGCGTTGTGGCGCGCACCGAGCACTTCACTGCGTTCGTGCCGTTCGCGGCGCGCTGGCCCGTCGAGGTACACATCTACCCAAACAGGTTCGTGCACAACCTCATCGATTTGGACGACGACGAGTTGGACGGATTCGCGCAGATCTATCTCGACGTGCTGAGGCGGTTCGACCGGATGTATGCCCCCGCTTTTGGTCCGCTGCCGTATATTTCGGCGCTGCACCAGTTCGCCGCGACCGGCGCCCAGGCCGACGGCTATTTCCACGTCGAGTTGATGTCGATCCGACGCAGCGCCACCAAGCTGAAGTATTTGGCGGCCTCCGAATCTGCGATGGAAGCGTTCATCAGCGACGTCACGCCCGAGAGTGTGGCTCAGCGGCTAGGGGAGCTCGGACCATGACGAGCATCCGATACGCCGCTCCGGGGCGGATCAACCTGATCGGCGAGCACACCGACTACAACCTCGGGTTCGCATTGCCGATCGCGCTACCGCAACGCACCGTGGTGACTTTCACCCCCGACCGCAGCGATGCGATCACAGTACGCAGCGATCGCGCGAACGACGCGGTGCGCATTGCGCTCGGCACCGCTCCCGATGACCCCAGCCGCATAGACGGCTGGGCAGGCTACGTGGCCGGGGTGATGTGGTCACTGGGTAAAGCCGGCTACCCGGTTTCCGGCGGCGCGATGTCGATCACCAGCGATGTGGAGATGGGGTCAGGCCTGTCTTCCTCGGCTGCGCTGGAATGCGCTGTGCTGGGCGCGATCGCGTCGGCCGCCGGTGTCCGGATCGACCTCATCGAACAGGCGCGGCTCGCCCAGCGTGCCGAAAACGACTACGTCGGCGCCCCAACGGGTTTGCTTGACCAGCTGGCCTCGTTGTTCGCCGAGCCGTCGACGGCAATGCTGATCGACTTCCGCGACCTCAGTGTGCAGCCGGTGGCGTTCGATCCGGACGGTTGTGGTGTTGTGCTGCTGCTGATCGACTCGCGGGCCCGCCACCGTCATGCCGGCGGCGAATATGCGGCTCGACGCGCATCGTGCGAGCGAGCGGCCGCCGATCTCGGGGCGTCGTCACTGCGGGAGGTTCAAGATCGCGGACCCTCGAACTTGGCTGCGGTGACCGACCCCGTCGACGCCCGTCGTGCCCGTCATGTGCTGACCGAGAACCGGCGGGTGCTCGATTTTGTTGCCGCGCTGAGTGATTCGGACTTCACCGAAGCCGGACACATCATGATCGCCTCGCACACATCCATGCGTGACGATTTCGAAATCACTACGGAACACATCGATCTGATTGTCGACACCGCGGTCCACGCGGGTGCTGTGGGCGCGCGGATGACCGGCGGCGGATTCGGTGGCTGTGTGATCGCCCTGGTGCCGCGCGACCGAGCGGATGTGGTGGGTGAGGTAGTGCGGCAGGCAGTGTGTGATGCGGGGTTTGAGCAGCCGGTGATCACCCGAACCCGCGCAGCCGCGGGCGCGGGACTGTGCGGTGAATGAGCCGGGCTCGTATGTGGAGGTTCGGGCATACGCCGAACTCAACGACTTCCTGGCACCCGAGTCGCGCGGTGTCATGGTGCGCCGCCCGTTCCGGAGCCATCAGACGGTCAAGGATGTGTTGGAAGCGATGGGAATTCCGCACACCGAGGTTGACCTGATTCTGGTAAACGGATCCCCGCAAGGCTTCGGCCACCGCCCGAGCGCCGGCGACCGCATCGCTGCCTATCCGATGTTCGAATCGCTGGACATCGGGCCGACGGCCCGCCTGCGTCCGGTACCGTTGCGCGATCCACGGTTCGTCGTCGACGTGAACCTCGGCAGGCTCGCGCGGCTGCTGCGCGTGCTCGGCCTCGACGTGTGGTGGTCGAGCCATGCTGATGACCCGACCCTGGCCGATATCAGCCTGACCGAGCAGCGGATCCTGCTGACCCGCGACCGCGGACTGCTGAAGCGCAGGGCCATCACGCATGGCCTGTTTGTGCACTCTCAGCATCCCGAGCAGCAGGCGCTCGAGGTGATCAGACGACTGGACCTGAAGCAGCGGTTGGCGCCGTTCACCCGATGCTTGCGGTGCAACGGCACGCTGACCGCCGTCTCCAAAGACGAGGTGATCGACCAGCTAGAGCCCCTGACCCGCCGCTACTACCAGGACTTCAGCCGCTGCTCAGGGTGCGGGCGCATCTACTGGGCCGGGTCACATCACGCAAGGATGGTCAGCTTCGTCGAGCGACTGCGCGATGTGCTCTGATCTCGGCTCTGACGCGAATACGATCACAGCCGAGGTCCGCTACCGAAAGCCGGCACATCATGGTCACCGATTACAACCAAGGCCGCATCGCCGAGCAGTATCAACAGGCTAAAGCTCAGGCTTGGCGCTCGCGCATCGAGAGCTACTCCTTCCTGAAGCTCATTGGCGATGTCCGAGGCCGCAGAGTGCTTGACGTCGCTTGTGGCGAAGGCCATTTCACCCGAATGCTGCGTGAAGCCGGGGCGGCGTCAGTGGTGGGAATCGACATCTCCGAGCGGATGATCGAGTTGGCTCGCGAGCAGGAAGCAGCTCAGCCACTGGGTATCGAATATCGCGTCGAAGACGCCCAAACGGTGGCCGAGCAAGCGGAATTCGACCTCGTGGTCGGCGGCTTTGTACTAGTGCACGCACGCTCCCGCGCCGAACTCGCCCAAATGTGCCGGGGTCTGGCCAGCCGGGTCCGGCAGGGCGGTCGGTTTGTCACCGTAACCACCAACCCCGGCGTGTACGACTTCAACCCGCTGCCGGACTACCGCAAGTACGGCTTCGAAATGGCGCTCGGCGACCGAGCATACGATGGTGCGCCGATCAACTTTACTCTGCTGCTTGAGGATTCAACGCTGGACATCAAAAACTATTATCTTCCGATCGCGGCCTACGAGTCCGCTTTCGCGCAGGTGGGTTTCGGGGAATTCGCGGTGCACATGCCCGAACTGTCGCCTGTCCCAGACGAACAGACTGGCTATTGGGACGATTTCCTCAAGTACCCCATCCTCGCCCTGATGGAGTGCGTCAAACCTGCTGCGCCGGCGTGAACCGGATGGCTGCCAGTTGCATCCGGTCGATCGCCTCGGCGAATTCGTTGAGCGTCGGTATCCGTTGCTCGCGGAATTTCAATCCCATCATCCGCTGCGCACGCTTGACGCCGTAGCCTTGCGCGCACTTCAGGTAAAGGCCGGGCACCGTGGCGCTGTCACGGACGAGTTCGCCGCGCATCGCGGTGGTCTTTCCGTCGTAGACGACCTGGGCAGGCGCGCCGTCGCGGAAGTTGTGCTTCCACGGCGCGCCGGCCAATGCGTAGAGATCGCCGTCGATCACGTGGGCGCTCACCGGAATTGTGAACTGGCGGCCTGTCTTTCGTCCGCTGAAATTCAGCACCATCAACTGCTTGCCGAGCGGCCCCGCCAGCGGGGTACGCAGCAGCGCGCTCAGGATCGGGTTGACCAGACGGAGTAGAGCCGACGGTGGATGCCCGACATCGATCGCATACGACTGTTCTGCCATGCCCACACCGTAAGGCCAACCGGCTTCGGTAGCAGGGGATTGGGAACTTCGGCGAAAAGCGGCGCTCCTGCGGCTAGATCAAAGGCTGATCGTCGTTTGTTCGTCGATCACGTTGGTGGCATCCATCAACGGCCCTTGTTCACTTTCCAGGGAGTCGGCGTTCAACTGCAGCACGAACACCGCATCCCCGCTGGGAATTACTACAGTCTTCTGCGCGATGGACCGCTTCTTCCCGTTCTTCTCGTAGGTTCCGCCCAGCTGCCACGCCTGGAATCCGCTGAGGGTGGACGCGCGTCCGGTGTCGGAGCCTTGGTATCCCGGCAGATTCTGCAATTCGCCCGGGGCGTATTCGATGATCTTGGCCTGGTCGACGTTACCGGTGAGCTTGGCAACGAGCGCCACGATGGTGGGTGGGTCGTTGGGCTCCGCGGGCTGGCCGAAAACGATGCCGCCGTAGGGCGCGTCGGCGCTTTCGTTGAGCAACTGCCAACCCGCGGGTACCGGCAGGTTGATGGTGGGAGAGCCGGGATCGCCGTGATGGACCGGGGTCTCGGTAATTTTGTTGTCTCTGACGTAATCGGCGATGGTGTACTTGGCGCCCGCCGGTGCGGTGCTGGTTGCCGACGTGGTTACCGTCGTCGTTGACGTCGAGGTCGACGTGGATGTGGACGTTGATGTCTTCGTTTCGGGCTTGTTGTCAGAACCGCAACCAGCAAGCATCAGACTCAGCGCCACAGTCGCGACAGCCGCCGTGAAGTACTTCATCAATTGCATCTCCAAATAAGGAGCCGGCACCTGCTTGGCCGGGTCGGAACTGAGAGTAACTCAACAGTCGGCGCGGCATTATTACAATTCTCGTGCAATTAATTCCGGCGCCGAGCAGGTGTAAAAGGGGGGTTCCAAAATAGGCGCATTCAGCCGTGCGCCGGAGGTCGCGGAATGTGTGGAGGCCGGTGTGTCGCCAGCTCCGCCCGGCACTTGAATGCCGCGGGGGAGGATGTGACCTCTTGTCCAGCTATCAGCGACAAATGCGCTGCCGTGCAACGGTTGTCGCAATATGGCCGACATACGCGGACCCGCTGTGACTAGTGGGACTTACGGTGAACACGCGCCTAACCGGTGGGGCCGTGCCAGCGATACCGCCGTTTTGATGCGGACCGCGCCAATTTTGGTGCAGCCCGAAAGCGCCCATTTCACACAAAGCGAGCGTTTAAATCATCTCGTTGCGGGTCAGCCAGCGCATGACCGGCCAGCCGACGAATACCGGTATCCAGCAGGTGAGCACCCGATAAAGCAGCACCGACGGCACGCCGACGGCCGCAGGTACGCCGAAGGCGGCCAGACCACCGATCAGCGCCGCCTCCACCGCCCCGACCCCGCCGGGCGTCGGGGCGGCCGAGGCAAGTGTTCCGCCGACCATCGTCACCACGGTGACGGTGACGAACGTCGTGCCGCCACCGAACGCTTCGACGCTGGCCCACAGTGCCAGCGCCGCACCGAGAGTCGTTCCCGCACAACCAAGCAGGATCAGAGCGAGTCGCTTCGGCTCGCGTGCGAGTGCGAGCAGGTCCTGCGTCACCTCCTGCAGCTTCGGCCGTACCGCCGTCGCCAGCCATTGCCGCAGTTTGGGCACCAACAGGAAGGTGCCGACAATGCCCAGTGTCACGCCCGCAATCAGGTACAGAACCGTTGCGCCAGGGACGAAATGCCGCAGGTCGGTGGACGCGCCCGCGGCGGTGCTGAACAAGATGAGCAACACGACGTGAACGATCACCTGCACCGACTGTTGCAGCGCGACCGCCGCGGTGGCGCGCAGTGTGTTCAGACCGCCCTTTTGCAGGAACCGGGTGCTGAGCGCGAGCCCGCCGACCCCGGCCGGAGTGGTGGTCGCCGCAAAAGTGTTGGCTATCTGCATGATTGACAGCTTCCAGAAGCTCACCAGGCCGTCGGCACAGGCCCACAACGCACCCGCTGCACCGACATAGGTCAACGCTGACACCGCCAGGCCCAGCAGCGCCCACCACCAGTTCGCTTTACTCAGCTCGGAGAAGAAGGTCGGCACGGTGCTGATGAATGGGTACGCCACATAGACCAGCGCTCCCAGCAGCACCAGTTGGATGACCTGGCTGCGGGTGAACCGCGTGATGGTTTCGGTCTTGATCTCGTCGGCGCCCGATTGGCGCTTGACTTCCGCTCGGGTGTTGGAGATGACGGTGCCCGCGTCGGAAATTGATTCCCGGATCCTTTTCGGCACAGCCGATTTGGTGAGCCGACGGGAGGCGGTCAGGATGGTGTTCCTGCCGAACACGTCGATCGCCGCCGCCACCGCGGATTCCGCGTCATACAGCGCTGAAGTCGTCACCAGTAGTTGGGCGATGTCGGACTGGAGTTGGGCGTCGGTGGCTCCGTACTCGGCGCTGCCGAAGCCACCGAAGAGCACGGTGCCGTCGTCGACGGTGATCTCGTGGCCGCGCAGGTCGCCGTGGGAGATCTGGTGGTCGTTGAGGATTCGCAAGGCCTCCCAGACGCGAGCGACTGGCGGCTGGTCCGGCCCTTCGTCGAGCGGAATCCCGCGAATGGGTTGATGCGCATACAACGTCCACCCCCGGTCCAGCACCGCGACGGCGATCGTCGAAGTGTTGCCAACACCCGCGTCGTTGACGGCGATACACATCAGTGCGCGATGCTCGACGGCGCGGCGCATGGACGTGTGCAGCGGTGCGGTTTCGGTGCCGCGCAGCCGCAATTTCCGCCAGACTTGCCGCAGGGCACCCCCGCTGCGCTGGTGCGGGCCGTACAACTCGACTGCCGCGGGGGAAGCGGAATGCTCGCATGTCGCCGCGAGCACGAGCGGCCCCGGCCCCGCCGGCCGGACCACCCGCAGGCCGGTCACCAAGCAGCCGCGTCTGGTCAACGCGCGTACCGCACCGTCCAACGGCACCTCGAGCGCCGGCGTACCGACGATCAACACCACCAACGCGCCGACGAACCAGCCCACGCCCAAACCCAGCAGCGATCGGGCCGGGACCACCGCGCTGACAACGAGGTGGATCGGTACGAAGGCCAGCAGCAGAGCCCACCACCAGCGTCGCCACCGCGCCGGCAGCCACGGGCCCGACACCGTGAGCACCGCTGCGAGCATCGCGATCCAGCGCGGGTCGTCGAGGAACTGCGCCAGCACGGTTTGCAGCCGGTCGGAAAGGTCGAAGTGCCATCTGGGTGCCGCGATGCCGTTGCCGGTGATCGACAGCGGCAGAATGGCGAAGATTCCCGCGGCCGCATATGCGCCGAGCAATTTCCACTGCCGGGAGACGATCAAGCCGATCAAAATCATGAACGGCAACGCCAGAATTGCAATGCCGTAGCCCAGATACACCAGATCGGATTGGGTGCGGGTCAAGACCCCCACGATCGACGAGATGGATTTCTCCAGGTCCACCCACCGCGTTCGGGTGACCAGGTAGCTGACGATGATCACCGCGAGGAACAGCGTCGCCAGGGCGAGCCGGATGATGTCGTTGGTCCGTCGGGTCAGCGGTTGCAGCAAGCTGCCGGAAACGGTGATGTACCGACCGTCAACGCGCATGCTGCACGATCCCTTCGGGACCTTCCGGATCAGCCGCGTTATCAGCGGCTCGCCGACAACTTAACCGCATACCTCCATGGTCGTTGCTATATAGCCCCCAGCAACAAGACGGTCCAGGCCGCCGTGAGCAGAATCCCGTACGCGATCAAAAGGGCGAAGCCGATACGACGCGCTGCCGCGAAACTCCCTGAGGCAGAACTGGGTCGCCGCCGGAGGTAGGCCAGCAGCCCACCCAACGCCACGACCACCGGAACACTGATCCGCCAGCCAGCCACGACCAGTAGCGGGCCGTGGAAGAGGAACACGCCGAACGACGTGAGTATGGCTGCGAATGGCGACGTGAGCGAGTCGACGTGCGACACCGCGAGGCCGACAGCGAGCGCGACACCGGCAAGAAAACAAACCGCACTGGCCACCACGAAAATCGATATGACGACCCGGCTGAACGACGGCCATCGGCGAGGCGGGCCGACAGGCGGTGCGTAGTATCCGCCCACAAACCCCCGGCCCCACGGCGCCTGGTTCCACGACGTCATTGCGGTAGTCAATCATTGCGGTCGCCCGCACGGTATTCACAGCGCGTTCACAAGCGGCGCGCCTACGGTCGGTACATAGTTGTGCTAGCGAACTGGAGGGCGAGCGTGGCGAGAACTGAGAACGACACCTGGGAGATCACCGAGAGTGTGGGTGCGACGGCATTGGGCGTCGCGGCGGCTCGCGCGGCGGAAACCGAGAGCGAGTCGCCGCTGATCAGTGACCCGTTTGCACGGGTGTTTCTCGATGCCGCGGGGGAAGGCCTGTGGAACTGGTTCGCGACGCCCAACTTGCCCGCCGAGATTGCCGAGGCCGAGCCCGACCTTCAGCCGCGGATGCAGGGCATGGTCGACTACATGGCCGCGCGCACGGCGTTCTTCGACCAGTTCTTCCTCGATGCGACCCGCGTGGGGGTTTCTCAGGTGGTGATCCTGGCCGCGGGGCTGGACTCGCGTGCGTGGCGCTTGCCCTGGCCGGACGAGGCTGGCGCGGTCACGGTGTACGAGCTCGACCAGCCGCGGGTGCTGGAATTCAAATCGTCGACACTGCGGGAACACGGTGCGCAGCCGACGTGTCACCTGGTCACCGTTCCGGTTGACCTGCGCCACGACTGGCCGGAAGCGTTGCAGCAGGCTGGTTTTGACACCTCGAAGCCCAGCGCGTGGTCGGTCGAGGGGATATTGCCGTTCTTGCCGGCGGTCGCGCAGGAGCAGCTTTTCGAGCGCGTGCAGGCGCTGGGCGTCGCGGGCAGCCGGATCGCCGTGGAAGCGCCCGGGCCGGACTTTCTCGACCAGGACGCCTACGCGAGGCGTCGCGAGTCGATGCGACGCGTACGCGACTTAATGGCCAAACTGCGGCCTGAGGTCGACATGCCCGAGGTGGAGGATCTGTGGTATTTCGAAGAACGCGAAGACGTCTCCGATTGGCTGGGCCGCCACGGCTGGGACGTGAGGGTCACACCGGCCGAAGAGCTGATGGCTCGGTATGATCGCAGGCCGCCGAAGGACATCGAAGACGCCGCCCCGCACACTCTGTTCGTATCGGCGGAAAGGAAGTGAGCGTGACGAGAACCGATAACGACAGCTGGGAGATCACCGAGAGCGTCGGCGCGACGGCGCTGGGCGTGGCGGCTGCCCGCGCCGCGGAAACCCGAAGTGAGAACCCGTTGATCAGCGATCCGTTCGCTCAGGTCTTCCTCGATGCCGCCGGCGACGGAGTCTGGAATTGGCATACTGCGCCGCAACTGCCCAGCGAACTCATCGATGCCGAACCCGAGTTGCCGCTGCAGATGCAGTCGATGGTCAGCTATATGGCTTCGCGGACGGCGTTTTTCGACCAGTTTTTTCTCGATGCGACCGGCGCCGACATCAGCCAGGTGGTGATCTTGGCCGCGGGCCTGGACGCGCGGTCCTGGCGGCTGCCCTGGCCAGACGGCACGACCGTCTACGAGCTCGACCAGCCCAGGGTGCTGGAGTTCAAATCGTCGACGTTGACCGAGCACGGCGCACAGACGGCGTGCAACCGGGTGGCTGTCCCGGTGGACCTGCGGCAGGACTGGCCGGAAGCGTTGCAGCAGGCCGGCTTTGACTCCGGCGCGCCCAGCGTCTGGTCGGCTGAGGGCCTGATGCCGTACTTGCCGGCCGCTGCCCAGGAACTGCTGTTCGAGCGGGTGCAGGAGCTGACTGCCGCCGACAGCCGCGTGGCCGTCGAGGCGTTGGGTCCGAAGTTCCACGACCCGGAAGCTCGCGCGAAGCGTCGTGCGCGGATGGACCGGATTCGTGCATTCATGTCCGTAGTCGATCCCCAGCGAGAGATTCCCAGAACCGACGAGTTGTGGTACTTCGAGGAGCGCGAAGACGTCGGGGAATGGTTCCGGCGCCACGGCTGGGATGTGACGGTGACCCCGACCGACGACTTGATGGCCGGTTATGACCGGAAACCGCCGAAAGAGGTCGAGGACCAGATTCCGGGGAATTTGTTCGTGACAGCCCAGCGGACGGGAAGTTAGCCCTCCCGCATTTCGCACGGCTCCTGTCGGGACTGGTGCACACACCGTCGCGAAAGATTTGCGACACGCCGGTGGTCTGACCACTTTACTCGTGTCACACCAGCCACACTGGCCGCATGGTGGTGCAGCCGGTGCGCCGATCGGTGCCCGAACAGGTTTTCGAGCAGATCGCCACCGATGTGCTCAGCGGGGAGATGCGGCCGGGTGCGGCGTTGCCCAGCGAGCGACGATTGGCAGAGGTTTTCGGGGCGTCACGACCCGCTGTCCGCGAAGGGCTCAAACGGCTTTCGGCAGCCAGTCTGGTAGAGGTGCGCCATGGCGGCGTCACTACCGTGCGCGATTTCCGGCGGCACGCCGGCCTCGACTTGCTGCCCCGGTTGCTGTTTCGTGATGGCGAACTCGACCCCGCCGTTTTCCGCAGCGTTCTGGAGGCCAGACTGCGCATCGGTCCGAAGGTTGCGGAGCTCGCAGCCGAACATCACGGACCCGAGCTGCCTGAATTACTCGAGGATTCGCTGCGCGTCCTCGAGGCCGAAGAGAACCACCTCCAGTGGCATCGCGACACGCTCACGTTCTGGGATCATGTGGTCGACGGCGCCGGCTCAATCGTATTCCGGTTGATGTACAACGCTTTTCGCGCCGCGTATGAGCCGGCGCTAGCTGCCCTTGCCACCGCGATGGCCGGGGAGGCCAGGCACCCGGGTGCGTACCGGAAATTGGCCGTTGCGGTATGTGCCGGAGACTCCGCCGAAGCGAAACAAGTCGCCCACGACGTACTCGAACTCGCGAACACGACGTTGATGGCCGCACTCGACGGCACAGGGAGTCGGCGATGACCGCCCATACCGTGATCACCGCCTATCTGCGCGAGCAGATACAGCCCGGGATCGACGCGGTCGGCGGCTTCTACCGGACGTGTGTGCTGACCGGAAAAGCGTTGTTCCGAAGGCCGTTTCAATGGCGCGAGACGATCGAGCAGGGCTGGTTCATCACGAGCGTCTCGTTGCTGCCGACGCTCGCGGTCTCGATTCCACTGACCGTGCTCATCATCTTCACGCTCAACATCCTTTTGGCCGAGTTCGGCGCCGCTGACATCTCAGGCGCAGGTGCGGCGCTGGGTGCGGTCACGCAGTTGGGCCCGTTGACGACCGTCTTGGTGATCGCCGGCGCCGGATCCACGGCCATCTGTGCCGACTTGGGCGCCCGCACCATCCGCGAGGAGATCGATGCGATGGAGGTGCTCGGCATCGACCCCATCCACCGACTGGTTGTGCCCCGCGTCGTCGCCGCTACCATCGTCGCCACACTGCTCAACGGAGCGGTGATAACCATCGGCCTTGTCGGCGGCTTCCTCTTCGGTGTATTTATCCAACACGTTTCGGCCGGCGCCTACGTCAGCACACTCACTTTGGTGACCGGTCTGCCGGAGGTCCTCATCTCGGTGGTCAAGTCGGCCACGTTCGGAACGATCGCCGGCCTGGTCGGCTGCTATCGCGGGCTGACCACCAAGGGCGGTCCCAAGGGCGTCGGCGTCGCCGTCAACGAGACATTGGTGTTGTGCGTTATCGCGCTGTTCGCGGTCAACGTCGTGCTGACTACGATCGGCGTCCGGTTCGGGACGGGGCGCTAAATGTCGACGGCAACCGTACTGCGAGCACGCTACCCGCGGACAGCCGCCAACCTGAACCGCTACGGCGGCGGCACGGCCCGAAGATTCGAGCAGGTAGGGGTTTTCGCGCGGTTCACCCGGATGAGCTTGTGGGAGATCGGGTGGGCGCTGCGCCGCTACCCTAGAGAGACGCTGCGGCTCATCGCCGAGATTGGCATGGGCACCGGCGCGATGGCCGTCGTCGGCGGCACGGTTGCGATCATCGGTTTTGTCACGCTGTCCGGCGGTTCGCTGATCGCGATCCAGGGCTTCGCGTCGCTGGGCAACATCGGTGTCGAGGCGTTCACGGGATTCTTTGCCGCACTGGCCAACACCCGCGTCGCGGCACCCATCATCGCCGGTGTCGCGTTGGCCGCCACCGTCGGCGCCGGTGCCACAGCGCAATTGGGCGCCATGCGGATCAGCGAGGAGATCGACGCGCTGGAAGTCATGGGTATCAAGTCGATCTCGTACCTGGTGTCCACCCGCATCCTGGGCGGTCTGGTGGTGATCGGTCCGCTGTACGCGTTGGCGCTCGACATGGCTTTCACGTCGGGGCAGGTCGTCACGACCGTGTTCTATGGCCAATCGAACGGGACTTACGAGCACTACTTCCGCACCTTCCTGCGTACCGAGGATGTCGGCTGGTCGGTGGTGGAGGTCGTCGTCATGGCGGTGGTGGTGATGATCACCCATTGCTACTACGGGTACACGGCAAGCGGCGGCCCGGTCGGTGTCGGCCTGGCCGTCGGTCGATCGATGCGTTTTTCACTTGTCTCGGTGGTCGTTGTCGTCCTGCTGGCTCAGTTGGCGCTCTACGGTGTCGACCCGAACTTCAACCTCACGGTGTAGCCGCCATGACGACGCCGGTGACGCGGAAGTCCCGTCGCATGTGGGTCCTCCTGGAGGGTATGGCCCTGTTATTGGCCGGCGTGCTGGTTCTCGTATTGGTGTACCTGCAATTCCGGGGAGACTTCACACCGAAGACCGAGCTGACCATGGTGGCGTCCCGCGCCGGGCTGGTGATGGAACCCGGAGCGAAAGTCACCTACAACGGGGTCCAGGTCGGCCGGGTGGCCGGCATCTCGGAGATGGAGCGTGACGGCAAGCCCGCGGCCAAGCTGGTGCTGCATGTCAATCCGGAGTACCTCGAACTGATTCCGGTCAACGTGGTGGCCAACATCGAGGCGGCCACCTTGTTCGGCAACAAGTATGTGTCGCTCATCTCGCCGGAAAACCCTAAGCCGGAGCATATCTCGCCGGGAGACGTGATCGACGTGCGGTCGGTCACCACCGAGTTCAACACATTGTTCGAGACGATCACCTCCATCGCCGAGAAGGTGGATCCGATCGAGCTGAACTCGACATTGTCCGCGGTGGCGCAGGCGCTGGATGGGCTGGGCACCAACTTCGGTCAATCGATCGTCAACGGCAATCACATTCTGGACCAGCTGAATCCGCGGATGCCACAGGTCGGCTACGACGTGCGCCGGTTGGCGGACCTTGCCGAGATCTACGCGCGTTCGTCGCAGGATTTGTGGAGCTTTCTAGGCAACATCTCGACCACCGCGCACACGCTGACCAGACAACAGCATGACCTCGATGCCGCACTGCTGGCGGCCGTCGGCGCGGGCAAGACCGGCGAAGACATCTTCAACCGGGGCGGCCCGTATCTGGCGCGTGGGGCCGCCGATCTGGTACCTACCGCCGCGCTGCTCGACGAGTACAGCCCGGAACTGTTCTGCATGGTCCGCAATTTTCGCGATGCCGCGCCCAAGGTCGCGAACGCCGCCGGTGGCAATGGGTATTCGCTGGCGGCCGCCGGAACGATTGTGGGAGCGCCAAATCCCTATGTCTATCCGGACAACCTGCCGCGGGTGAACGCTCGCGGTGGACCCGGTGGACGGCCTGGGTGCTGGCAGCCGATCACCCGCGAGTTGTGGCCGGCGCCGTATCTGGTGATGGATACCGGCGCCAGCCTCGCGCCGTACAACCACTTCGAGCTCGGCCAGCCAATGTTCACCGAATACGTATGGGGACGCCAATACGGGGAGAACACGATCAACCCATGAAAATTACCGGTACAGCAGTAAAACTCGGCATCGTGTGGTTGGTTTTGTTGGTTTTCACCGTCACCATCATCGTCGTGTTCGGCCAGATGCGTTTTGACCGCACCACTGGGTACTCCGCGGTGTTCACCAATGTCAGCGGGCTACGGGAGGGGCAGTTCGTCCGCGCTGCGGGGGTGGAGGTCGGCAAGGTCGACAAAGTGACCCTGATCGACGGGGACAAGCGAGTACTGGTGAACTTCAACGTGGATCGCACGCTGGTGCTGGATCAGGCGACGACCGCGTCAATCCGCTATCTCAACCTGATCGGCGACCGCTACCTGGAGTTACAGCGTGGGTTCAGCGGCAAGAAGCTGGCCCCGGGAGCCACGATCCCGGTCGAGCACACCCAACCAGCGTTGGATCTCGATGCATTGATCGGCGGGTTCCGGCCGCTTTTCAAGGCGCTAGACCCGGAGAAGGTCAACAGCATCGCCAAGTCGATCCTTACCGTGTTCCAGGGGCGGGGCGCCACGATCAACGAAATCCTGGACCAGACCGCATCATTGACCGCAACGCTGGCCAGTCGGGACCAGGCGATAGGCGAAGTGATCACCCACCTGAACACCGTGCTGGCCACCACCGTCAAGCACCAGAAGGAGTTCGACCAAACAGTCGACAAGTTGGAAGTCCTGATCACCGCTCTGAAGAACAGGGCCGATCCTTTGGCCGCCGCGGCCGCACATCTCAGCAACGCCGCAGGAACTCTCGCCGATCTGCTGGCTGAGGACCGCCCGTTGCTACACAGCACTGTCGGACACCTCGAGGGCACCCTGGAGCCTCTGATCGGCCAGCTGCCGATTCTCGACGACGTGTTGGGCAAGTTGCCTGGCGCCTATCGGGTCATCGGCCGCGCCAGCGGTACATACGGCGACTTTCTCAACTTCTACCTGTGCGATCTGTCGTTGAAAGTCAACGGACTACAGCCTGGCGGTCCAGTACGCACCATCAAGCTCTTCAGCCAGCCCACTGGGAGGTGCACCCCGCAATGAGGACGCTGACCGAATTCAACCGCGGCCGCGTGGGGCTGATGGGCGTGCTGGTCACCGTCCTCGTAATTGGTGTGGCGCAAAGCTTTACCAGCGTGCCGATGTTATTCGCCACGCCAACCTATTACGCGCAGTTTGCCGACACGGGCGGCCTCAGCGCGGGTGACAAGGTGGAAATCGCCGGCGTAAATGTCGGTCTGGTGCGCTCGCTGGCGATCCGCGGCGACCGGGTGCTGATCGGCTTCTCGTTGGCCAGCAAGACGATCGGGACGCAAAGCCGCGTTGCCATCCGCACCGATACCATCCTTGGCCGCAAGAACATGGAGATCGAACCGCGAGGTTCAGAGCCGTTGCGGCCCAATGGCGTTCTGTCGTCTGCGCAGACCACAACGCCATACCAGGTCTATGACGCGTTCGTCGACGTGACGAAGGCGGCGACGGGCTGGGACATCGACGCCACCAAACGTTCGCTGAAAGTGTTGTCGGAGACGTTCGATCAGACTGCTCCGCATCTGAGTGCCGCACTCAACGGTGTCAAGACTTTTGCCGACAGCATCGGGCAGCGCGGCGAGCAGATCAAGCAACTGCTGGCGAATGCCAATAAGGTCGCGCGGGTGTTCGGCGACCGCAGCGGGCAGGTCAACGGCCTACTGGTGAATGCCAACACCCTGCTGGCCGCATTCAAGCAGCGCAGCCAAGCGCTGAGCATTCTGCTGAGCAACGTGTCTGAGGTGTCTACCCAGGTGACCGGCCTGATCAAGGAGAACCCTAACCTCAACCATTTGCTGCAGCAGTTGCGGACGGTCAGTGACGAGCTGGTAAAGCGCAAAAAGGATCTCGCCGACGTGCTGGTGCTGCTCAGCAGATACACCGCTTCCCTGACGGAAGCTGTCGGTTCGGGACCGTACTTCAAGGCGATCGTCGTGAATCTGCTGCCCTACCAGATCCTTCAGCCGTGGGTTGACGCGGCATTCAAAAGACGCGGCATCGACCCCGAGAACTTTTGGCGCAGTGCCGGGCTGCCGTCATTCCGGTTCCCGGACCCCAACGGCACCCGCTTCCCCAACGGTGCGCCGCCGCCGGCGCCCCCGGTGCTGGAGGGCACGCCGGCGCATCCGGGCCCAGCCGTCCCGCCAGGATCGCCGTGTTCGTATACGCCGTCGGCTGACGGCCTACCGCGGCCCGGAAATCCATTGCCCTGTGCGATGTCTGGTGAAGGACCATTCGGTCCCGCTCCGTTCGGCTTTCCGGCGCCGGTCGACGTGCAGGCGTCGCCCCCGAACCCCGACGGGTTGCCGCCCACTGCCGGTGCGCCGAGCGCGGGCCGGCCTGGTGCGCCGCCGCCGGCTGTGCCCGGCACGCCCGTGCCGCTGCCGGCGCACGCGCCTCCCGGCGCTCGCACGGAACCGCCGGGGCCGGTCGTCGGTCCCAACCCCCCGCAGCCGGCTGCGCCCCCGGCGCCACCGGGACCCGGACCGCAACTGCCGGCCCCTTTCATCACGCCCGATGGGACGGGAGGTAGCAACGGATGAGCACCATCTTCGACGTCCGCAAGCTTCGGCTGCCGAAAGTGTCTCGTACGGCGGTGATTGCCGGATCGTTGGTGCTGGTGTTGGCGGTCCTCGCCCTTTTCGTCGGCACGCAGCTCTACCGCAGACTCACCACCACGACGGTGGTCGCGTATTTCTCTGAGGCGCTTGCGCTGTACCCCGGCGACAAAGTTCAGATCATGGGTGTGCGAGTGGGTTCCATCGACAAGATCGAGCCGCTGGGTGACCGAATGCGAGTCACGTTTCACTACAGCAGCAAGTACAAGGTGCCCGCCAACGCGATCGCGTCGATTCTCAATCCCAGCCTGGTGGCCTCGCGCAATATTCAGCTGTCACCGCCCTACACCGGTGGGCCGGTGCTGAAGGACGGCGACGAAATCCCGATGGACCGCACCCAGGTGCCCGTGGAGTGGGATCACCTGCGCGAATCCATCAGCGGGATCCTGCGGCAGCTGGGTCCTACGGCGGAACAGCCGAAGGGGCCGTTCGGCGAGTTGATCGACTCGGCTGCGGACAATCTGGCCCGAAAAGGCAAACAGGTCAACGAAACCCTGAACAGTTTGTCGGAAGCGCTGACCGCGTTGAACGAGGGCCGAGGGGACTTTGTCGCGATCACGCACAGCCTTGCGCAGTTCATCGGTGCGCTGTACCAGAACGATAGACAGTTCACCGCTCTCAACGACAACCTGGCCCAGTTCACCGACTGGTTCACCAGATCCGACCATGACGTGGCCGACACGGTCAAGCACGTGGACGAGGTGCTGGGTACCGTCCGAAAGTTCGTGAGTGACAACGGATCCGTATTAGCTCACGATGTCAACAACCTCGCCGACGTGACCAACACGATCCTCCAGCCCGAGCCGCGCGACGGCCTGGAGACCGCACTGCACGTACTGCCCACCTATGCGGGCAACTTCAACAACATCTATTACCCGCTGCACAGCGCCCTGGTCGGCTTGTTCGTGTTCCCCAACTTCGCCAATCCTATTGAGTTCATTTGCAGCACAATCCAGGCCGGCAGCCGCCTGGGCTACCAGGACTCCGCCGAGCTGTGCGCGCAGTACCTGGCGCCGGTGCTGGACGCGATCAAGTTCAATTACCCACCGGCGGGCGTCAACTTCTTCACCTCGGCGGCTACCCTGCCGAAGGAGGTGGCTTACTCAGAGGAGCGGCTGCGCCCGCCTTCCGGATACAAGGACACCACCGTCCCAGGCATCTTCTCGCGGGATACCCCGTTCTCGCACCGCAACTCGGAGCCGGGCTGGGTCGTGGCGCCCGGGATGCAGGGCACGCTGGTTCAACCGGCTACGGTGAGCATGCTGACTCCCGAATCGCTGACCGAACTCATGGGTGGTCCCAACATCGCGCCCCCGCCGCCGGGAACCACCATGCCCGGACCACCGAATGCCTATGACGAGTCCAATCCGCCGGCGCCGCTGGGGTTCCCGCCCGTCCCGACAAGGTCCGGCCCGTGAGGCGCGGCGTGAGCGCGCTAAGCGTGAACGGCAAGCCGAACCGGTGGACCCTGAGCGCGGGGATACGGCTGGCCATCGGTGCCTGCCGCCGTGGACTGGCGTTGTTGCTGGCGGCGGTCGTGTTGGCGTCCTGCTCCTGGCGTGGCATCGCCAACGTCCCGCTGCCCATCGGCCGTGGCACGGGTTCGGATCACCTGACCATCTACGTGCAGATGCCCGACAGTCTGGCGCTGAACACCAACAGCCGGGTAAGGGTTGCCGACGTGTGGGTTGGCACAGTTCGTGACATCAGGCTGAAGGACTGGAGCGCGATTCTGACGCTGGACCTTGATCCGACCGTGAAGCTACCGGCAAACGCGACGGCGAAGATCGGTCAGACCAGCCTGTTGGGCACGCAACACGTCGAACTGGCCGCGCCGCGGGACCCGTCACCGCAGCCGTTGCGGAGCGGCGACGTGATCGGCCTGAGGAACTCCTCGGCGTACCCCACCGTCGAACGGACGTTGGCCAGCGTCGCGGTAGTTCTCAATGGTGGCGGTATCCCGAACCTGGACCTGATTCAAACCGAGATCATCAACATTCTTGACGGCCATGTCGACCAGATCCGCGAATTCCTCAAGAAGTTAGCCACATTCACGGCCGAACTGAACCGCCAGCGCGACGACCTCACGCGTGCAATCGATGCGACCAACCAACTGCTGACCATCGCCGCCAACCACAACGACACGTTGGATCGGCTGCTCACCGACATTCCGCCGCTGATACAGCATTTCGCCGACACGCACCAACTATTCGCTGATGCCACCGAATCACTGGGTCGGTTCAGCGATGTCGCCAACCGTGCGCTGTCGGAGACCCGGCCCAATCTCTACCAGAGCCTGCTGTCGCTACAGCGACCGCTCAAGCAACTTGACCGGGCCGCGCCCTATGTGATCGACGCGCTGAGATTGGGCCTCACAGCGCCGTTCAACATCGACAAAGTGCCGCAAGTGATTCGCGGCGACTACGTCAACGTGTCCGGCGTGTTCGACCTGACCCTGTCCACCATCGACAACACGACGCTGAGTGGAACGGGATTCTCGGGAATGTTGCGCGCACTCGAGCAGGCGTGGGGACGGGATCCCAACACCATGATCCCGGACGTCCGCTATACGCCGAACCCGAACGACGCTCCAGGAGGACCATTGGTGGAAAGGGGGGAGTGAAAGATGTTGACCCGGCTCATCAAAACGCAGCTGGTGTTGCTGACCGTGCTGGCGCTTGTCGCGGTGGTGGTCTTGGGTTGGTATTACTTGCGGATACCCTCTCTCGTTGGCATCGGTCGCTATACCCTCTACGCCGACTTGCCACAATCCGGGGGACTGTATCGCACGGCCAACGTCACGTATCGGGGCGTCACCATAGGGAAAGTGACTGCGATCCAACCCACCAAGCGGGGCGCGCGCGCAACGATGAGCATCGACAATGGCTATCAGATCCCTACCGACGCGTCGGCCAATGTGCATTCGGTCTCCGCGGTTGGCGAGCAGTACCTCGACCTGGTGTCGAGCCGTACCGGCGGCCCGTACTTCGCTGATAAGCAGACCGTCACCAAGAGTACGGTTCCCAGCCAGATCGGCCCGGCGCTTGACGCCGCCAACCGCGGATTGGCTGTGTTGCCCAAAGACAAAGTCGCATCACTGCTTCGCGAGACATCGCAGGCTGTGGGGGGGTTGGGACCATCCCTTCGGCGCCTGGTCGACGCCACCCAGGCGATCGCCCATGACTTCAGGGGCAGCATCGACGACATCGACGACATCATCGCCCGTTCGGCGCCCATCATCGATAGCCAAGTGAACTCCGGTGACGACATCGCGCGCTGGGCCGCGAACCTCAACATGCTGGCCGCGCAGACCGCACAACAGGATCCGGCGCTGCGCAGCATTCTGGCCAACGCGGCGCCGACTGCCGAACAGGTCAATGCGACGTTCAGCGACGTGCGAGATTCACTGCCGCAGACACTGGCGAACCTCGAGGTCGTGATCGACATGCTCAAGCGGTACCACAATGGCGTCGAGCAGGCCTTGGTGTTCTTGCCGCAGTCCGGGGCGATCGCCCAGTCGGTCACCTCGGAGTTCCCCGGCCAGGCCGCACTTGGCGTTGGCGCCCTGTCCCTCAACCAGCCGCCGCCGTGCATGACCGGCTTCATGCCGGCCTCGGAATGGCGGGCGCCCGCAGACACCAGCACCGCCGCGTTACCCAAAGGCACCTACTGCAAGATCCCGATGGATGCGACGAATGTGGTTCGCGGAGCGCGTAATTACCCGTGTGCGGACGTGTCCGGCAAGCGGGCGGCCAGCCCGCGAGAATGCCGCAGCAGCGCGCCGTATGTGCCGCTGGGTACCAACCCGTGGTACGGAGACCCGAATCAGATCCTCACCTGTCCCGCACCCAGCGCGCGTTGTGACCAGCCGGTGAAGCCAGGTCAGGTGATTCCGGCCCCGTCGGTCAACAACGGCTTCAACCCGCTACCCGCCGATCGGCTGCCGGGAACACCG
The DNA here is from genome assembly GCF_059812725.1 of Mycobacterium sp. NGS41. Classification (NCBI taxonomy): domain Bacteria; kingdom Bacillati; phylum Actinomycetota; class Actinomycetes; order Mycobacteriales; family Mycobacteriaceae; genus Mycobacterium; species Mycobacterium sp. NGS41. Next base: position 125,525 of record NZ_JCALDF010000003.1, read on the forward strand.
CCGCCGGTCAGCGATCCATTGCAGCGGCCGGGGTCGGGCACTGTCCAATGCAATGGGCAGCAACCCAATCCGTGCATCTATACCCCGGTTCCGACGTCGATTTACGACGTGCAGAGCGGCAAAGTCGTTGGGCCCGATGGCGTGGTCTATTCCGTTGAGAACTCGAGGCACGTCGGCGACGACGGGTGGAAGGTGATGCTGGGCCCGGCGGGGTGAGGCTTGGCGATCTGCCGGTTCGTCGCGATCTGACCGGCACCTGGTCACCGCAGTCACATGTGTCGCTGCGGGTAGGGGTGTGTCGTTGTGTCCGGCTCCGAGCGACAAATAGGTTGTGCACCTTGGCTTGTCGGTATTGAGCGACGCACGCCCGCAGCGCGGACGGAAATTCGTCAATGCTGCGCCGGAAGACGAGGTGTAACTGAATGGATACGCATCGCGCCCTTGTTCGTAGGCGATCGGAGCGTGGCGTCGCGACTTACTTCCACGGCAACGGGAATGTGATATCCAGGCGTTCGACCCGCTTGTACCCCGCCCAGGTGGGCAAGCCCGCAGGCTGCACGCGGTAGATACCGCGCGCGGCGGCGACGACTCGGTCGTGTTGCGTGGGCCATTGGATCTCGGATGCGATCTGTTCCAGCACGTCGCGATCGCGCTCAAGCACGCGATCCACGATCGAGACCACCGGCAGCGCACCACTCTTGTCGCCGTTACAGCGGGCGCACGCCAGCACCAGATTGGCCAACCCGTCGATACCGACCAACGACCACGGCAGCACGTGATCGACCGGATTGTTCACGGGCAGGTGCGTGCCGCAGTAGAAGCAGTGCGGGCCGTACGCTTCCTTGAACGGTTCGCGGACAGCGGCGAGGGCGGTGCGCTCACGGCCGAACAGATGGCCTGCGACGTCGGGAACCCTGGCGTCGAGGAACTTGTTCATCCGGCGGACGTCGTCGACCCACATGATCTCCAGCGCCGGCTTGAGCAGCCCGGCTAGTCGCGCAAGCCCGTGCGCAACACCGGGTTTCAGTTCGATTGAGTCACCGTGTGCACGCAACGTCGACCGTGACACATGATCGTGCAGAAACGAGTCATCGTAGAGAAAAGGATCACTGGTCGAGGCACCCGGCAGTTTCTGCAACCGGTGCAACGGCTGCTGCGCCAGGCAAAGTGTGATCTCGTCGATGGCGCTGCGGTATGCCGTAGGTGCGCGCAGCATCGCGATGTCCACCGACACGCCAGTGCGTTCGATCCCGCCGGCCTCACGTAATGCATTCGTGGCAACCAGGATTCGCGCACGCGACCCCGTGGACTGGCGCAATTGGTTGCCGTCGAACGGGCGCACCTGCTGCCAGTAGATTTCCAGCACCCGGTGCGCCAGATCGGGAATCGGCACCCGCTGCACGCCGCCGGGCCGCTCGGGCATGTTCTCGATACAGTGGTCGATCAACGCCATTAGCGTGGCGAGCTTGTACGTGGCTGTACGCAGGCCGGTCTCGAGTATCGCCACCACGCGCTGGCCGAGCAAAAGCGGGTCGGGCTCGTCATAGCCCACGGCGCACCCTCAATAGCAAGCGGACGGGATAGAACTGCACAACGCATTATTACTTCGGTTACGGACCAAGTCGGCAAAATTGTCGAGACCGAGTTTTCTCGCGTCATGTGACCATTCAGCCAATCACGCGATGAAAGGCGTCTAGTCCCGCGTTACTCTGCGGACGTCTTGATCGTGATCTCCGCTCGCGCGTCCGCCATCTGCTCATGATCGCTGAACGCCTCGAGTCCCAGTTGCGCTTCGCCCTGCTTGGATGTCGGTTGTGGACCTTCTAGGCAACCGACCGCATGGGCTTCCGCAGCTGAGCTGACGAAAGTTGTCGGTGGGCCGCGATACCTTGGGGTCAGCTTCACGAGACGCCGTCGCCGAGCTCCGACTGGACGGCGCGCTGCCCCCGCTCGTATGACGGAGTGACCGGCACCGACGGGCGCTGGTCAGGGCGCCCAGGCGGGGGCTTCAAGACATAGGGAGGTATCTATGGCGCGTTTTTCAGGCTCGTCGCCGGCGGAATCTCAGGTGATTCTGCTTGGCGACCACGACACGGTGCTCGGGCATCGGGACGACCTGGCCAAACATGCGGTGCGGCACGGATGCGCCATCGTCGAAGCATTCTCGTTTGCACCCGGCGAGGCAGCATCAAACGATAACCTCACCGAGGTCGACGCGGTTATGTCGGCGCTGGGCCGCGCGATAGTAGGCCGCATGCACATCTGGGTTCCCTTCCCGGGACCGGATTTCGGACGTGAGGAACATTGGCGGCGACTGAGCCTCGTGCTTCAGCGCCACGGCCTCACTTTCTTCTTCGGTCGGGAACCCGAGCCGTGCCCCAACGCCGGCGGATTCAGCGAGATCGACTTCGCGCTGCGAAGGGAGGTCCAGGCTGTCGACGAGCTCGATCACGCGGCTCTCGCCGCGGCGGGAGCCGAAATCCTCAGCCGCGAAATCGAATTGGCCCTAGTGGCTAGCAGTGCCGCGACGCCCGTCGGGCCCGCGGCGCGACGTGTTACCACCGGCACCGGCACCGATGCCGGTCCAAGCACGGGAAGCGTTGTGCCGCCGATGCTTCCGGCCCCGACGGCAGCATGGGCGCAGCGTCAGCCGGTGCTGAAGCGCTACGTTCGCTGGCTCGTGCACGGTTGTGGCGTCACGCAAGTGGCCACTGCCCGAGTTCTCAACTCGGCTGGACAACGCACCGCGAAGGGCCGCCTTTGGCAGCCGAGCACAATTTCCGCCTTACTGAACGGTCGCTATGACCGGGGCTCCCAAACCTGCAGCTAGGTGCTCGCACAGACTTGTACGGGAGGTGCGCAACCGAACTCGCCGTTTCCTCGTGAGGGGAGCCCGGTATTCCACCCTCACTCCGTGAAAATCGCCATCGACGCGGTAAACCCGTGCAAAGCGTTGCGGCCCGCGATCGGGCCGATCTCGCCGGCGGCGAAGAAGCCGGCCAGCGGTATCCCGCCAAGCAGTTTTTCGATCGTCGACGCGTCGTGGTCGGCCACCCCGAACATCCGTCGCCCACGCCCGTTACAGGTGAACAACAGCGCGCCGACGGCATGCCCGGACAGCTCCGCTTCCGCCCGCTCTACGGCCAGGCGCAGATCCTTGTCGGCCCCCGCCGCGTCACGGATCTGGAACTGCAAGGTCGCGCCGACTTCGACAACGTCGCCGATCTCGATCGCGCCGGTCGACGGATCGGCGCCGAGCAGTCCGCGGATCAGGAAGTCGCCCTGTCCCGGCGCCGCCAGATGCTCGTCGACGACGATCCCGACCTGCAGCCCGCGGCTGACCAGTTCCTGCTCTTCATGCCGCAGCCCCTCGACGATCTCACGCAGACGCTGCAGCGGCGGTCGGCCGCCCAGCTCGGTGATCACTGCGCCGTCCGCGCCGGTGACGATGTATGGCTGGCCGATCGGTCGACAGCCCTGCGACACGATCGGTATGCCGTGCATCCCGGGCAGGCGCACGCCGACGAGGCCTGAGGTCAGCACTTCGTGATCGCGAAATAGCCGGGTCTCGCCCGGTCCCCGCCCGCCGCTCACCACACCACCGACGACGGTCGTTCCCGGCAGGTCGGTGTTGAGGTGCTCGATAAGCAGGCTCGACGGGAACGTATACGGGTCCGGCAGCAGCAGGTGCAGATCCTGTGTGGTCCGGTCAAACCGGTAACCGGTAAGCAGGCCACCCGAGCCGGTCCGGACAAAGTCGAGCTGGAACGTCTCGGTAACCAAGCCCGACGCCAGCCACACCGCTACCGCAGGTCCGCGCTCTATTTCGTGGGAGCCGGCGACGACCGCCCGGGCGACGCAACCGATCAGCGCAGGCGGCTCGACCGTCTCCTGCACCGCGTCCAGGACGTCCACAGCGCTGTCGGTGTGTGTTCGCGATCCGAGGAGCACGGCCAGCGACGGCGCTTCACCCGCGAGCTCGTCGCGCGCGTGCGCTGCAGCCTCCACCGCGGCCTGTCGTGCGTCGGGCGCGGTGGAGACTCCGACTCCGATCCGCACCCTTCCATGATGCGCCGTGGCCGAGATCGGTGCGAAGGCTCGGTGTTGGTCAGGGCCGGCTGCGCAAGCTCAACTGCCTCACCAAGGTCACCGGGTCGGGTTCCGTGTCGAGCAGGTCGATCAGCGCGTCGCGCTCTTGCAGCGCAACCGGTTCCAGCCCGCCGAAGAACTGCATGCTGTCGCCGGCGGGCACCACACGTCCGCAGACCAGCTGACCGGGCTTCAGCTGGCGGCTGGCCGTCTTCTCATGTACCTCGTGCGTGTCGCCGCTACGCACGTCGCGCACGGTGAGGCCGCGTCCGGGCTGCACCTGCTCGACCTCGAACACCGACCGCTCCACCAGCAGCCATCGCTCGGCCAGCAGCCGTTCGTCGTCGGGCAGCAGCGAACCGCGCATCTGGAGGAACTCGGCGAACGCCCCGCCCTCGAACAGCACCGCGTCCATCACCAACGGATCGCTCAGTGCCTCGGCCAGCGCGTCGTCGGAATCATCGACGGAATAGCGTTCTTCGCCCGTCTCGGCCAGCAGGTCGTCCCATCCGCTCAGCAGGGTGTGCTGACAGGCCTTCATGTACAACCAGCCCACCCGCTCGGCCAGCGGTAGCTGCTCGCGACCAAGATGGCACTTCTTGAATTTGCGCCCCGATCCGCACCAGCACGGATCGTTTCGGCCGACGTCGCTGCGCGGCTCACTCCGATGCTGCTCCAGCACCTCCAGTAGCGGGTGGTCCGACTCGGCGCCCGCGCGCCGCAGCAATGCCAAGCCGCGCTCGACGTCGCCACGATCAGAGGCGAAACGGGCCAGGTCTAACAATGGCAGCGGCCAGTCCGGGTCCATCGACTCGGCAGCCAACAGCTCGCGCTCGCCCCCCTCGATGTCGCCCAGCCGCTCCAATGCCACCGCGCGCAGCCAACGACACGCGACTCGCGCCGCGCGCGGGACCTTCGACTCCAGGAGCGCGGCGAACAGGCCCAGCGCAGCCGCCCCTGCCTCGCCGGTGCCGACCGTCTCGTCCACCAGCAGTTCAGCGACCAGCGGGTCGGCAAGTTCGGCGCCGACCTCAGTCAGCACGTCGAACGGATTGGACTCCGTCGCCTCCGGCACTTCGGCGTCTTCGCCCGCTCCGGTCAACGCGTCCGCTAACCGTTCCTCCGTGTCCGCGGCCTCCACCGCCAGCGATACCTGGTCGTAGAGCTGGAGCAGAGCGTATAGCGCGAACGCGTCGTCGGGGTCGAGGTCATGCCGTTCGGCCAGCATTGCGCAGCCGCGCTCGAAATGCCAACGGTCGAAATGGAATCCGGCGGGCGCGAGCCAGTCGCCGCGATGTGTCAAACCGAAGTCGTCGACGATCTCACGCAGCGGCGGCAGCGGCTTGGTGAACACCGCAGGGTCCTCGGTGCACACCGTCCACACCGCCGCGACGAAGAACACCGGCTCGTCGGAGTCGAGCGTCGAGGCCAGCCGCGGGCCAACCGAGTCATCGCCGGACACGGCTGCCCGCTCGACCACCAATCCGTCATCGCTCAGCCGCATCCCGATCAGGTCGCCCCCGGCGACACCCAGCGCCGCCAGCGTGCCGGGTGTCAGGAGCAGCGCTCCGCCCGGTTCGACCACATCGTCCGGAATACCCCGCTGTTCGAGCAGCTCATCGTCGAACCCGGCCAGCACGACATGCGCCGCCGAACCGTCGGCGAACCGCCCATACTGCTCGTGTTCGCACAACGCGGTGATCGGGTCCAGGTCCGGTGTCACTGTCAGCAGGTCGTGCGCCGCCTCGTCTGAACTCAGCCGGTGCGTGAACACCCGCCCGGTTAGCAGCATCGGCAGCCACACCCACCGGCCGTCAACCAATTGCACTGCCGGGCATCCGGTTTCGCCGAGACATTCATCAATTACGTCGTCGGGATCGGGGACGCCGCTATCGCCCAGTCGCCGCGCGATCTCGTCCTCGCCCAACGGGCCGTGGTCGGTCAGAATTCTGGCAAGGGCCTCTATCGGATCGAACGCTTTCCCCACGGGGAACCACCCTATGCTTCCGGCTTGTCGGGTGGTGAGTCAGAGCCGACGGGGCGACGGTGACTGATCCCATTAGTCACATGAGTCTCGGCGGGTCGGGATGTATCTTTTAGTCCGCCTACGAGCGACACCTAACTTGTCGCTCGTAGGCGGATTCGAAGACGCTTCTCCCGGCCAGAGACAAATGTGGCAGATGGGACCTGATCAGGCAGTAGATGCTGTGGCCTGCAGCCGCTGCCGTAGCCCACTTGCGCGTATCGCCCGACGCGCGATGGCAGTTCGTACCGAAGACTCGGAACCCACCACCCGCACCATGGCCTTGGCCCGTGTTACGGCGGTATAGAACAGCTCGCGTGTCAACAACTGCGAATCCTCAGGCGGCATAAGCACTGTGACCTCAGCGACCTGGCTGCCCTGGCTTTTGTGAATTGTCATGGCGTGCATGGTCTCGATCTCGCCGAGGCGGCTGGTTGCGAAGTCCACCGGTCCGGTTGTGCTGTCGATGACGGCCCGGAGACCGTCCGGGCCGGCCACCACCACACCGGTCTCGCCGTTGTAAACCCGCAGTCCGTAGTCGTTAGCCGTCACCAAGAGCGGACGCCCGGCATACCACTGCGTCCAGGGCGGTTGACCCGTCTCCTCGGCCAGCCACGCCTCCACTTGACGGTTCCAGTGCCGGACGCCGAACGGTCCCCGCCGGTGCGCGCACAGCAGCCGGTGCTCGTCCAGCGTCGCCAACGCGACACCCGCGCTTCCCAGCAGCGCCGCCTCACGCAGCCGCAACGCGTGTGGCAACAGGATTGATCGCAATGGCCCTGCCGGACTGTCATTCTCGACGAACTCGATGTGCTGGTCGCCCGAACGCAACAGCCTCAGTACCTCGTCGGCATCACCGATCCGGATCGACTCGGCGAGCGCCCCGATCGCCTCCCCGAACCGGTGGGACGTCCGTAGCGCCGCAACCCGCACATCGCTGCGCGCCGACAGCCCGTCCACCAGATCCGCCAGCACCGCACCGGCTTCCACCGACGACAGCTGGTCCGCGTCGCCGACCAGAATCAGCCGGGCCTCTGGGCGCACCGCCTCCAACAGTCGGGCCATCATGGTCAGCGACACCATTGACGTCTCGTCGACCACGATCACATCGTGCGGAAGCCGGTTGCCTCGATGATGCCGGAACCGCGACGACGTACCCGGTTTCCAGCCGAGCATGCGGTGCAACGTCAGCGCGTGCAGTTCTCCCAAACGGGTCCGGTCGGCACTGTCGAGTTGGGCCACTTCGCGCTGCACCGCCTCGGCCAGGCGCGCCGTCGCCTTGCCCGTTGGCGCCGCCAGGGCGATCCGCGGCCGTGCCGAGCCCGCCAACTCCGCCTGCTCGGCAACTAGCGCCAGCAACCGCGCTACCGTCGTCGTCTTACCGGTCCCGGGCCCTCCGGTGAGAACCGTGACGCCCTGCGAGAGAGCTATTTTCGCGGCTTCTCGTTGTTCGTCGTAGCCGGACGGGAATAGGCGCTCCAGGGCCGGCATTTTGACCGCCGACTTGGCCCCCAACAATGTCAGCAGGTCGTCGCACACCTGCTTTTCCTCGAGCCAGTACCGGTCGAGGTAGAGCAGGCGGTCGTCATAAAGGTGGAGAACCGCAGGCTCGCCGAGCAACGTGCTGGCGCGCAGTGCCGCCAGCCACTGCGTGGGCTCCGGCCACGGCAGGTCCTCGCGGGACACAACGTGTGCGATGGTCGCCAGCTCCACGCAGATCGACCCGCCCCGCAGTGCCCGCACCACCAACGCAACGGCCAGTGCGACCTGCTGGTCGGTTTCCCCACCCAGTGCGCAGAGTCGTTGTGCGACATGAATATCGGAGAGCTCCAGCACCCCTGCTTCATTGAAGACACCCAGCAGGCCGGTGGCGCTGACGGCGACCTCGACGTCCGTGGTGTTCACGCCGTCCGCCGCCCTTCGTCAAGCAGATCCGACAGCGCTAGCACCAGCTCGGTGGGTGGTCGCCAGCCGAAGACGCCTGTCGGCTGTCCGTCGACAACCGGAGTGTCGACACCGCACATGCCGCGCACGAAGAGGTAGAGCACACCGCCGAGGTGCTGTGCGGGATCATAGCCAGCCTGCCGCCAGCGCAGAAAGCGGTGCAGCACAGCAGAATAGAGCAACGCCTGCAACGGATAGTCCGAGTGCAGCATGGCCTCGGCCAGCCGGGGAAATCCGTAGTCCGCAGCGGTGTCGCCGAGGTTGTTGGTTTTGTAATCCACCACCAGGTATCGCGGTCCCGGCAGACGCAGCACCACGTCGATCGATCCGGCCAAATAGCCCCGCAGCGACTGACCACGTAACCCGATGGAAGTCAGCCGGTCGGCATAGGAAGACAGCGGATCATCGTCGGGCAGATGCGACCGCAACAGTTCACCCACGTCGGACAACGACACATTCGGCACCGGACTCCGCACATCGCCGCCGACCAACGGCATCTCGAAATCCAGCTCCCGCAGCCGATCTCGAACACCGATCTGACGTAGCGTCATACCGTCGGCCAACGGCCCCAGCGACGTGTCGTGGATGGGCGCCAGGGCCGCACCCAACTCATTGTTGTCGACGTCGACGGCCCACCATGCCGTGTGCCGTTGTACCTGCTCTTGCAGTTCGGCAGCCAGGTCGGCAGCCTGCGGATCCGCTGTCTCGAGCGCCGCGTGCACCAGCGACCCGAACGCTGCCCCCGATGGCATGGCAGCCAGCGGTGAGGTCTTGTCGACTTCCGAAACCGGTTCTGTGACGACGATTGTCTCCACTTCGTCGTCACGCAGGCCAACTTCCGGCTCGCTGGCCACACCCGCCGGCGCAGCCGGTTCTGCGTCGCGCACCAGCGCCGAATACGACGTTCTTCGCCATGTGGTGTCAATCCAGCGGTGAAAGTGCCGCACCTCCAAAACGCCGTCCGGCGGGGCCTTTTCGACAACTGCGGGGGCGGCGATCACCGATTCCTCGACTGAGGGCCCGCCCGCGGCCTGCCATCGCGCAAACACGGCCCACGCCTCCTCGTCGGTGATACCCGGCTCACACCTGTTGGGCACTTCCGAGTCGCCGACGCCGCGACCGCGCAGCAGTCGGGATAACCCGCCGTTGACCTCGCCGAACGTCGGCGCCCACCACGCCACCACCTGCGACTGCGCCCTGGTGAGCGCGACGTAGGTGAGCCGGATGTTGTCGCGTGCCGCTTCGAGGCGGCTCAACTCCTCGACTGACCGGCGGCCCGGACTGCCGTCCTTACCGCCGACATACACGCAGCGGGTGACTTCTCCATCTCGGTCGTCGTGGTACAGCAGAACATCGTCCTTGGTCCGAACGTGCCGGTTGAACGCGAACGGCAAATACACGATCGGGAACTGCAGCCCCTTGGCCACGAACACGGTCATGATCTGGACGGCGGCGGCATCACTGTCGAGACGACGGGTGTGCTCGGTCGAGCCGGCGCCGTCAGTGCACTGACGGCGCAGCCAGTCACGCAATGCCGGAAGTCCGAGGCGCTCCCGATGCGCGGCCTCCTGCAGCAGCTCCGCGATGTGCGACAAGTCGGTCATGTGTCGTTCACCGGCGCGCTGGCGGAGCACCCGTCGGCCGAGGCCCGCTACCTGTGCGGCCTCGAATACCGCGGCCACGCCGCGTTGACGCGCGTGGTCTGCCCATTCCCGCAGCGTGCCAGCCACCCGATCAGTGAGCGTGTCCCCCTCGGTGGCCAGGCTTTCCGCGGATTCGCCGAAGAACACCGTGCACGCGGCGGCCCGGACCAGGCCGTTACGCTGCGGCGCGTCGAAAGCCTCCAACAGGCAGAGCCAGTCTTCGGCGGCGGGCGACCTGAACACGTCGGAGTCGCCGGTGTAGATCGCTGGAATGCCCGCTGCCGCCAAAGCATCTCGGCACGCACGTGCGTCCGCGTGCTGCTCGACGATGACCGCGATGTCCCCGGCGGCAAGAGGTCTGCCGTCAAACGCGGCTCCGCTGCTCAGCAGCTCCCCAATGTCCGCAGCCAGGTCGGCGGGAATGTGTCTGCGCAGCACTTCGATCGGGACGTTGGCCGTCTCGTCATAACCCAGGCTGCGACGTTGGACGACACGCAGCCGAAACCGCGCCATGTGTGGCGCACCCGCCAGGCGGTGTCCCGTTCGGCGAGCTTCGATCTCGCGCACGACGATGTCGGGATGGCCCAGTGCGGCGCCCTTCAGCACTGTCTGCAGGCTGTCGACGAGCGCCTTGTCGCTACGCCAATTGTCGCCCAACGTGTAACGGGCGTCTGCGGTGTCGGCCGCCGACAGGTAGGTGTAGATGTCGCCGCCGCGGAAGCCGTAGATGGCCTGCTTCGGGTCGCCGATCAGGATCAGCGTCGAATGACCGCTGAATGCGCACTCGAGAACGCGCCACTGGATGGGGTCGGTGTCCTGGAACTCGTCGACCAATACGATCCGCCAACGCCCCTGCATCCGTTCGCGCGCAGGGGAATCCGCTGCGGTAAGGGCTTCCGCGAGCCTGGTCAGCAGGTCGTTGAAGCCGAGGATGTGCAGCCGGCGTTTGCGCTGTTCGAGTTCTTCGATGACGTCGGCGGCGAAACGCAGCCGGATGTCGGCCGCGCTGCCCGGCTCGGGATCCAGCGGCCGCAGCTGCGCACACGGGTCGTCGACGACTGCCGCGGCAAGTGTGAGCGCATCTGGGTAAGACAGGATCGGATCGGATTCCTGGCGCCCGAAATTCGCAAGGTACAGGTCGTCGACTATTTCGGTGACCAGATCGTCGAGATTCTCCTCGAGCCGGACATTGGCCGCCGTATCACCCGCCACCCCAAGTGATCTCAGCACCAGCCCGCAGAACTCGTGTGTCGTCGCGATGGTTGCCGCATCGAAGTTCGCCAGAGCGTCACGTAGTCGGGTCAGTCTCGCGGTGAGCTCCTCGGCGTCGCCGTGCGTCAGATGGTCGATGAGGTCAGTGCCGCCGCCGGGGAGCGGCACCCTATTCTCCAATGCGCAGATCGCCTCAAAGATCTGCTCGCGCACCCGTTCCCGCAACTCTAGGCTGGCCGCGCGGTTGAACGTGATGACCAGGATCTCATCGAGCGTGATATCGGTCTCGGCGAGGTAGCGGGTGACCAGGCCGGCCAGTGCAAATGTCTTGCCGGTGCCGGCGCTGGCTTCCAGCACGGTGGTGGAGGCATCTCGCGGCAAGGTGCCCAACAGGTCGAATGAGTCCATCAGCCCGGTGTTCCCACGGCGGCCAGCAACGGAAGCCACAATCGAGCGGCAAGCGCGCCCAGTCCGGTGGTCTCACCATCCACCTCGAGGCCCGGGCACGGCAGACTCAGCAGCTTTTCGAAGGCAGCATTTCGGCCCCACACTTCGACGTGGGCCTGATCGCGGTCTTCGCCTTCGTGAAAGTTGTTGCTTTCCCACTTACTACGCGCATATTTCATCGGATCCTTGCCGAGGTGGCGACGTTCGGCCCAGGCATACGACGTCTTGAGCGGTAGCGGCAGTGGCTCCCGGCGTCCGGCATCGAAAATCGCCACCAAATCGCGCAACACGGTCACGGCATCGGGAGGCGGTGAAAGTCCGCATACCTCGATGGTGTCTTTGCTGCCACGTCCGATGCAGATCGCAGACCAGTCACGGTCCGGGTCATCCGCGGCCAGCGCGACCAGCGGGATCCATGCTTGGAGTTTGTGTTTCGGCGCCAGCCTCGAATACGTGACTTCGACGATGCGGCCGTCGAAGAGCCGACTGACGGTGCCGTTGACGCGGCGGTTGGCACCGAGTTCGACGGCGACGTCGTGCGCCCTGGGGTCGGTGACTTGAAATCGCCGGGCCATCGCCGCCAGTTGGGCGGCTGTCTGGCTGATGGCGTCGGCCTTGCGCCAGCCGAGCCTTCCGGGCGGCAATGTACCGCGGCGCCACTCCGCGTTGACCGCGACTTTGACGTCCATCCCGCGCAGCATGTCGTGCAGCATCCGGTCGCCGACCGTCCACGCCTGTAGGGCGTCGATCTCGACCGGCATCGCATCCTCGACGGTTTCGACATCCCACGGCAGCGTGTAGTCCAGGGCGCGGAAGAACCCTTTGACCGGGTCGTTGAAGAAGTCGAGCAGATCCGCCAAAGCCACGTCGGCGGTGGGCAGTGCCGGAAGTCGATCGGTAATGAAAGGCGCTGGCGCACAGCGTGTCCCGGTGAACGCTTCGGCGGTGGCGAGCGCGGTCGGGTCGAACGTGAACGGCTTGCCGGGTGTCAGCGCGCCGGGTACGACGTTTTTCCGGTCGAACGGCTGCAGTGGATGTCTGGTGAGGACCCGTCCGCGGACCGGCGCCGGCGTGGTCTGATCCAAGGCGTCGAGCAACTCGGCGAGGGGAACAGCGGGTGGACGCGGCCGGCCGGTGTGCTCGTCGGCGCCGGTGTAGGTGATCACCAGGGTGTCGGTGGCCGCGCCGATCGCGTCGAGCAGCAATTGCCGGTCTTCTGAACGGATGTCACGTTCTCCGGTCATCGGGACGCGGGCCAGGGCGTCGTCGCCGTCGGTGATGTTCAGTCGCGGGAACACCCCGTCGTCGAGGCCCACCAGGCACACCACTCGATGCGGTACCGAGCGCATCGGGACCATGGTGCACACGGTCAGGGTGCCGGTGCGGAAGTTGGCCCGGGTGGGACGTCCGGCCAGGTGGTCAGCCAGCAGCGCACGCACGTCGGACAGTTGCAGCAGCGTCGCAGCACGCGGGCCCGCCTGCGTAAGGACGTCGCCGAATTCGCGCTGCACCTGCGCCTGTTGCCAAGCTTCATCGGAAGCGGTCAACTGGTCGATGCCTGCGGCCAGTGCATCGAGCCATGCGGCTAAAGACATTGTGCCGCTGAGGCGCTCGACGATCTGGCGCAGACGTTCGACGTATTCGGCCAGGCGTCCGGCCAGGTCGATCTCGTTACTGCCGACGTCGTCCAACGGCAGTGCAGTGCCCAGCCAGGCGCGCGAGTCGTCCGACATCGCCACCCCGGTCAGGACGCGGTCGAGCCCGAACCGCCACGTGTTGTGCACGATGCCGTCCAGGCCGTACGGCCGGCGGTACTCAGGGTCGAAGCCCCAGCGGATGTTCGAGTCGCGCACCCAGGCAGTGATCGTGTCCAGGTCGTCGTCGGTGAACTTGAACCTGGCCCGCACCGGAGCGGCCTGCGCGAGGCTGAGCACCTGACTGGCGGTCGCGCGGGTGCCCGCCACAGCGAGCAGTTCGGCGGCCAAGCCGAGCAGTGGGTTGGTTTGGGTCAGTGCACGGTCGGCCAGCTTGACTCGTAGCCGGTGCGCGGGATGGCCCTCGCCGGCTATGTCGCCGAGGCCGAAGCCGGCGACGATCAACGGCGCATAGGTCTCGATGTCGGGGCACATCACCACGATGTCGCGCGGTTCCAGCGACTGGTCGTCTTGCAGCAAGCCGAGCAGCACCTCGCGCAGCACGTCGATTTGCCGGGACGCGCCATGACAAGCGTGGACTTGGACCGATCGGTCGGTTTCGGTCAGTGCCCGGCCATCGCGGCGGACGGCGCCGGCGGCGATATCGCTTTGCAGCCAGCCCAGCAGGGTGTTGGGTTTGGTTGTGCCAGTGATGTATTCGTCGGTATCCGGGTCGGCGGGCAGTGCGCGTTGCAGCTCTCGCAGGTCGCGACCGAGGGTTTGCAGTAGCGGATGTGTGACGGCGAGCCGGCTGGTGTCCTCGTGTCGAGGTACCGTGCCGTGGAGCCCGGTAAGTGCGCGCCACAACTCGTCGCTGGGGTGCGGCAGCCACAGGTGCAGGTCGTGGTGAGCGGACAGGGCGTCGAGCAGCTCGATATCGGTGCCTGCCAGCCGGGTGTGCCCGAACAGCGAGAGCCGGGCAGCAAGGTCGATCGGGCCTTCACGCAACCGCGCGACGGTCTTTTCGTGTCGGATGTGCGGCGGGTCGGCGGGGACTGCCGTAACCAGTGCTCGCCACAGCTCGGGCTGCCAGGCCAGGTCGGTGTCCAGGTCGCCGAGGTTGCCGTCCAGCCAGTCGACCAGCAGCCGTGGGCGTTGGCGGGCGTAGGAGGCGAACAGTCCGGCGAGCCGGCGCGCCACCGCGTAGCGACGGCCCTTGCGCAGCTCGGCCTCGGCGGGGTCAGCGTCGAAGTGGCCCAGGTGTTTTGCCAGTGTCCGGCACCACGGCTCGTCGAGGCTGGCGTCGATCACCTCCAGCAGCGGCCAGGTCATGGCTTCGGGTGACCAGGGATCGTCGTCGACGGTGCCGGTGAGTTCGGCGACCAACGAGCCTGGGTTGCGAAACGCCACCCCGGCGCAGACACCGTCGCCGCCGCCTGCTCTGCGGCCCAACACGTGCGAAAGCCGCTGACTCAGCCAGCGTTCCACCCCGCGGGCCGGCACCAGCACCAGCTCCTCGGCGAATGGGTCGGGCAGCGGATCAGCCAGCAGGGCACCGAGGCCGTCAGCAAGCAGATCGGTGCGCTCGGCACGGTGAAGATGAAGCGCCATTGCGGGCCACCATAGACCGCCGCACCGACAGCGGTGGCACCCTGGTTGGCGAGGCCAGAAACGAGCGAGGCGCGAGAAAGGCGAGTGATGGAAACCTGGGATGCGATCTGTGCCCGGCGCAACGTACGGCAGTACCAGCCAGATCCGGTGCCCGACGCCGACCTGAACCGTATCGCCGAAGCCGGATGGCGCGCGCCGTCGGCGAAAAACCGCCAGCCGTGGGACTTCATAGTCGTCACCGACCGGACGCAGCTACAGGAGCTTTCCACGGTGTGGCGCGGCGCCGGTCATATCGCGGCGGCCGCGGCGGCGATCGCCTTGGTCGTGCCGGTACCGCCGGACGAACGCAGAAAGGTGACCGACCAGTACGACGTCGGTCAGGCGACCATGGCGATGATGATCGCGGCCACCGATTTGGGCATCGGCACCGGGCACTCGTCAGTGGGAGATCAGGAGAGGGCGCGCGCCATCCTAGGAGTTCCCGAGGATCACCTGGTGGCCTTCATGCTCGGCATCGGGTATCCCGCCGATCGCCCACTGCGCCCGATCCGCAAACCGAACCGGCGGCCCTTGTCCGAGGTCGTCCACTACGGAAGGTGGTGAACGCGGTGGCCGAGGTCGTGAGGGGCGAACACCGGGGCGACTACGGATACGACGGATCCTTCAAGACCATCTCGGCGGGGACGCAGCTGGCTGCCGTCGCGGCCGGCTCTGCCGGTTTGCTAGTGGCGGCGGGTGTCAGCCTGGCCCGCGGCAACCGGCTCAGGGCGACCGCGATTGCGGCGTTGGCGGTCGACATGGTTGCGACCGCGGCCTGGTACATCTACGCGACGCGGTCGGGCAAGTTCCGGGTGTGGGACCGCATCCTGGACGACCTGCGGCTGCGTGGCGACGAGACGGTGCTCGACCTCGGATGTGGGCGTGGTGCGGTGTTGCTCGCCGCGGCCAAGCGGTTGCCCCGGGGGCGAGCGATCGGCGTCGATCTATGGCAAGCCGACCAGACGGACAATTCATCGCAGGCCACCTTGAGCAATGCCAAGCTGGAAAACGTCGCCGATCGCGTCGAGGTGCATACCGCCGGCATGACCGCACTGCCGTTGGCCGACGAGAGCGTCGACGTGATCGTCAGCAGCCTGGCCATCCACAACATTCCGACTCGCGCCGGCCGACGACAGGCGCTTCGTGAGGCGATTCGGGTACTGCGGCCGGGCGGTCGGCTCGCGATAGCGGACCTGTGGGAAACCCGGCAACATGCCGACCATTTGCGGGAACTGGGCTGGCGAAATGTGCGGCGCCGCAACCTCGGATGGCGTATGTGGTATGGCGGGCCGTGGTTTTCCACACGTCTGGTCAGCGCGACGAAACCGGACTGAGGGCGGGGAGTTCACAGGCGCCACAGGCAGCACGTTGGCCTCAGAAAGCACTGTCCCGCAGCACTATTCGATTTGTCTACCTCCGCGCGACAATTCATGTCGGTGGAGTGCCGGTGATGAGTTGTCGCGCGGAGGCGGACATACCTAGATGTGCGGCAGCATTCGTAGACCCGGGTTTTGGATGTGAATCGTTGGCTTTGGGCGTGAATCCACGGCTTTGGGTGTTAAGCGTGGGCGAAAATTTCGCGCCGACTCCGCCCCACGCTCACGCCGAAAGCCCTCAGGTCACACTGAACGCCCTAAACTCACACTGAAAGTCGTCAGTACAGTCGCCAACATGCATGCTGGATTCATGAACAGAAACGAGATCACCGAACAGATCGTGGTCGCCCGCCTGGCCAGAGGGCTGAGCTGGCAGGAGTTGGCCGATGCCGTCGGCAGGCCCCTCGTATGGACTACCTCGGCGTTGCTCGGCCAGCACCCGATACCTGCCGAACTCGGCAAGGTCTTGGTCGAAATGCTGGATCTCGACGAGTCGGCCGTACCGGTGCTGGCCGCAACGCCTATGCGCGGCGGACTGCGCAGCGCGGTACCTACCGACCCGACCATCTACCGTTTCTATGAAGCGCTTCAGGTGTACGGCGGGGCGCTCAAGGAGCTGATCCACGAGCAGTTCGGCGACGGCATCATGAGCGCCATCAACTTCAGCGTGGACCTGCAGAAGAAACCGCATCCGTCGGGCGACCGCGTCGTGGTGACCTTCGACGGGAAATTCCTTGCCTACGACTGGGTTTCGGCGGAGAGCCAACAATGACCACCGCGCTCAAGGCGGATCTGGTGCTGTCCGGTGGCGGTGTGAAGGGGATCGGGCTGTCGGGTGCTGTCGTCGCGCTGATGGACGCCGGCTACGAGATCCCGCGCGTCTCCGGCACCTCAGCCGGCTCGGTCGTCGGCGCGATTTTGGCCGCCGGCTTCGGTCAACTGACGCCAGAGGAAGTCAAGCGGCTCACCATGACGGTGCCCTACCGCAAATTCCTCGACCCAACACACATCACTGGGATCCCGATACTCGGCCCGGCCTGGGGTCTGCTCAGCGAAGAAGGTATCTACAAAGGCGATTTCGCGCACGACTGGATTCGGACTCAACTGAAAAACCTTGGTGTCAGCACCTTTGGCGATCTTGCGTTGCGGGACGACACCCTGCTGCCGGAACGGCGCTACCGGCTGGTGGTCACCGTCGCCGATGTGACCACGGGCCAACTGGTGCGGTTGCCGTGGGACTATCGTCGCGTCTACGGTCTCGATCCCGATGAGCAGCCGGTTGCAGACGCGGTGCGCGCCTCGATGTCGATTCCGTTCTTCTTCCACACCGTCAAGCTGACCAGTGCCAGCGGGTTGACGTCCACACTGGTCGACGGTGGAGTGCTGTCGAACTTTCCGATCGACTCGTTCGACCGGCCCGACGGCAAAACGCCGCGCTGGCCCACGTTTGGGGTGACACTGCTGCCCAATCTTCCGCAGGGCAATGACAAGGTGATCCCGGCGCTGGCGCCGCTGCATTGGCTCGGCGGGCCGACGCTGTTGGAGGACGTGCTCACCACGATGATCGTCGGCCGGGATCAGGCGTACCTCAACCAGCCGTGGGTCAGCGCGCGGACAATCCGCGTTGATTCGACCGACGTCGGGTTCCTCGACTTCGACATCAAAAAGGAGCAGATGGAGGCGCTCTACCACCGGGGCTACGACGCGGCCGAGGCGTTCCTGTCCAGCTGGAACTGGACGCAATATCTCGAACGCTTCCGCAGATGAGTGGGAAGAAGGGAAGTTCGTTGGCTGACGATCCGAAATACGCCGACCTCATCCTCTCCGGCGGAGGTGTCAAGTTCATTGGCCTGGTGGGTGCGATCGTCAGGTTGATGGAGGAGGGATATTCGTTCCAACGAGTGTCCGGCGTCTCAGGCGGCTCGGTGGTCGCCGCGATCGTCGGGGCCGCGTCCAAAGACGATCAGCTGACCAGTGAGCAGGTCAAAGAACTTGGATTGTCTGTGCCGCTGCGCAAATGGCGCGACGCCGCGCCGATCCCGTTGCTAGGCCCAGCGCTGGGCCTGCTGCGGGACAGTGGCTTGTACCGCGGTGACTTCGCCCACGACTGGGTTCGGGGCGAGCTAAAGAACTTGGGCGTCACCAAGTTTGGTGATCTGGCCATTGACGACGACAATCTCCTCGAGGAGCGGCGCTACCGGGCGGTGGTCACCGTCGCCGACCTGACGACCGGACAGCTCGTTCGGTTGCCGTGGGACTACCGCCGCGTATATGGTCTGGACCCGGACGAGCAGCTCGTCGCCGACGCGGTACGCGCTTCGATGGCGATCCCTTTCTTCTATCGCCCGGTGACCTTGCGCAGCGCCGATGGGGTGACGTCCACCCTGGTCGACGGTGGCCTGCTCTCGACCTTTCCGATCGACTCGTTGGATCGGCCGGACGCGAAACCGCCACGCTGGCCGACGTTCGGGATCACCGTGGTTCCCAAGCTCTTCGAGGGCATCGAGAGTGCCCTCCCGGGGTTGCGGCCGCTGCGGCGTCTTGGGCCACCGACGTTGCTGGAGAAGCTGATATTGACCATGGTGCTTGGTCACGATCTGACTCGCCTGAATGAGCCGTGGGTCAGCGCTCGCGCCATCCGGGTGGTTTCGACCGAGGTCAGTGCACTGGACTTCAATATCTCGAGAGAGCGTCTTGAGGAGCAGCACGACAGGGGCTATGCGGCTGCGCAAGAGTTCCTGTCGACGTGGGACTTTCCTGCATACCTCAAGCGGTTCCGTCGTTACCAGGGCGTCTAACGGCGATCGCGAGCGCGGCGGAGCCGGGTGCGGCGGGTCGTCGCCATTGGACCTAGAGGCCGAACTCGGCTTCTATCCCGTCGATCCCGGCGCGGATGGCCTTCAGCGCGTCGGCACGAGCGCGCAACTTGGTCGCGACATGGGCCCGCTGGTTGAGACCGGCGAATTCCTGTGCGGCTTCTTCGGCGCGGCTGCGCACCATCTCGGGCAGCACGATCTCGTCGACGAAGCCTGCGGCGAGCGCGGTTTCACCGAAGAACGTCTTGGCCAGTCCGGCGGCTTGCTGGTATGCCGACTGCGTGAGCCGCAGCTTCATGATCTCGAGGGCGGCATAGGGGATCGTCATGCCGATCGCGACTTCGTTGGCCTGAATGTTGTACGCGTGAGCGGCCACCCGGTGGTCACCGGAGGACAACAAAAAGGCTCCCATCGCGATGGCGTGGCCGGTGCACGCCATCACCACCGGCTTCGGGTAGGACAACAGGCGATAAGACAGCTCGAAGCCGCCCCTGAGCATGTCGATCGCGGGCTGGACCTGGCCGGAGGTAAGGATTTTCAGGTCGAACCCACCGCTGAAAACCCGTTCGTTGCCCGAGATCACCAGGGCTCCGACGGCATCGCTGTCGGCCTGGTCGATCGCGTCGTTGAGCGCCTGCTGCATGGTTGGGCCCAGCGCGTTGACCTTGCCGTCGTCCATCCGGATGACGGCGATGGAGTCCTTTTTGGTGTAAATGACCGGGCCGCTCATGGATACTCCTTCGCTTGTCCCTCGCGCCGCTTTCGGCGGTGCGCCTCGCCGAACACCACGCGCGGGCGGACCACCGTCACACGCGCTGGTTGCGATGCTTGCCCAGTTGATCTTCGGCAGCACCCCAACGCAGGTTGACGTCGGTCGGATGGTCGAGCTGCCGGATGCGCCACCGGTCCTGAGTTTCCTGAACAGCGGCATTGATTCGCTCGATCTCGCTGCGGAACACCTCGGGACGTGTTTCCTTGCTTGCGTAGTGGAAGTAGGTCAGCAGGCTGCGCAGCAGTTCCAGCTTCTGCTTCTCCCGTTTCGCCAGATCATGCGACGTCATCAACTCGATGCGCTGAACGGGCGGCAGGGCATCCCAGTCCAGCACGACGTTCGTCTCCAGGGGTTTCCGCGGCCGCTTCCAGAACCGCCACCCCTTCGGTTGTTCGGGGCGGTCGTAGTAGATGACGGACCCCTCGAATCGGGACTCGATGGCGTTGCCGATTTCGGCGCGGTCGAGCGCGGAGTCCCACACCATCCGCCACTCCTGGCCGGGCGCCAGCGTGGGCAACTCGCGGGGGAGCTGGAGTTCGATGACGTCGGCGTAGCCGTCGGAGGCGTTTTCGTATGCCGCCACGGTCGGTGGAGTCGGAAACGAGAACCTGATGTCGTAGGCGGCGGTCCGGCCGAAATTGCGGACCACCACTTCGATCACATGCCAGTCGGTGACGTGCGGTTCCATCATCATGCCGACATAGGGCCGGATCTGCTCAGCGGCCAGTTGACGGTTGCGCTGGATCTGATAGTTGGTGAAGACAAGCGCGACGATGCCGAGCGCGAGCGCCGCCCACACCGACCACACCAGCCAGGCGTTCGACCCAAAGTCAGTGGCTCCGCGCCAGCCCTGGACCCACCCCATTGAATTCACCTTCCGCTTATACCACAGTTAACCTGGGTCCGAAATTCGCTGAAAATCGCTGAAACGAAGGCTGAGACGCCCTCAACCGCTCATCAGCCGCCCATCAACATTCGCCACTGATCGAGGTTTCCGGCGCGATAGACGTAGTTGGAACGCTTGACGTCCGACAAAGACGCGCTGGGCTCGGCCGAATACCAGTGGCCCGGAAACACTGTCGGGTCACCGGGAAGCTGGGCGAGTTGCTGCAAGCTGCGGTACATCTCGTCGACGTCGCCACCCGGAAAGTCGGTGCGGCCGCAGCCCTCCAGGAACAGCGTGTCGCCGGCGACCAGTCGTCCGTCCAGCAGAAAGCACTGGCTGCCGGGCGTGTGGCCGGGAGTGTGCAGCAGCTCGATCTCGATGTCGCCGATGCTCACCGTGTCGTGGTTCTCATGCGCGGTCAGGTCGCCGAGACCGATTCCGGTGACCCGCGAAACCCAAAGTGCCTCATGAGTATTCACATGCACAGGCACAGGCTTGCGGTCCAGCAACTCGGCCAGGCCCTTCAGCTCGAACCCCATCATCGACCCACCCACATGATCGGGGTGATGATGGGTCACCAGCACCCCGGACAGGTGCATGCCGTCGGCCTCGAGCGCGTCGACCAGATCACCGGCGGCGTATGCGGGATCGACCACCACACAGTCACCGGTCTGACGGTCTCCGATCAGGTAGGCGAAATTGCGCATTTGCGTCGCGAACATGTCGCCAGCGGCGAAATCGCGCCCGGAAAGCAGTTGACGGAAGTACAGCCGGTCCGAATCTGACACCCACTCAGACTATGACCTGGGAAATCGACCCAAGGTTTCGGGCACGTCATCAGGTCAACGGCACTCTAATGACATCGACTGCGGAGGTATTGTCTGGCCATGCTCCACAAGGTTGAGATCGAGGTTGACGACGATCTGGTCCAAGAGATCATCCGGCGTTACCGCGTGCTCGACACGCAAGGCGCCGTTCATCTCGCGTTGCGATCCCTGCTCGGGTTGGCGGGTGAAGGGACCATTGGCAACGTGGACGAGGAGTTCGACGACTTCTCCGATCCGGAAGCGTGGGTCAGGCGGCCCGGCGACGACGCGCGCTGATTACCGCTTTGCCACAGCGGCCCGTGGCTGTGGTTTGGTTACGTTGCGCGCCAGGCTGTACCCTCTTTTAGGCCCGCGGCACGACTGGTCGCTACGGGTGAACGGCCCCCTTAGCTCAGTCGGTAGAGCGTTTCCATGGTAAGGAAAAGGTCAACGGTTCGATTCCGTTAGGGGGCTCGGCGGACGCCGAGCAGGCGGGTGGCCCCAACCCACGGTGCGCGCCGAACAAAGGGGTGGCCAGAGGCGATGTAGCTCAGTCGGTTAGAGCGAACGACTCATAATCGTTAGGTCGCCGGTTCGAGTCCGGCCATCGCTACAAGAAAACAACGACGACACAACAACGACTACGTGCGAGACAGACCCGAGAGAGAACCGTCATGGCTTCCAGTACCGACGTGCGGCCGAAGATCACTTTGGCATGCGAGGTGTGCAAGCACCGCAACTACATCACCAAGAAGAATCGCCGCAACGATCCGGACCGGATGGAGTTGAAGAAGTTCTGCCGCAATTGCGGCAAGCACCAGCCGCATCGCGAGACACGGTAGCGCGCCCACCGCGTTTACTCAGACTGACTAGGTAGGTTCTAGAGCTGTGGCTTTGAGCGCAAAGATCGTCGGGATGCACTATCGCTATCCCGATCATTACGAGGTGGAGCGGGAAAAGATCCGCGAGTACGCGGAGGCCGTGCAAAACAATGATGGCGCATTCTTCACGGAGGACGCGGCCGCCGAACTCGGCTACAAGGCGCTGCTGGCTCCGTTGACGTTCATCTGCGTATTCGGTTACAAGGCACAGTCGGCGTTCTTTCAGCACGCCAACATCGCGATCCAGGACGCGCAGATCGTACAGGTCGATCAGGTGCTGAAAATCGAGAAGCCGATAGTGGCCGGTGACAAGCTCTACTGCGATGTCTACGTGGATTCGATGCGTGCCGCACACGGCACCGAGATCGTCGTGACTAAGAACATCGTCACCAACGATGCCGGTGACATTGTGCAGGAGACCTACACGACCCTGGCGGGCCGTGCCGGTGAGGACGGAGAAGAGGGATTTTCTGATGGCTCTGCGTGAGTTCAGTTCGGTGCAGGTTGGGGACAAGCTTCCTGAGAAGAGCTACCCATTGACCCGCCAGGATCTGGTGAACTATGCCGGTGTTTCCGGTGATTTGAACCCGATCCACTGGGACGATGAGATCGCCAAGGTCGTCGGGCTGGACACCGCGATCGCGCACGGCATGCTGACGATGGGCATAGGCGGGGGCTACGTCACGTCGTGGGTCGGGGACCCTGGGGCCGTTACCGAGTACAACGTGCGGTTCACCGCGGTGGTACCGGTGCCCAACGACGGTAAGGGCGCCGAACTTGTGTTCAGCGGCCGGGTGAAGTCCGTCGATCCGGACAGCAAGTCGGTGACCATCGCGCTCACGGCCACCACTGGGGGCAAGAAGATCTTCGGGCGGGCTATTGCGTCGGCGAAGCTGGCGTAGGGAATGGCTCTCAAAACCGACATCCGCGGCATGAGCTGGCAGTACCCGGACTACTTCGAGGTGGGCCGCGAGCAGGTTCGCCAATTCGCGCTATCGATCAAATGTGACGATCCGGCCTGCTTCGACGAAGCCGCGGCCGCCAAACTGGGCTACAGCAGCCTCCTTGCACCGATAACCTTCGTGACGATTTTCGCGAAGCTTGTCCAGAACGATTTCTTTCGGAACGTCGATCTGGGCATGGAGACTATGCAGATCGTCCAGGTCGACCAGAAATTCGTTTTCTACAAGCCGGTGTGTGTCGGCGACAAACTTCGCGCCCGCATGGACATCCATTCGGTGGACGAGCGTTTCGGCGCCGACATAGTCGTCACCAAAAACATCTGCACCAACGAGGATGGCGAGTTGGTCTTGGATGCCTACACCACCCTAATGGGGCACGAGGGTGACAACTCCATCCAACTCAGATGGGACAAGGAAACCGGTCAGGTCATCAAGACCGCGTGATCAATATCGGATTTCCTGCGCTTACGTGCCATCTAGTACACTCGGACCTCGGGGTTTTCCCAGCATCTGCGCGCTTTCCGTGAGTCGACCGAGCGGAGAGCGCGCGCGTCATGTAAGCCCCGGCACACGAGGGTTGGCCAGGCCGGACGGGATACGTCCTGCCAACCGCGAAGGGGCGTAGCTCAACTGGCAGAGCAGCGGTCTCCAAAACCGCAGGTTGCAGGTTCAAGTCCTGTCGCCCCTGCTGACCGAGAAGACGTGACATGGTGGACACTGGGAGAAGTGACCGTCCGGACCCGATTGGACAGACACGGCCCAGGGGATAGCTAGCGAACAAAGGAGCACGCGGTGAGCGACGAAGGCGACGCTGCCGACGAAACCGTCGCCGACGGCGGTGAGACTCAGGACGGTGCCGGAAGCGGTGGCCGGACGGCTCTCGTGACTAAACCTGTGACGCGGCCGCAGCGCCCCACCGGCAAGCGGTCCCGCCAGAAGGTGGCCGACGCGGACGTCGACGCCGACGCCGACGCCGACAAGGAGTCTGGCGACGTCAAGGTCGCCAAAGAAGAAAAGACCAAGAAGTCCGCCAAAGCCGGCGCCGGCAAGGACAAGTCGGGCCAGAAATCGGCGAAGGCAAAGAAGTCGAAGAAAGCGGGCGCCAGTTCGGCTAACCCGATTATCTTCGTCTACAACTACCTGAAGCAGGTAGTTGCCGAGATGCGGAAGGTGATCTGGCCGAACCGCAAACAAATGCTCACCTACACCTCAGTGGTGCTGGTGTTTCTGGCCTTCATGGTGGCGCTGGTCGGGCTTGCCGATTTCGGCCTGGCCAAGCTGGTGCTACTGGTGTTCGGCTGAGGCTTGAGAGTGACAGAGAGGACTGCAAACCGTGACTACCTTCGACGGTGACACGTCCGCGGGTGAGGCGGTCGACGTGCAGGATGCCGAGCAGGTCGCCGAGGCTCCGGAGGCTCCGGCCGAGGAACTGGACCCCGCCGCCGCGCTCAAGGCAGAGCTGCGCAGCAAGCCCGGTGACTGGTATGTGATTCACTCCTACGCGGGTTACGAGAACAAGGTGAAAGCCAACCTGGAAACCCGGGTGCAGAACCTTGACGTCGGCGACTACATCTTCCAGGTGGAGGTGCCCACCGAAGAGGTCACCGAGATCAAGAACGGCCAGCGCAAGCAGGTCAATCGCAAGGTGCTGCCCGGCTACATCCTGGTGCGCATGGATTTGACCGACGACTCGTGGGCCGCGGTGCGTAACACGCCGGGGGTCACCGGGTTTGTCGGTGCGACGTCGCGCCCGTCGGCGCTCACGCTGGACGATGTGGTGAAGTTCCTGTTACCGCCTGGAGCGACGAAGAAGGCCGCCAAGGGTGCGGCCAGCACCGCTACCGTCGCCGAGGCCGGCGGCCTGGAACGTCCGGTTGTCGAGGTCGACTACGAGGTGGGCGAATCGGTGACGGTCATGGATGGACCGTTTGCCACGTTGCCCGCCACGATCAGCGAGGTCAACGCCGAGCAGCAGAAGCTCAAGGTGCTGGTCTCGATCTTCGGCCGCGAAACGCCGGTGGAACTCACCTTCGGCCAGGTCTCCAAGATCTAGCCCGTCGCGCAAGCCGCACCAGGCCAAACCAAGGAAGGACATCAACATCTCATGGCCCCGAAGAAGAAGGTCGCCGGGCTGATCAAGCTGCAGATCCAGGCGGGACAGGCCAACCCTGCGCCGCCGGTCGGCCCCGCGCTCGGCCAGCATGGCGTCAACATCATGGAGTTCTGCAAGGCCTACAACGCCGCTACCGAGAACCAGCGCGGCAACGTCATCCCGGTGGAGATCACGGTCTACGAGGACCGCAGCTTCACGTTCACGCTCAAGACGCCGCCGGCCGCGAAGCTGCTGCTGAAGGCTGCGGGCGTGGGCAAGGGTTCGGCGGAGCCGCACAAGACCAAGGTCGCCAAGGTCAGCTGGGATCAAGTTCGCGAGATCGCCGAGACGAAGAAGTCCGATCTCAACGCGAACGACATCGACGCGGCCGCCAAGATCATCGCCGGCACCGCTCGGTCGATGGGCATCACCGTCGAATAGTTACGAACCCGTGGGAGGGCCAGCTTCGGCCCGCCGTCGGACGACGATGCAGGCCGTCAATGGCCTGAGGAGGAGTCCGACACATACCGACCACGACCCAACACAGATTGGACAGTCAATGAGCAAGGACAGCAAGGCATACCGCACGGCCGCCGAAAAGGTGGATCGCGCCAACCTCTACACCCCCTTGCAGGCGGCCAAGCTTGCCAAGGAGACGTCGTCGGCCAAGCAGGACGCGACCGTGGAGGTGGCGATCCGGCTCGGTGTCGACCCGCGCAAGGCCGACCAGATGGTCCGCGGCACGGTCAACCTGCCGCACGGCACGGGTAAGACCGCGCGGGTGGCGGTGTTCGCGGTCGGCGAGAAAGCCGAGCAGGCCGAGGCGGCCGGTGCGGACATCGTCGGCAGCGACGACCTGATCGAGAAGATTCAGGGCGGATTTCTGGACTTCGACGCCGCGATCGCAACGCCCGACCAGATGGCCAAGGTCGGCCGCATCGCCCGGATCCTGGGTCCGCGCGGGCTGATGCCAAACCCCAAGACCGGCACCGTCACCCCGGACGTCGCCAAGGCCGTGAACGACATCAAGGGCGGCAAGATCAACTTCCGTGTCGACAAGCAGGCCAACCTGCACTTTGTCATCGGAAAGGCGTCGTTCGACGAGAAGAAGCTGGCAGAGAACTACGGCGCCGCGCTCGACGAGGTGCTGCGGCTCAAGCCGTCGTCGTCGAAGGGCCGGTATCTGAAGAAGGTCGTCGTGTCGACGACGACGGGGCCGGGTATTCCGGTCGACCCGTCGGTCACCCGCAACTTTACTTCGGAGGGGTAGTCAGCGGCGCCTCCGGCGCCGCGGGCGTAACCGACTGGCGCCTCGGCGCCGTGAACGTCACACCTGCCACACGCGTCTCTGGCCGGGACGGACACACCTGAGTCCAGCTATGAGCGACACGTTAGTTGTCGCGCATAGGTGGACTCAGCAGACACGTCTTTCGTCCAGAGGCGCATGGGGCGGATGTGACAGGTGAGGGTAGCTACCCGCCGCACTCTGCGATGCGCCGACGCAGGAAGTCGCGACCGGGCTCGGATCCGTTGGACTCCAACGCCGCTCGGTACCAGGTGACAGCCTCGGCGCCCCGCCCCGCCCGTCGCAAAAGGTCAGCGCGCACCGACGCAGCAAGATTCGACCGGGTTAGCCGGGGATCGTGCGCCACCTTCTCCAATGCGGCCAGGCCGGCATCGGGCCCATCGCGAAAGCCGACCGCCAGCGCGCGGTTGGCCCGCACCACCGGCGAGTCGGTCAGCTGCAACAGCCGGTCGTATGCGGCGCAGATCGCGGCCCAGTCCGTCTCCTCCCAGGACGGCGCGGTCGCGTGCAAGGCGGCGATCACCGCCTGCGGCAGGTACGGCCCGGTCGACCCCTGGGCCCGCCGCAGCCGATCCAGGCCGCGGCTGATCCGACCACCGTCCCAGCGCCGACGGTCCTGCTCCTCAAGCGGCACCAGCGCCCCAGCACTGTCCACTCGGGTGAAACGCCGCGAATCATGCAGCAGCACAAGCGCCGCCAAAGCGTGCGCCTCCGGCTCGTGCGGCATCAGCGAGCACAGCTCGCCGGTCAGCCGCACACCCTCGTCGCACAGTTCGTCCCGTATGGCCGACGGGCCGGCCGTCGACCAATAGCCCTCGGTGAACACCGAGTAGATGCAACCGAGCACGTGTGGTGTGCGCTCTGGCAGCAGTTCGGCGGGTGGCACCCGCAGCGGGATGTTGGCATGGCGGATCTTGTTTTTGGCCCGGGTGATTCGCTGACCGACGGCGCTCTCCGCCTGCAGTAGCGCACGGGCGATCTCGGCGACGGTCAACCCGGACACCAGCCGCAGCGTCAGTGCCAGTTGCGACTGCCGGTCCAGCGCGGGGTGCGCGCAGGTGAACATCATCCGCAGCTCGTCGTCGCGAACCGGATGCGGGTCACTGTGTTCGGTACGTGCCCTGATATCGTCCACGGCAGCCGCCAATTCCTTTCCGGGGCAGGCAGATTCGCGGCGCAGCCGATCCCGTGCGCGATTGCGCGCGACCGTTACCAGCCACCCGCCGGGATTTTCGGGCATCCCGTCGCGGGGCCAGGCCCGAAGAGCCTCGGCGCAGGCCTCCTGGACAGCGTCTTCGGCGACGGTGAGGTCGCCCGACCATCGGGCCAGCGCGGCCACGGCCGGGCCCCACTCGCGCCGGAAGACGCCGCTCAGGTCGGTCATCCCGGGCCTACAGGTGGGAAACTCCAGCCAGCTGGCGCAACTGCACGGCCGAAGCGGGAATCATCGCGGCCAATTTGACCGCCTCGTCACGATCGGTGGCGGTCAGCAGATAGAAGCCGGTGGCAATCTCGGCTCCTTCTGCGTAGGGCCCGTCGGTCAGCAGCACCTGACCGTCGCGCACGCGTACCGTCGTCGCCGTTGCCGGCTCGTGCAATGCGGCGCCACCGACAATGTGATCGCCTGCGGCAGCGGCGAATTCACCGTGTCGCGCCGCTTCCGCTTGCCATTCCGGTGTGCCCGGCGTGTGTACGGATGCGGGCGGTTCCTGTAGCAGCGCCAGCCATTGGCCACTGCCCGAGCGCGTCCATTCGGAATCGAACACGTGGTAGGTGGGCCGAACCTCGATCGTGCCGTAGGTGGCGACCGGGATATCGCGCGCCAGAGCCAGTGCCTCGTCGAGGTTCTCCGCTTCGAACACGTAGTAGCCGCAGGCCACCTCGGCGCCTTCGGGGAATGGGCCGTCGGTGACAAGCGGCGCGTTCGCACCGCCGGTGATCCGTACCGCGGCCGCCGCGGGTGTCAGGGCGTCGCCGGCCCGGATTGCCGACGCGGCCTTCGCATGAAAGCTGTCGAATGCCGCCATCATGGAGTCGCGTTCGTCAGGTGTGAGTTCCGGCTCTCGGCTGATCAACAGCGCCAAGTACTGCATTTGTGGTCACCTCCGATAGTGAGCGAAACCCTGTGTCCCACTCTCTACCTATCCGACGAACGGCGCGCCCACAATCCGACACCCGCATCCGACAAATTAAGCAGCGGCCCCTGGCTTGAGGTAGCTCACCAAGCTGCAGTCGAGCATCTCGTCGGTGAAGTAGTGTTCGCAGCCGCGCAGGTACTTCATGTAGCGGTTGTACACCTCTTCAGAGGTGACCTCGATGGCCTTCTCCTTGTTGGACTCCAACGTGTCGCCCCAGATGTGCAGCGTTTTGATGTAGTGCGGCCGCAGCGAAAGAGCTTCGGGGACAACGAAACCAGCCTTTTCGCCGTGTTCGACCATCATCGCGGTGGAGGGTAGCCGGCCGCCCGGGAAGATCTCGGTGATGATGAACTTGATGAATCGGGCCGTCTCGAAGCTCAACTTCTTACCACGTGCGGCCATCTCGAAGGGGTGATAGCTGACGCTGCTCTGGACGGTCATCCGGCCGTCCTCGGGCATGATGTCGAAACACCTCTTGAAGAAGTCGTCGTAGTTCTCGTGCCCGAAGTGCTCGAAGGCCTCGATCGACACAATCCGGTCGACGGGTTCGGCGAAATCCTCCCAGCCGTACAACCGCACCTCGCGCGAGCGGTTGGTGTCGATGCCGTCCAGCACCTGCTGGCAGCGGGCGTGCTGGTTCTTCGACAGGGTCAGCCCGACGACGTTCACGTCGTACTTCTCCACGGCCCGCTTCATTGTGGTGCCCCAGCCGCAGCCGATGTCCAGCAGCGTCATGCCCGGCTTGAGGTCCAGCTTGCTCAGGTTGAGGTCGATCTTGGCGTACTGCGCCTCCTCGAGCGAGATGTCCGGCGGCTCGAAGTAAGCGCAGCTGTAGGTCCGGGTCGGATCCTGGAACAGAGCGAAGAAGTCGTCGGAGACGTCGTAGTGCGCCTGGATGTCTTCGGAGCGCGTCCGCGTTTTCGTGGGGCCCGGTTGGTTATCGGCCATTGTCGTTGTGTTCTCCCGGATGATCTTTCACTACTTGAGCGCACACACGCTTCGTTGGTGTGACGTGCGACCATACCCATTATTCAATGTGTCGCTTGACTACTTCTCCAAGGTGAAGTGGTTGCAGTCGACGTAGCCCATCCGGAACGTCTTGGCGCAGCCGGTCAGGTACTTCATGTATCGCTCGTAGACCTCTTCGGACTGAATCTCGATGGCTTCGTCCTTATGTGCTTCCAGGGCCTGCGACCAACAGTCAAGCGTTTTGGCGAAGTCCTTCTGCAGCGACTGGACCCGGGTCACCTTGAAACCGACCTTCTTCGAATGTTCCTCGACGGACTCGATCGTCGGCAGCCGACCGCCGGGGAAGATGTCGGTCACTATGAACTTCATGAACTTGGCCATGTCCATTGTCAAAGGTATGCCGCGCTCGATGACCTGCTTCACATGTAAACCCGTGATCGAGTGCAGCAGCATCACACCGTCGTCTGGCAGGGCCTCGTATACCAACTTGAAGAAGTCGTCGTAGCGGTCGAAGCCGAAGTGCTCCAGCGCTTCGATGGTGACGATGCGGTCCACCGGCTCGTTGAACTCGCACCAGTCATTCAGCAAGACCCGGTGTGAGCGGTTTGTATCGATTTCATCGAGCACTTGCTGGCAGTAAGCGTGCTGGTTTTTGGAAATGGTCAGGCCGACGACATTGACGTCGTACTTCTCGATGGCGCGCTTCATCGTCGAACCCCAGCCGCAGCCGATGTCGAGCAGCGTCATGCCCGGCTCCAGCCCCAGCTTGTCCAGCGCGAGGTCGATCTTGGCGATCTGTGCCTCTTGCAGAGTCATGTCATCGCGTTCGAAGTACGCGCAGCTGTAGGTGAGTGTCGGGTCTACGAACAGCGCGAAGAATTCGTTCGAAATGTCGTAGTGCGCCTGGACGTTCAGGTCGTTCGGCCGTGTGTCTGTGATGCCCGCTGAGTTGTTAGACATCGGTCCTCCCACTGTGACGGGCGCCTTCCCGAAGGGTCCGTACTCGGCACCCTACAACTCGCAGGGCATATCCCTGGCATTTGCGGTCCGTTGCCGCCGGATTTTTGGACCGCGATTTGCCAGGCATCGCTCTGACCGGCAACACCGCCACTACTTCTCCAGGGTGAATTGATTGACGTCGATGTAGCCGGCGCGGAATGAGTTGGCGCAGCCGGTCAGGTACTTCATGTATCGCTCGTAGACCTCTTCGGACTGGATCTCGATGGCCTCGTCCTTGCGCGCCTGCAGCGCCTCCGCCCACAGGTCAAGGGTTTTGGCATAGTGCGATTGCAGCGACTGGCGCCGGGTTAACCGGAAACCCCACTTCGACGAGTGCTCTTGCACCATCTCGGTCGACGGCAGCCGGCCCCCGGGGAAGATCTCGGTGAGGATGAACTTGGCGAAACGGGCCATCTCCATCGTCACCGGCAGACCGCGCTCGGCCATTTCCGGTCCCGAGAGTGCGGTGATGGTGTGCAGCAGCATCACGCCGTCGGTGGGCAGAATGCCGTGGGCCATCTTGAAGAAGTCGTCGTAGCGGTCGAAGCCGAAGTGCTCGAACGCGCCTATCGATACGATTCGGTCGACAGGCTCGCTGAACTGTTCCCAGCCGCCCAGTACGACCCGCCTGTCGCGCGGGCTATCGATGGCGTCGAACGATTTCTGCACGTGGGCGGCCTGATTATTGGACAACGTCAGGCCAACGACGTTGACGTCATACTTCTCGATCGCCCGCCGTATGGTGGCACCCCAGCCACAACCGACGTCCAGCAGTGTCATACCGGGCTGCAGGTGCAGCTTGCCCAGCGCCAAGTCGATCTTGGCGATCTGCGCCTCTTCTAGCGTCATGTTTTCGCGCTCGAAATATGCGCAGCTGTAGGTCTGGGTCCGGTCCAGAAATAGGCGGAAGAACTCGTCGGATAGATCGTAATGCGCCTGCACATTGGCGAAGTGCGGCGTCAGCTTGGCGGCCATGGCCTTGTGTATGCCTTCCTGGACCTCATCGGCCCCTCGGTGCCTGGGCGATGCGCACCGAAATACAAGCCCCCCAATGCATCTAGGAGTATGTTATCCGACGCAGCACCGCACCGCTAAACCGTGTTGGAGTTCTCCCAGTTCAGAAGGGTGTCGCTATTTTGTCAGCGTGTACTGGGCGACGTTAGACAAGCCTTTGCGGAAGAGGTTCGCGCAGCCTGTCAGATAGCGCATGAAACGGTCGTAGACCACTTCGGATTGGATCGCGATGGCGAGTTCGCGATTAGCCTCCAGGTTGGCTGCCCAGTTGTCCAGTGTCCGCACGTAATGCTCCTGCAGGTACTGGATTTTCTCGACTGTGAACCCTGCGGCCCGAGAATTGTCGACGATATCGGCTTCGCCGCACATCCCGCCGCCGGGGAAGATCTCGGTCGCGAGAAAGCGAAGGAACCGCAAATCGCTCATCGTCACCGTGATGCCATGGTCCCGCCAGTACGTCTGTGGGTGGGTAAAAATGCTGTGTAGCAGCATCCGGCCGTCATCGGGAAGGATGTCGTAGGAGCGTTCGAAGAACAGTGGCCAACGTTCCGCTTTGAACGCGTCGAAGGCCTCGAAGGTGACGATCCGGTCGACCTTCTCGTGGAACTCTTCCCAGCCTTGCAAGCGGGCCTCGGTGCGCCGCGACGTCGGGATCGCAGCCAGCCGAGCTTTGCTGCGCTCATAGTGGTTTCGGCTGAGCG
This sequence comes from Mycobacterium sp. NGS41, assembly GCF_059812725.1. Classification (NCBI taxonomy): domain Bacteria; kingdom Bacillati; phylum Actinomycetota; class Actinomycetes; order Mycobacteriales; family Mycobacteriaceae; genus Mycobacterium; species Mycobacterium sp. NGS41. Next base: position 157,885 of record NZ_JCALDF010000003.1, read on the forward strand.
TGATGCCGATGACGTTGACGTCGTACTTCTCGACCGCGCGGACGACTGCCCCGCCCCACCCGCACCCGACGTCGAGCACCGTCATCCCCGGCTCGAGGTTCAGCTTGTCCAGAGCCAGGTCCAACTTCGCGAGCTGCGCCTCTTCCAGCGTCATGTCGTCACGCTCGAAGTACGCGCAGGTGTAGACCATGTTGGGGTCTAGGAACAAGCCGAAGAAGTCGTCGGAGATGTCGTAGGCAGCCTGCGACTCTTCGTAATACGGCTTCAGCTCGGTCATGTCTTTCAGCTCGGCCATATCTAGGAAACCTCCAATCCAACCGTATCAACTCCGAGCGCAGCGCGGTGCCACCGACAAGGAGACATCATCTTACTTTTCAGCCTGGGCCTTGGCGGTCGCGGCGAAATTGGTGGTCAGCTCACCAATAACGCGATCCCACAATTGCTTGGGCAAATCATGGCCCATTCCGTCAACCAACACAAAACGGGCGCCGGTGACGGCCCGGGCTATTGCACGGCCCCCCAATGGGCGCATCAGCTTGTCTGCACGGCCGTGAATCACCACCGTCGGTGCGAGGATGCGCCGGTCATAGTGCAGCAGACTGCCGCTGGCGAGGACCGCGCCGAAGTGCCGGGCGACACCCCTGGGGTAGTAGCTGCGTTCGTAGCTCTCGACAGCTTCGGCGCGGACCTGCTCCTCGGGCGCGCGGTAACCCGGACTGCCGATGATCTTGGTGACGCGCACCGCATTCTCGACGACGACGTCACGCGGCGAGTCCGGCGGCGGTCCCGTCAGCAGCGCCAGCAGTGCGCGTGGCGCGGGCGGCGGCAGGAAAGGGCGATTGTTGCTGGAGAAAATCACCGCGAGGCTCTTGGTCCGTTCGGCGAAACGCGCGGCGAAAATCTGGGCGATCATGCCGCCCATCGATGCGCCGACGACGTGGGCCCGCTCGATGCCCAGGTGGTTCAGCACGGCCGCGGCGTCGTCGGCCATGTCTTCGAGGGTGTAGGCGGCGCGGCTGGGCAGGCCGATCCAGAAGCGCAGCATCCGGGCCGGCAGCGACTGACCGCTGCTGCGACGCTCGGTCTTGCTGGACAGGCCGACGTCGCGGTTGTCGTATCGGATTACCCGCAGGCCGTGGTTGACGAGCTGCTCGCAGAAGTCGCTGCGCCACAACAGCAGCTGAGCGCCCAGCCCCATGATCAGCAGCACGGGCGGGTGGTCGAGGTCGCCCATGTCCTCGTAGTACAGGTTCAGATCGCCGTCAGGGCCAGATGCGGCTGTACCGGTGCGAACCTCCATCACGCCTCCACGTCGCTCTGATGCTCGCGGCTGACCTCCACCATGAAGTTCGCGAAATACCCCGTCAGCTCCGGATCGGACATCATCTGCCACTTCGGCGCCAGCAGCTTCATGTACCGCTCGACGTACAGGAATTGCTTGCCGATCAGCACCAGCTCGCGGGGCAGCTTGACGTCGTAGGCGTCGGCCAGCGCCGAGAGCTGCCGGCCGATGTCGGCATATGACATGTCGCCCAGGGTTTGCATGGTCAGCGGGGTGGCGAACTTCTCCAGGTCCTTGGCGGCCTGGGCCTCGGGTTTGGTGGTGCCGACGGCGCCCATCAGCACGACGATCTTGCCGGCCGCGGCATGGTCTTTCTTCACCAGCAGCGCATACACCAGCTCGCGCAGCAGCCAGCGGGTGCGGGGATCGATGCGGCCCATGATCCCGAAGTCGAAGAACACGATGCGGCCCTGGTCGTCGACGTAGAGGTTGCCCGCGTGCAGGTCGCCGTGGAACAACCCGTGCCGCAGGCCGCCCTCGAACAGCGAGAACAGCAGCGCCTTGACCAGCTCGGTGCCGTCGAATCCGGCCTTGCGGATGGCGGCGGCGTTGTCGATGCGGATGCCGTGCACCCGTTCCATCGTCAGCACCCGCTCGCTGGTGAGGTTCCAGTGCACCTGCGGCACCCGGATGTTCTTGCCCAGCGGCGACGCGTGCAGGTGGGAGACCCACGCGTCCATCGACTGCGCTTCCAAGCGGAAGTCCAGCTCTTCGGCCAGGTTGTCGGAAAAGTCGGCGACCACGTCTTGGGCGGACAGCCGGCGGCCCAGCTTGGCCAGTTCGACGGCCTGCGCGAAGCGTTTCAGGATCTGCAGGTCGGCGGCGACTCGGCGACGGATGCCCGGCCGCTGGATCTTGACGACGACTTCCTCGCCGCTTTTCAGGGTCGCGTAGTGCACCTGCGCGATCGACGCCGACGCGAACGGCTCTTCGTCGAAGGTGGCGAACAGCTCGGACGGCTCACCGCCGAGCTCCTCCACGAGCAGCTTGTGCACCTCTTGGGTATCGGCCGGTGGCACCCGGTCCAGCAGGTCGCGGAATTCGCGGGACAGCGACTCGCCGAACGCCCCGGGGCTGGAGGCGATGATCTGCCCGAACTTCACGTATGTCGGCCCCAGGTCGACGAAGGTGTGCGGGATCTCCTTGATCACTTTTTGCTGCCACGGGCCCCTGGCCGACAGCTTGGTGACGACCCGGGCGGCGGTGCGGGTGACCTGCCAACCAGTGGCGGCGACCCGGGCTGCTTCGACCGGCAACGGCACCCGGTCGAGCTTGACCACCTCGCGGTGCTTAGCGGAGCTCATTTGAGCAGTGTGCCAAATTGCGCAGGTCGTTACCGAATCGCGTGACGCCGCTCACGGGCTGGTCATGGGTCGCCGAATGCGAAATGAGCGCGAAGATCCGGCCGAGATTTCGCGTCCGTTTCACGTTCGGCGGGCGCCGCCAGACCCGAGCGCGAAGTTCTCGGTGAGGGACTCGACGATCGGCCGCCACACCGGTTCAGGAAGGTCGTGGCCCATGCCGTCGACCACCACGAATCGCGCGCCGGGGATGGCCGCGGCGACCGCGCGCCCGTTGCGCGGTCGCACCATCGGGTCCGCCGAACCGTGCAGCACCACCGTCGGCGCCGTGATCGCCTTGCTGTAGGCCAGCAGGCTGCCGGTGCCCAGCACCGCGTCGAACTGGCGCAGCATGCCGGGCGGGTAGGTGCAGCGATCTGCCAGTTGCTGCACGCGCTTGCGCAGCTCGCTGTCGGTTGGCAAGAAATTCGGCCCGTTGAACACCGCGATGTTGCGCACCTCGGCCGCCAACTTCTCCTCGGCCGAAGCGTCTTTGGCCGGCGGGTCGAACGCCAGCTTGATGACCCGCCAGGCCGGCGGCGAGGACAGCGCCTTACCGGTCGTGCACATGATGATGCCGAGCGAGGCCACGCGGGCAGGTGCGGTGGCGGCCAGAATTTGCGCGATCATGCCGCCGAGCGACGCGCCGACGACATGGACCCGCGAGATGCCCAGATGATCGAGCAGTGCGACCACATCCTGCGTCATGTCGACCAGCGTGTAGGGCACCGGGCTGGGCCTGCCCAGCAGATAGCGGCTTATCCGCCGGTAGACCGTGCCCTGAGCGCGGAGTCCGTGCATCTTCGCCGACAGCCCGGTGTCGCGGTGATCGAAGCGGATCACCCGGTAACCGGCATCGACGAAGCGTGCGCAGAAGCCGTCGGGCCACATGGGCAGCTGGGCACCGAGGCCCATGATGAGCAGCACCGGCGGGCCGGCGGGATCGCCGAGGTCCTCATAGAACAGCTCGACGGGACCGTCCGCTGTCTCACGGCGCGCGGTTCCGCTGCTGGTGAGCACGTCCTCTTTCTACCGCGGACTCGATTCGATTGTGGCGAGCAGACGCAAAGGCTCCCGAAACCGGTGCGGTTTAGGGGCTTTTGCGACTGCTCGCCAAGGGTCGCCGTAAGGTGCGGTCATGCGGGTGGTTTCCGTGCAGTCGACCGAACTGTTCGTCGGGCCGCCGGACGCGCCGCTGCAGCTCGCGCGCGTCACCGTCAACGAGTGCACCGCGACGACGCCGATCCACATCGACGGCGACGGCCTGCACGGAAAAGCCGTCGCCGAGGTCGGCGACGGCACGGTCGAGGTTCCGGTCACGGTTGACCATCCCGTCGTCGGGCAGCGGCGGGCCGCGCGGGCACACGCCGGCGGGTCGAGCCTCGCGTTCGAATTCACGGTGGCCGAGCCCGGCTGGACGATGTACATGGTCAGCCACTTCCACTACGACCCGGTGTGGTGGAACACGCAGGGTGCCTACACCAGCCAGTGGAGCGAAGACCCACCGGGACGGGCCCGTCAGACCAACGGCTTCGAACTGGTGCACGCGCATCTGGAGATGGCTCGTCGCGAGCCGGAGTACAAGTTCGTGCTGGCCGAGGTGGACTACCTCAAGCCGTACTGGGACACCCGCCCGGAGGACCGCGCCGACCTGCGCCGGTTCCTCGCCGAGGGCCGCCTCGAGGTGATGGGCGGCACCTACAACGAACCCAACACCAACCTCACCAGCCCCGAGACCACCATCCGAAACCTGGTACACGGCATCGGGTTTCAGCGCGATGTGCTGGGGGCCGATCCGGCCACCGCGTGGCAGCTCGACGTGTTCGGCCACGACCCGCAATTCCCGGGTATGGCCGCCGACGCCGGACTGACGTCGAGTTCGTGGGCCCGCGGGCCACATCACCAGTGGGGCCCGGCAGGCCAGGGATGGCCTGAAACTGGCGGAGTCGACCGCATGCAGTTCTCCAGCGAGTTCGAGTGGATTTCGCCGTCTGGTCGGGGGCTGCTCACCCACTACATGCCGGCGCACTATTCGGCCGGCTGGTGGATGGACTCGTCGACCTCGCTGGCCGAGGCGGAGGACGCCACTTACGAGCTGTTCGACCAGCTCAAGAAGGTCGCGCTGACCCGCAACGTGCTGCTGCCGGTCGGCACCGACTACACCCCGCCCAACAAGTGGGTCACCGCCATCCACCGCGACTGGGCCGCCCGCTACACCTGGCCGCGATTCGTCTGCGGCCTGCCGCGGGAGTTCTTCGCGGCGGTGCGTGCCGAGCTGGCAGAGCGGGGCGACGTGCCGTCGCCGCAGACCCGCGACATGAACCCGATCTACACCGGCAAGGACGTGTCCTACATCGACACCAAGCAGGCCAACCGGGCCGCCGAGGACGCCGTCCTGGACGCCGAACGGTTCGCCGTGTTCGCCGGACTGATGACCGGAGCCGAGTACCCCCAGGCGGCGTTTGCCAAGGCATGGGTGCAGCTCGCCTACGGCGCACACCACGACGCCATCACCGGTTCGGAGTCCGACCAGGTCTACCTGGACCTGCTGACCGGATGGCGCGACGCGTGGGAGCTGGGCAGCGCGGCGCGGGACAACTCGCTGGCGCTGCTGTCCGGCGCGGTGGATGTTCCCGACGACACGTTGTTGGTGTGGAATCCCCTGACGCACCGGCGCACCGATGTCGTCACCGCCCGGCTCGATGCGCCGCTGCACGCGCGGGTGCGAGTGCTGGACCCCGACGGCGAAGAGGTACCCGCCCATGTCGAGCACGGCGGGTGCTCGATCACCTGGCTGGCGCGCGATGTGCCGTCGCTGGGGTGGCGCGCCTATCGGCTGGTCCCAGCCGGCCGCGGGGACGCAGTCGCGGGCTGGAAACCCGCGTCGGGTACCGAGATCGTCAACGAGCACTACCGCCTGGCCGTCGACCCGGCGCGGGGCGGGGCGGTCTCGTCGCTTGTGCACTTGTCCGTCCGGGGGAGTCGTCAGCTCATCGCCGACGGCAAAGTAGGCAACGAGCTCGCCGTCTACGAGGAATACCCCTCCCACCCGACCCAGGGGGAGGGCCCCTGGCATCTGCTGCCCAAGGGGCCGGTGGTCGGCTCGTCGGAATCGGCCGCCGAGGTGAAGGCATACCGCGGGCCACTGGGTCAGCGACTCGTCGTGCACGGCCGGATCGGCACGTTGCTGCGCTACACCCAGACGCTCACGCTGTGGCGGGAGGTGGCGCGCGTGGACTGCCGCACCACCATCGACGAGTTCACCGGCGCCGACCGCCTGCTTCGGCTGCGCTGGCCATGTCCGGTGCCGGGCGCCATGCCGGTTAGCGAGGTGGGCGACGCCGTCGTCGGGCGTGGCTTCGCGCTGCTGCACGATGGCACCGAATCGGTCGACACCGCGCAGCACCTGTGGACATTGGACAACCCTGCCTACGGCTGGTTCGGGCTGTCGTCGGCGGTGCGGATTCGCCTCGGTCCCGACGCGGTGCGGGCCGTATCGGTCGCCGAGGTGGTGGCGCCTTCCGAGACGACGTCGGGGCCGCTGGCTCGCGACCTGATGGTCGCGTTGGTCCGCGCGGGCGTGACGGCCACCTGCAGCGGCGCGGACAAGCCGCGCTACGGCAATCTCGACGTCGACTCCAATCTGCCGGACACGCGGATCGTGCTGGGCGGACCGACTCGCAATGCCTTCGCCAAAGCCGTACTGGCCGAAGCCGACCCGGCGTACACCGCCGAACGTGAGCGGCAGCTGGCCAAGACCGGCTCGGCCCGGGTGTGGGTGCCGGCCGCGACTCCGTTGGCCGCGGTCTGGGTGCCCGGCGCCGACCTGCGCGCGCCGCCCGCCCTGCCGGCGCTGGTGATCGACGGCCGGGACGATGAAAGCCTGGGGGCCGCGATCGCGTCGCTGACTGACGACCTCGCCGACGCCGAGGTCTGGGTGTCGCAGGAAGCGCCCCCGGAAGCCGAACCGTTCGAAGCCCGCACCGTCGCGCTGCTCAACCGCGGCGTGCCGAGCTTCGCCGTCGACTCCGACGGCACCCTGCACACCGCGCTGATGCGCTCCTGCACCGGCTGGCCGTCCGGGGTGTGGATCGACGAACCGCGCCGTACCGCGCCGGACGGCTCCAACTTCCAGCTTCAGCACTGGACGCACGACTTCGACTACGCGCTGGTCTGCGACGACGGCGACTGGCGGCGCGCCGGAATCCCCGCCCGCAGCGCGCAGTTCTCCCACCCGCTGCGGGCGATAACCCCGCACAAGCGGGGTGGAACGCTGCCGCCGGCCGGCTCGCTGCTGCACATCGAGCCCATCGAGTCGACGGACTCGGTGCACTTGGGCGCACTCAAGGCCGCCGGCAACCCGCTGACGGCCGGCAGCGCCGAGCCGGTCGACCCCGGCGTGGTGGCTGCGCGTCTGGTGGAGACCATCGGCTCAAGCACCCGCGTCAAGATCGGCTCGCAGCTCGGCAAGGTACGTGCGCTGCAGATCGCCGACTTGCTGGAGAAGCCGCAGCGTCGCAAACGGGCGATCGACCTGCATGGCTATCAGGTCGCCACCGTGTTGGCCCGGATCGACGTGCCCAAGGTGCTTGCCGGTGCCAGCGAACTCGCCCCGCAAGCCGAGGCGGCCCAGCCGCTGTACGCGCGCTATTGGCTGCACAACCGCGGCCCGGCGCCGTATGGCGGGCTGCCGGCCGTCGCTCACCTGCATCCCGCGTCGGTGACCGCCGAACCGGGCGACGCGCTGGTGTTGCGTCTCACCGCTGCCAGCGACAGCAGTGATTACACGCTGAGCGGCGAGATCGAAGTCGTGGGCCCAGGGTGGCCGGTTACCCCCGACGTGCTGCCGTTCACGCTGTGCGCCGGCCAACACCTGGAGACCGATGTTGCGCTGACGATTCCGGCACACACCGAACCGGGGCTGTATCCGGTCCGGGCCCAGCTGTGCGTCACCAGCGACTACGTGCCGGCCGCCTGGCACCAGGTGGTCGAGGACGTGTGCGTGGTGGCCGTGGGCGTTCCCGAACACTCCGAACTGGTCTATCTGGTCGACGGGCCGGCCGACGTCGAGCTGAAGGCCGGCGACACGGCTCGCCTGGCCGTCACGGTCGGTAGCCACGCCCGGGCCGAACTGCCGCTGGAGGCACACCTGATCAGCCCGTGGGGCACCTGGGAGTGGATCGGTCCGGCCGCTCTCGGCGAGACCGTGCCGGCCGACGGCACGGTCGAACTCGGCTTCGAGGTCACCCCGCCGACGTGGGTGCAGCCCGGCCAGTGGTGGGCCCTGGTGCGGATCGGCTGCGCGGGACGGCTGCTGTACTCGCCTGCGGTGCGGGTGACGGTGACATGAGCCGCGCCGGCGACGATGCAGAGCGAAGCGATGAGGAGGAGCGGCGCATGAGCGCCGCCGGCGACGATGCAGAGCGAAGCGATGAGGAGGAGCGGCGCAAATGACGCATGCGGTTGCCACCGTCGCCGGCATCCCGGTTTCCGTCGATGAGGTGGACGCGCGGGAGGTGCGGCTGCGCGACGGCATGCACGCGGCCGCGCTGCCGGCGCGCGGTACCAGTGAGGGACGGCAGCTCAGGCGCTGGCTGACCCAACTGATCGTGACCGAGCGGGTGGTCGCGGCCGAGGTGGCCGCCCGCGGCCTGACGGGCTGCGACGCCCCGAGCGAGGCCGACCTGCTGCCCGACACGACGGCCCGGTTGGAGATCGGCAGCGTGGCCGCGGCGGCATTGGCCGACCCGGGCGCCCGGGCCCTGTTCGCCGACGTCACCGCCGGGATTGACGTGACCGACGACGACGTGGCCGACTACCACGCGCGCAACCCGCTCCGGTTCGCGTCGCCTTCCCCTGGCCCGCACGGCTGGCGCACCCCGTCGGACGTCGGCCCGCCGCTGCAGCAGGTGGGGTCGGCGATCACCGAGCATCTGCGCGGCGCGGCCCGTCGGCGCGCCTTCCGGATGTGGCTGGACGCGCGCCGAGCCGCGCTGGTCCAGCTGGCTCCCGGCTACGAGCATCCCGGTGATCCGCGCCAACCCGACAACACCCACCGGCACTGATGCTCACCCTCTGCCTGGACATCGGCGGCACCAAGATCGCCGCCGGTCTGGCCGAGCCCAGCGGCGCACTGGTCCACACCGCTACCCGCCCTACGCCGGTCAATGCCGGCGCCGACGCGGTCTGGGCCACGGTCGCCGCGATGATCGCCGACGCGTTGGGTGTGGCCGGCGGCACGGTCAGCGGCGTGGGCATCGCTTCGGCCGGACCTGTCGATCTGGCGAGCGGAACGGTCAGCCCGATCAACATCGGGTGCTGGCGCGGTTTCCCGCTGCGCGATCGGGTGTCGGCCATGATTCCCGGGGCGCCCGGCGTGCCGGTGCGGCTGGGCGGCGACGGTGTGTGCATGGCGCTGGGCGAGCACTGGCTCGGGGCCGGGCGGCGGGCGCGGTTCCTGCTGGGCATGGTGGTGTCCACCGGCGTCGGCGGCGGATTGGTGCTCGACGGCGCTCCCTACGACGGCCGCACCGGAAACGCCGGTCACGTGGGCCACGTGGTGGTCGAGGCGGATGGTCGACCCTGCACCTGCGGTGGCCGGGGCTGTGTCGAGACCGTCGCTTCCGGCCCGTCGCTGGCGCGCTGGGCCAGGGCCCACGGCTGGTCCGCGCCGCCGGGCGCGGGTGCCAGGGAGCTCGCCGACGCGGCGGCAGGCGGGGATACGTTGGCGCTGGCCGCTTTTCAACGAGGCGCCACCGCGCTGGCGGCGATGCTCGCCTCGGTGGCCGCGGTGTGCGACCTGGACCTCGTCGTCATCGGCGGAGGAGTGGCCAAGTCCGGCGAGCTGCTGTTCGGCCCGTTGCGTGCGGCGTTGTCCGACTACGCCGGGCTGAGCTTTGTGTCCGGCCTACGCGTGGTACCGGCCGAGCTGGGTGGCGAGGCCGGGCTGGTCGGCGCCGCCCGGCTCGCGGCACTCAGCCAGCCGCGGGTGTAGCGCCAGCCGGTTTGCGCTGCATGTGTTTTCGTCCCCAGTCGCACAAACTGGCCAGCACCGGCGCCAGCGTCGTCCCGTATTCGGAAATCGAATAGTGCACGCAGGGCGGTACCGTCCGCGCGTCGTGGCGGTCGATGATTCCGTCGTCGACCAGCTCGTGCAGATGACGTATCAGCATGCGCTCGGTGATGCCGGGAATGCTGCGCCTCAGCTCAGCCGTTCGCATCGGGCCGTCGCAAAGCCGCCACAAAATCGTGCCCTTCCAGCGCCCGTCGATCACTGACAGAGCTGCGTCGATCGGGCAGTCGCCGATGTCTTTCTTCGATACCGCCATCTCTCGTTTCCGCTCGTCGACGTGCTGACTAATTTGTCAGTACCTTGATATTTGTCAGCATAACAGGCAGTGTGGTCAAAATGAAAGAAGTTATTGCAGCACTGGCCGTTCTGGTCACCGGTCCGCTGGTTGGCGTCGAGTTCTCGGTCGCGACATTCCTCAACCCGATCCTGGCCCGACTGCCCGACGACGCCTTCCGGGCGGCCCGTAGCCAGTCCAGTCGGGTGCTCGGTAAGGCGATGCCGTACTGGTATTTCGCCGCTCTGCTGTTGTTGGTCGCTGCCGCGGTCTTGGCCGGAGGCGGGGCCCGTAGCTGGCTGGGCGGTATTGCGGCCGTCCTGATGGCCGCCGTCGTGCTCCTGTCGGTGACGATGCTGGTGCCGATCAACAACCGCATCGCGGCTTGGTCAGCTAATGGCGAGCTGTCCCGTGAGCTCGCGGCCCGCTGGGACCGTCTGCACAGGGTGCGCGTGGCGATGCTGGTCATGCTCTGCGGCATCTTGGCCATCGTCGTCACGTGAGCTCGGAGCCTTGCATGGCCTCAAGCGACCGTTTTGGCTGATCGCATTTCGCCGCGCTATTGTGGTTGCCGATCCACCGAAGACCGTCGGTCGCCGAGAAATCGGTTGAAGGTCCGGGAATATCCCGGCGGCCCGCGCAGGAGGACGAGGCATTACCGCCGGCGCGCGCGCCGGCGCATTTCAACGCCCCGGCCGCTTCCTGCGCCGGGGCGTACTTCGTTCTCGGCGCTCGCCCGGTGATCAACAGACGACAGGGCGTACCAGTCCTTAGACCGTAGGAGGCTTGCATGGCCAGGGCTGACAAGGCCACCGCCGTTGCAGAAATCGCAGAGCAGTTCAGGGCCTCGAGCGCCAGCCTGATCACCGAATACCGCGGTTTGACGGTGGCGAACCTGGCCGAGCTGCGCAGGTCGCTGGGCGAGTCGGCCACATATGCGGTCGCCAAGAACACGCTCATCAAGCGGGCGGCTTCGGACGCCGGTGTCGAGGGTCTCGACGAGCTGTTCGCCGGCCCGACGGCAATCGCGTTCGTCACCGGCGAAGCGGTCGACGCGGCGAAGGCCATCAAGACCTTCGCCAAGGACCACAAGGCGCTGGTCATCAAGGGCGGCTACATGGATGGTCACCCGTTGACCGTCGCCGAAGTCGAGCGCATCGCCGATCTGGAGTCGCGCGAGGTGTTGCTGTCCAAGCTGGCCGGCGCGATGAAGGGCAACCTGGCCAAGGCGGCCGGCCTGTTCAATGCGCCCGCTTCGCAGATGGCCCGACTGCTGGCCGCGCTGCAGGAAAAGAAGCCCGCAGATGCTCCGGCTGCCGCAGAGGCGCCGGTTGCAGAGGCGCCGGCTGAGACTCCGGCTGAAACCCCGGCTTCGGAACCAGCCACAGCTGAATAAACCACCACCCCAAAAACCCAAAAATCAGGAAGGACCCACACCATGGCAAAGCTCTCCGGCGACGAACTGCTCGACGCATTCAAGGAAATGACTCTGTTGGAGCTCTCGGACTTCGTGAAGAAGTTCGAGGAGACATTCGAGGTCACCGCGGCCGCTCCGGTCGCTGTCGCGGCCGCAGGCGCTGCTCCGGCCGGCGGCGCCGCCGAGGCCGCCGAGGAGCAGTCGGAGTTCGACGTGATCCTCGAGGCCGCCGGCGACAAGAAGATCGGCGTCATCAAGGTTGTCCGTGAGATCGTCTCCGGCCTGGGCCTCAAGGAGGCCAAGGACCTGGTCGACGGCGCCCCCAAGCCGCTGTTGGAGAAGGTCGCGAAGGAAGCCGCCGACGAGGCCAAGGCCAAGCTCGAGGCGGCCGGCGCCAGCGTCACCGTCAAGTAGTTTCTGCCGAGCAGACGCAAAAGCTTCCGCACGCACGGCGTGTCGGAAGCTTTTCGCGCTGTACAGGGCATGCGGCACACCAGTAACTCCCGTCACTGGGAAGAGGCTTGTGTCTTTTGTCCACCTTCAAGCGACAACTGTTGCGCGCCAAGTGATTTGTCGCTGTTCAGGTAGGCCGTGTCAAGCTGCCCGCGGCGACATTCGCAGTCTCGGGCTTTCGGGTGTGAATCCTTGGCTTCGGGCGTGAATCCTGGGCTTTGGGTGTGCAGCCTGGGCGGCCCAAATCGCCGATTCCCGCCCTACAGTCACACCGAAAGCCGTCAGTTCACACTGAAAACCGTCAGTTCACACCGAAACCCGTCAGTTCACACCGAATGCGCAGACGCGCCATTTCGCCACGCACGACCTCTGGTCCACCGCCACAAAGCGCCCGTTTTGAAACAGCCCGGGTGGGGCAACTCCCGCTGGCGCGGGCTTCTCACCCAGACATGGCCGACAGCTGCGACTGCCTGACCCGTTCGGGTGAATCTCCCAGGGCCACCAGCAGGTTCGACGTCATCGAGCCAAGCACCGGTGCGACGGCCGCGCCGTCGTCGCCGTAGTACCCGGCCAGCTCGAGCATCACGAACCCGTGTATCAACGCCCAGAACTGGGCAGCCGTGGCAACGACCGCTCGGTCCGACGGGGTGTCGACATCCTGGTCAGCCGAACCGGCGCGGATTCGGCCCGCCGTCATCGTCCGGTGCACCACCCGCACCACGTGCGCGAAGCTGAGGTGATGCTGTTCGATCTCGGCGACCGGCAGTGTCAGAACGTTGCGCACCGGAGCGTTGATGCCGTGCGCGCTGGTGCTGCCGAACATCAGCCGATACATGTGCGGCCGCTCGATGGCGTAGCGCCGATACGCGCCGCCGATGACCAGTAAGTCGGCGACCGGATCAGCGGTCTCCTGCACCGTCAGCGCTGCGTCGAACTGCCGCAAGCCCTCCTCGGCGACCTCTGCGATCAGCCCGCGCATCCCGCCGAAGTGCGTGTACACCGCCATCGTCGAAGTCCCCGCGGCACTGGCCACCTTGCGGGTCTGCAGCGCGTCGGGTCCGTGGTCGTCGAGCAAGCCGACGGCCGCGTGCAACAGGTCATCGCGCACACTGCGGACACTCTGCTGATTCTCCGACGTCATCCTTGCCATCTTCCCATCGGCGGCGTACGGTTTCGATAACGCTGAAATAACAATGTTATAGGAGTTCACAGATGACATCCACGCAAACCGCGAAATCGGAGAACCCCTATCTCGAAGGTTTCCTGGCGCCGGTCTCTGCGGAAGTGACTGCGACCGACTTGAAGGTCACCGGCCACATCCCCGAGCATCTCGACGGGCGCTATCTACGCAACGGCCCCAACCCGGCAGCAGCGGTAGATCCGGCCGTCTACCACTGGTTCAGTGGCGATGCCATGGTGCACGCCGTCGCCCTGCGCGACGGGCAGGCCAGCTGGTACCGCAATCGCTGGGTACGCACCTCGGCCGTGTGCGCCGCGCTGGGCGAACCGGCGCCGACAGGCCTGAACCCGCGCGCCGGAATGCTGTCCGTCGGCCCGAACACGAATGTGCTCACCCACGCCGGTCGAACGCTGGCGCTCGTCGAGGGAGGCGGAGCCAATTACGAGCTCACTGAGGAGCTGGACACCGTGGGGCCCTGCGACTTCGACGGAACCCTGGCCGGCGGCTACACCGCACACCCCCACCGCGATCCGGCGACCGGAGAGTTGCACGCGCTGAGCTACTCGTTCGCGCGCGGGCGGACCGTGCAGTACTCGGTGCTAGACACCCAGGGTCGCGCACGGCGGACCGTGGACATCGACGTGAGCGGATCGCCGATGATGCACGACTTCTCCCTGACCGACAAATACGTGGTCATCTATGACCTGCCCGTGACTTTCGACCCCCTGCAGATCCTGCCGACGGAAGTGCCGCGCGGGCTGAGTGCGGCGGCCAAGCTGACGCTGCAGTCGCTCTTGGGTCGCGTCCGGATCCCCAGTCCGATCTCGATGATGATCAACCGGGGTCGACGGCCCATCCACAAGATGCCCTACCGCTGGAATGCCGACTACCCGGCGCGCATCGGAGTCATGCCCCGCGAAGGAACCAATCGTGACGTGCGCTGGTTCGACATCGAACCCTGCTACGTCTTCCACCCGCTCAACGCCTACTCGGAAATCCGCCGTGATCTTCAAGGCGCCGAGGTGCTGGTGCTCGACGTGGTGCGCTACTCGCGGATGTTCGAGCGCGACCTGCGCGGTCCGGGCGACAGCCGGCCCACCCTCGACCGCTGGACCATCAACCTGGCGACCGGCGCGGTTGCCACCGAACGCCGGGACGATCGGGCGCAGGAGTTTCCCCGCATCAACGAAACGCTGACGGGAAGTCGGCACCGGTTCGGCTACGCCGTCGGCGTCAAGGGCGGGTTCGTCGAATCGATCGACGGACAATCGGGCCACATGGAAACGGGGCTGTACAAGCACGACTACGCGACCGGATCGAGTTGGGTGGCTCCGCTTGACCCCGATTTGCTGATCGGCGAGATGTCGTTTGTGCCGAATCCGGGGCCGAATCAGGGTCAAGCCAACGCCGAAGACGACGGCATCCTCATGGGCTACGGCCATCACCGCGGCCGTGATGAGGGACAGCTGCTGCTGTTGGATGCCCAGACCCTGGAGTCGTTCGCCACCGTGCATCTGCCGCAGCGGGTGCCGATGGGCTTCCACGGCAACTGGGCGCCCACCAGTTAAGGCGCCGCGGCCCTGCGGTAACGGTCAAAAAGGATCCGACGAACGATCTGGTGAAGACTGTTATCAATGCAACCCTGATGTGCTGGCCCGGCGGTGCGCTACAGTGACTCAAGCCACACAAAGGGGCAGGTGGGGCCACGCGCGTCGACGGAAGGATTCCCCATGGGCGTCAGCATCGAGGTCAACAGTCTGACGAAGTCGTTTGGCTCCTCGAGGATCTGGGAAGACGTTACGCTTACCATCCCCGCCGGGGAGGTCAGCGTGTTGCTGGGCCCGTCGGGTACCGGCAAGTCGGTGTTCCTGAAGTCACTCATCGGTCTGTTGCGACCGGAGCGCGGCTCGATCGTCATCGATGGCACCGACATCATCGAGTGCTCGGCCAAGGAGCTCTACGAGATCCGGACATTGTTCGGTGTGCTGTTCCAGGACGGCGCGCTGTTCGGCTCGATGAACCTCTTCGACAACACTGCGTTCCCGTTGCGTGAGCACACCAAGAAGAAGGAAAGCGAAATCCGCGACATCGTCATGGAGAAGCTGGCCCTGGTCGGTCTTGGTGGCGACGAGAGGAAGTTCCCCGGCGAGATCTCCGGCGGTATGCGCAAGCGTGCCGGCCTGGCTCGTGCCCTGGTGCTGGACCCGCAGATCATTCTCTGCGACGAGCCGGACTCCGGTCTGGACCCGGTCCGCACCGCCTACCTGAGCCAGCTGATCATGGACATCAACGCCCAGATCGACGCGACCATCCTGATCGTGACGCACAACATCAACATCGCCCGGACGGTGCCGGACAACATGGGCATGTTGTTCCGCAAGCACCTGGTCATGTTCGGGCCGCGCGAGGTGCTGCTGACCAGCGACGAGCCCGTCGTGCGGCAGTTCCTCAACGGCCGTCGCCTCGGCCCGATCGGCATGTCCGAGGAGAAGGACGAGGCCACCATGGCCGAAGAGCAGGCCATGGTCGACGCCGGCCAGCACGCCGGCGGTGTCGAGGACATCGAGGGTGTGCCGCCGCAGATCCAAGCGACGCCGGGCATGCCGGAGCGCAAAGCGGTCGCCCGTCGTCAGGCCCGGGTCCGTGAGATGTTGCACACCCTGCCCAAGAGGGCCCAGGCGGCGATCGTCGACGACCTCGAGGGCGGTCACCACTACCACTCAAGCCAGTTCGGCGGCTAGGCGAATCACACGGACTGTCGCGGCGGGGACCGAGTCCCGGCTGTGGCTTCAACTCAGCGTGTCCGCAAATGGCGCGGCCGGTCCGCCGCGCCTGAATGAAGGCCGTTCACCGGCCGATTTCCCGCTAACTTGGCACAACTCGCCGCCCCGCACCCCTTGACGACGGGGCGTAAACGGGTCAATCTGTTGGGCAGCATGTATCCGATGTGTTCCAGGGGCAGTTCCAGATTGCCAGCCAGCGTTGGTGCCCCTGGGCAGATTGTGCTGGGTAGTTGAGGAATGCGCCGTCCTGCGCTATTGTTGGACGTTGCGCTGGCTACTTCCTGCCCACCTCACAATCGCCGCTTGGCCGCTAATGACACTGTGGTCTTAGCCTGAGCCCCTCCTGTGGCTCAGCTATTTAGTTGCGCGCGTGAGATCCGGACAGATCGTTCGTCAGCCTGATTAACACAATTGTCGCGGCGAACAGGCCCCGTGGGCTCCGGCTTTTCGGGAATCTCGTGAGTCGCACGAGGTGCTGGAAGGATGCATCTTGGCAGATTTCCGCCAGAGCAAGACAGACCAGAGTCGCCAAAGTTCCTCTAACGGAAGTTCATCCAATAGCTCCGTGCCCGGAGCGCCGGACCGAATTTCCTTCGCCAAGCTCCGCGAACCGCTTGAAGTTCCGGGGCTTCTCGACGTTCAGACCGACTCGTTCGAGTGGCTGATCGGCTCGCCCCGGTGGCGCGAGTCCGCCGCCGCCCGCGGTGAGGTCCGCGTGATGGGCGGCCTGGAAGAGGTGCTTTACGAGCTGTCCCCGATCGAGGACTTCTCCGGCTCGATGTCGCTGTCTTTCTCCGATCCCCGTTTCGACGAAGTCAAGGCTCCGGTCGACGAGTGCAAAGACAAGGACATCACCTACGCGGCTCCGCTGTTCGTCACGGCCGAGTTCATCAACAACAACACCGGTGAGATCAAGAGCCAGACGGTGTTCATGGGTGACTTCCCGATGATGACCGAGAAGGGCACGTTCATCATCAACGGCACCGAGCGTGTCGTGGTCAGCCAGCTGGTGCGGTCGCCGGGGGTGTACTTCGACGAGTCCATCGACAAGTCCACCGAGAAGCTGCTGCACAGCGTCAAGGTGATTCCCAGCCGGGGCGCCTGGCTGGAGTTCGACGTCGACAAGCGCGACACCGTAGGTGTGCGTATCGACCGCAAGCGCCGGCAGCCGGTCACCGTGCTGCTCAAGGCCCTTGGCTGGACCAGCGAGCAGATCGTGGAGCGGTTCGGCTTCTCCGAGATCATGATGTCGACGCTGGAGAAGGACAACACCGTCGGCACCGACGAGGCGCTGCTGGACATCTACCGCAAGCTACGCCCGGGCGAGCCGCCGACCAAGGAGTCCGCGCAGACGCTGCTGGAGAACCTGTTCTTCAAGGAGAAGCGCTACGACCTGGCCCGCGTGGGCCGCTACAAGGTCAACAAGAAGCTCGGGCTGCACGCCGGTGAGCCGATCACGAGCTCGACGCTGACCGAAGAGGACGTCGTCGCCACCATCGAATACCTGGTTCGCCTGCACGAGGGCCAGACCACGATGACGGTTCCGGGCGGCGTCGAGGTGCCGGTGGAAACCGACGACATCGACCACTTCGGCAACCGGCGGCTGCGCACGGTGGGCGAGCTGATCCAGAACCAGATCCGGGTCGGTATGTCCAGGATGGAGCGGGTGGTCCGGGAGCGGATGACCACGCAGGACGTCGAGGCGATCACGCCGCAGACGTTGATCAACATCCGCCCGGTGGTCGCCGCGATCAAGGAGTTCTTCGGGACCAGCCAGCTGTCGCAGTTCATGGACCAGAACAACCCGCTGTCGGGTCTCACCCACAAGCGCCGGCTTTCGGCGCTGGGTCCGGGCGGTCTGTCCCGTGAGCGGGCCGGGCTGGAGGTCCGCGACGTGCACCCGTCGCACTACGGCCGGATGTGCCCGATCGAGACCCCGGAGGGTCCGAACATCGGTCTGATCGGTTCGTTGTCCGTGTACGCGCGGGTCAACCCGTTCGGATTCATCGAGACGCCTTATCGGAAGGTTGTGGACGGGGTCGTTTCTGACGAGATCCACTACCTGACCGCCGACGAGGAGGACCGCCACGTCGTGGCGCAGGCCAACTCGCCGACGCAAGATAATGGCGCCGGTGGCGCGGTTTTCATCGAGCCGCGCGTCCTGGTCCGCCGCAAGGCGGGCGAGGTGGAGTACGTGCCGTCGTCCGAGGTGGACTACATGGACGTCTCGCCGCGCCAGATGGTGTCGGTGGCCACCGCGATGATTCCGTTCCTCGAGCACGACGACGCCAACCGTGCCCTGATGGGTGCCAACATGCAGCGCCAGGCGGTTCCGCTGGTGCGCAGCGAGGCACCGCTGGTGGGCACCGGCATGGAGTTGCGTGCCGCGATCGACGCCGGCGACGTCGTCGTCGCCGAGGAGAGCGGCGTCATCGAGGAGGTGTCGGCCGACTACATCACCGTCATGCACGACAACGGCACCCGGCGTACCTACCGGATGCGCAAGTTCGCGCGCTCCAACCACGGCACCTGCGCCAACCAGTGTCCGATCGTGGACGCCGGGGACCGGGTCGAGGCCGGCCAGGTCATCGCCGACGGCCCCTGCACCGACAACGGCGAGATGGCGCTGGGCAAGAACCTGCTGGTGGCCGTCATGCCGTGGGAGGGTCACAACTACGAGGACGCGATCATCCTCTCCAACCGCCTGGTCGAAGAGGACGTGCTCACCTCGATTCACATCGAGGAGCACGAGATCGATGCCCGCGACACCAAGCTGGGCGCCGAGGAGATCACCCGGGACATCCCGAACGTCTCCGACGAGGTGCTCGCTGACCTGGACGAGCGGGGCATCGTGCGCATCGGCGCCGAGGTTCGCGACGGCGACATCCTGGTCGGCAAGGTCACCCCGAAGGGGGAGACCGAGCTGACGCCGGAGGAGCGGTTGCTGCGTGCGATCTTCGGCGAGAAGGCGCGCGAGGTCCGCGACACCTCCCTGAAGGTGCCGCACGGTGAATCCGGCAAGGTGATCGGCATCCGGGTGTTCTCGCGTGAGGACGACGACGAACTGTCGGCCGGTGTCAACGAGCTGGTCCGTGTCTACGTGGCCCAGAAGCGCAAGATCTCCGACGGCGACAAGCTGGCCGGACGACACGGCAACAAGGGCGTGATCGGCAAGATCCTGCCGGTCGAGGACATGCCGTTCCTTCCGGACGGCACCCCGGTGGACATCATCCTGAACACCCACGGTGTGCCGCGACGGATGAACATCGGCCAGATCCTGGAAACCCACCTCGGTTGGGTGGCCAAGTCCGGCTGGAACATCAATGTTTCAGAAGGGGTGCCCTCCTGGGCGGCCAGCCTGCCCGAGGCGTTGATGAGCGCCGAGCCGAACCAGATCGTGTCGACTCCGGTGTTCGACGGCGCCAAGGAAGAGGAGCTGCAGGGTCTCTTGTCGGCCACGCTGCCTAACCGCGACGGTGAAGTGCTGGTCGACGGTGACGGCAAGGCCGTGCTGTTCGACGGGCGCAGCGGCGAGCCGTTCCCGTACCCGGTGACGGTTGGCTACATGTACATCATGAAGCTGCACCACCTGGTGGACGACAAGATTCACGCCCGCTCCACCGGCCCGTACTCGATGATCACCCAGCAGCCGCTGGGTGGTAAGGCGCAGTTCGGTGGCCAGCGGTTCGGCGAGATGGAGTGCTGGGCCATGCAGGCCTACGGCGCGGCGTACACGCTGCAGGAGCTGTTGACCATCAAGTCCGACGACACCGTCGGGCGGGTCAAGGTCTACGAGGCGATCGTCAAGGGCGAGAACATCCCTGAGCCGGGTATTCCCGAGTCGTTCAAGGTGTTGCTCAAGGAGCTGCAGTCGCTGTGCCTCAACGTCGAGGTGCTGTCGTCCGACGGCGCGGCGATCGAGCTGCGCGAAGGCGAGGACGAAGACCTGGAGCGGGCCGCGGCCAACCTTGGAATCAACTTGTCGCGCAACGAATCCGCGTCTGTCGAGGATCTTGCATAAATCTGTCTTTTTTCTGAAGTCACTAAACCCGTTAGGGGAAAGGGAGTTACGTGCTAGACGTCAACTTCTTCGATGAACTCCGTATTGGCCTGGCCACCGCGGAGGACATCCGGCAATGGTCTTACGGCGAGGTCAAGAAGCCCGAGACCATCAACTACCGCACGCTGAAGCCGGAGAAGGACGGCCTGTTCTGCGAGAAGATCTTCGGACCGACTCGCGACTGGGAGTGCTACTGCGGCAAGTACAAGCGGGTCCGATTCAAGGGCATCATCTGTGAGCGCTGCGGCGTCGAGGTCACTCGCGCCAAGGTGCGCCGTGAGCGGATGGGCCACATCGAGCTCGCCGCACCGGTCACGCACATCTGGTACTTCAAGGGTGTGCCGTCGCGGTTGGGCTACCTGCTGGACCTGGCGCCGAAGGACCTTGAGAAGATCATCTACTTCGCCGCCTACGTCATCACCGCGGTCGACGATGAGATGCGGCACAACGAGCTGTCGACGCTCGAGGCCGAAATGGTGGTGGAGCGCAAGGCCGTTGAGGATCAGCGCGACGCCGACCTGGAGGCGCGCGCGCAGAAGCTCGAGGCCGACCTGGCCGAGCTTGAGGCCGAGGGTGCCAAAGCCGACGCCAAGCGCAAGGTCCGTGACGGTGGCGAACGAGAGATGCGGCAGCTTCGTGACCGCGCTCAGCGTGAGCTGGACCGCTTGGAGGACATCTGGAGCACCTTCACCAAGCTGGCGCCCAAGCAGCTGATCGTCGACGAGAACCTGTACCGCGAGCTCGTCGACCGCTACGGCGAGTACTTCACCGGCGCCATGGGTGCGGAGTCGATCCAGAAGCTGATCGAGAACTTCGACATCGACGCCGAGGCCGACTCGCTGCGTGAGGTCATCCGAAGCGGCAAGGGGCAGAAGAAGCTTCGTGCGCTGAAGCGGCTGAAGGTCGTTGCGGCCTTCCAGCAGTCCGGCAATTCGCCGATGGGCATGGTGCTCGACGCGGTGCCGGTGATCCCGCCGGAGTTGCGTCCGATGGTGCAGCTCGACGGTGGCCGGTTCGCCACATCTGACCTGAACGACTTGTACCGTCGCGTGATCAACCGCAACAACCGGCTCAAGAGGCTGATCGACCTCGGCGCGCCCGAGATCATCGTCAACAACGAGAAGCGGATGCTGCAGGAATCCGTAGATGCGTTGTTCGACAACGGCCGTCGCGGCCGGCCCGTCACCGGGCCCGGCAACCGTCCGCTGAAGTCGCTGAGCGATCTGCTCAAGGGCAAGCAGGGCCGGTTCCGCCAGAACCTGCTCGGTAAGCGCGTCGACTACTCGGGCCGTTCGGTCATCGTGGTCGGTCCGCAGCTCAAGCTGCACCAGTGCGGTCTGCCCAAGCTGATGGCGCTCGAGCTGTTCAAGCCGTTCGTGATGAAGCGGCTCGTTGACCTCAACCACGCGCAGAACATCAAGAGCGCCAAGCGAATGGTGGAGCGCCAGCGTCCGCAGGTGTGGGACGTGCTCGAAGAGGTTATCGCTGAGCACCCGGTGTTGCTGAACCGCGCGCCGACCCTGCACCGGCTGGGTATCCAGGCCTTCGAGCCAATGCTGGTGGAAGGCAAGGCTATTCAGCTGCACCCGTTGGTCTGTGAGGCGTTCAACGCCGACTTCGACGGCGACCAGATGGCGGTGCACCTGCCGTTGAGCGCCGAGGCGCAGGCCGAGGCACGCATTCTGATGCTGTCGTCCAACAACATCCTGTCGCCCGCGTCGGGCCGGCCGCTGGCCATGCCGCGACTGGACATGGTGACCGGGCTGTACTACCTGACCACCGAGGTCGAAGGCGACAAGGGCGAGTACCAGCCCGCCGCGAAGGACCAGCCCGAGTCCGGGGTGTATTCCTCGCCGGCAGAGGCGATCATGGCGGCCGACCGCGGGGTGCTTTCGGTGCGGGCCAAGATCAAGGTGCGGTTGAGCCAGCTGCGCCCGCCGGCTGACATCGAGGCGGAGCTGTTCGGCCAAAACGGTTGGCAGCCGGGCGATTCATGGACGGCCGACACCACGCTGGGCCGGGTGATGTTCAACGAGCTGCTGCCGCTGGGCTATGCGTTCGTCAACACGCAGATGCACAAGAAGGTGCAGGCTTCCATCATCAACGACCTGGCCGAGCGCTACCCGATGATCGTGGTAGCGCAGACGGTGGACAAGCTGAAGGACGCCGGTTTCTACTGGGCGACCCGAAGCGGGGTCACGGTCTCCATGGCCGACGTGTTGGTGCCGCCGCGTAAGAAGGAGATTCTCGACCACTACGAGGATCGGGCCGACAAGGTCGAAAAGCAGTTCCAGCGTGGTGCTTTGAACCACGACGAGCGCAACGAAGCGCTGGTGGAGATCTGGAAGGAAGCCACCGACGAGGTCGGCCAGGCGCTGCGGGACCACTATCCCGTGGACAACCCGATCATCACGATCGTCGACTCTGGTGCCACGGGTAACTTCACCCAGACCCGGACGCTGGCCGGCATGAAGGGTCTGGTGACCAACCCCAAGGGTGAGTTCATCCCGCGTCCGGTCAAGTCCTCGTTCCGTGAGGGCCTGACCGTGCTGGAGTACTTCATCAACACCCACGGCGCTCGAAAGGGCTTGGCGGACACCGCGTTGCGTACGGCGGACTCGGGCTATCTGACCCGTCGTCTGGTGGACGTGTCGCAGGACGTCATCGTGCGCGAGCACGACTGCGAGACCGAGCGCGGCATTGTCGTCGAGCTGGCCGAGCGTCAGCCTGACGGCACCCTGATCCGTGACCCGTACATCGAAACCTCGGCGTACGCGCGGACTTTGGGCGCCGACGCGGTCGACGAGGCCGGCAACGTCGTCGTCGCGCGCGGCGAGGACCTTGGTGACCCGTCGATCGAAGCCCTGCTGGCGGCCGGCATCACGCAGATCAAGGTGCGTTCGGTGCTGACCTGCACCACCGGCACCGGCGTCTGCGCGACCTGCTACGGGCGGTCCATGGCGACCGGCAAGCTGGTCGACATCGGCGAGGCCGTCGGCATCGTCGCGGCCCAGTCCATCGGTGAGCCCGGCACGCAGCTGACCATGCGTACCTTCCACCAGGGTGGTGTGGGTGAGGACATCACCGGCGGTCTGCCACGGGTGCAGGAGCTGTTCGAGGCCCGCGTGCCGCGTGGCAAGGCGCCGATCGCCGACGTCACCGGTCGTGTCCGTCTCGAGGACGGTGAGCGCTTCTACAAGATCACCATCGTTCCCGACGACGGCGGCGAGGAAGTCGTGTACGACAAGCTCTCGAAGCGGCAGCGGCTGCGTGTGTTCAAGCACGAGGACGGTTCCGAGCGGGTGCTCTCCGACGGCGACCACGTCGAGGTGGGTCAGCAGCTGATGGAAGGCTCGGCCGACCCGCACGAGGTGCTGCGCGTGCAGGGCCCGCGCGAGGTGCAGATCCATCTGGTCCGCGAGGTCCAGGAGGTCTACCGGGCGCAGGGTGTGTCGATCCACGACAAGCACATCGAGGTGATCGTTCGCCAGATGCTGCGCCGGGTCACCATCATCGACTCGGGCTCGACGGAGTTCCTGCCCGGCTCGCTGATCGACCGTGCGGAGTTCGAGGCGGAGAACCGCCGGGTGGTGGCCGAGGGTGGCGAGCCCGCCGCCGGCCGTCCGGTGCTGATGGGTATCACGAAGGCGTCGCTGGCCACCGACTCGTGGCTGAGTGCGGCGTCGTTCCAGGAGACCACGCGAGTGCTGACCGATGCGGCGATCAACTGCCGCAGCGACAAGCTCAACGGTCTGAAGGAGAACGTGATCATCGGAAAGCTGATCCCGGCCGGTACCGGTATCAACCGCTACCGCAACATCCAGGTGCAGCCGACGGAGGAGGCCCGGGCCGCGGCGTACACGATTCCGTCCTACGAGGATCAGTACTACAGCCCGGACTTCGGCCAGGCGACCGGTGCTGCCGTTCCGCTGGACGACTACGGGTATTCCGACTACCGGTAGACCTGGCGAGCACTTCCCCTCGCGAGCAGACGCAGAGTCGCACGATCCGACCAAGGATCGTGCGACTCTGCGTCTTATCGGCGCCTTTTCCACAGGGTGGCTGGCCAATCCCTCGTAGCGCCCGCATGCTTCCAGCGTGCATCCCGATGCCCTAACCATTCTCGCCGAGGCCGGCGGGTTCGCGACTACGGCACAGTTGCGCACTGTGATGACTCGTCAGGAACTCGACATCCAGGTGAAAAAGGGCTGTCTCATCAGGGTCTGGTATGGCGTTTACGCCGCAGCTAAACCGGACCTGTTGGGCCGCTTACGGGCACTCGATCTCTTCACGGGACGTCACGTGGTGGCATGTATGGGGACAGCCGCAGCGCTGTACGGCTTCGATACCGAGAGCACGTCGCGCCTCCACGTTCTTGATCCGGGAATACGGATGCGACCGTCAAAAGGGCTCATGGTGCACCAGCGAATCGGTGCGCCCTTGCGGCGGGTCGAGGGCCGACTGGCCACCGCTCCGGCCTGGACGGTAATAGAAGTCGCGCGGACGTTGCGACGGCCGCGCGCTTTGGCGACGCTTGATGCGGCGTTGCATCTAACCGCTTGCACGACAGGCGAATTGCACGCAGCGATCCGCGAACAGAAGGGCCGGCGCGGCATCGTCAAGATTCGGGAGCTAATGGGTTACGCAGATGGCCGTGCCGAGTCACCGATGGAAAGCGAAGCGCGGCTGGTTTTTATCGATGGTGGATTGCCGAGGCCGGAACTGCAGTACGAGATCGTGGACCGCTACGGTCAGCGCTGGAGGGTCGACTTCGCGTGGCCGAACGCGATGGTCGTCGCCGAATACGACAGTGTGGAATGGCACGTGGGGCGCGATGCGCTGCTCCACGACCGGTTGAAAACCGCCCGGCTGCAGGAATGTGGTTGGACTACCATTCCGATCACGGTCGACGATATTCGAGGCGATCCAGTTGGGTTGACGGCCCGCATCAACGGCCAGCTGTCGACGCCGCGCTTAGCTAGCTAAGTTGCCGCGCGAGCAGACGCAGAATCGCACGTTCGGGAACCGAATCGTGCGATTCTGCGTCTGCTCGCCATGGGTAAACTGGCCGCCGTGCTCATCGGTTCGCATGTCCACCAAGACGATCCTCTGGCCGCAGCGCAGGCAGACGGCGCCGACGTGGTGCAGTTCTTCCTGGGCAACCCGCAGAGCTGGAAGAAACCCAAGCCGCGCGACGACGCCGACAAGCTGAAAGCGTCGAGCATGCCGCTGTACGTCCACGCGCCGTACCTCATCAACGTGGCATCGGCCAACAACCGCATCCGTATCCCGTCGCGCAAGATCCTGCAAGACACCTGTGACGCGGCGGCCGAAATCGACGCGACGGCGGTGATCGTGCACGGCGGCCACGCCGACGACAACGACATGGAGGCCGGGTTCGAGCGTTGGGTCAAGGCGCTCAAGTACCTCGAAACCGATGTACAGGTTTATCTGGAAAACACCGCGGGCGGAGACCACGCGATGGCCCGCCACTTCGACACCATCGGCCGGCTGTGGGATCACATCGGCGACAGCGGCATCGGCTTCTGCCTGGACACCTGCCACGCCTGGGCCGCGGGGGAAAAGCTGGTGGACGCCGTCGACCGCATCAAGGCCCTTACCGGCCGCATCGACCTGGTGCACTGCAACGACTCGCGCGACGCCGCCGGATCGGGCGCGGACCGGCACGCCAACTTCGGCACCGGTCAGATCGACCCTGACCTGCTGGTGGCTGTCGTCCAAGCGGCCGATGCTCCGGTCATCTGCGAAACGGCCGACGAGGGCCGCAAGGACGACATCGCATTCCTGCGCGAAAACACAAGCGGCTGAGGGTAAGAGCTATCAGCAGCCGGTGCGACGGCGCTCGCCATCCGAAGCATTTAGTGCCGCGATGAAACCAGTCGGGTCTGTCAGGCTGAGGTAGAGGCTACGAACTTCGCCCCAAGTTGAGCTCATCAGCTGTACAGATTTGGAGGTCACCGGGTGCGCGAACTTCAGCTCGACAATGCCGTCTCGTGAACCGTTGACCATCCAGGCGTCGCCCATCGGATGGACTCCCCAGGCCAGCGGGCGCTCGGACATCACACGCGCAAACTTGATGTCCTTGAGCGGAACATCGATTTGAAACATCCAGCCGTGTTTGACGTGGAGTGTGTTGTCGTCCAGTCGGATTATTGTCCGCTTGGGTCCGGCGCCTAAGGCCGTTGCCACGGGGCGATACCACCGGTCATATCGCATCGCGAACTCCACACCTCGATTATCGCTGTCTGAAAACGCCCAAGCGGGTCGCACCTGTTCCGGACGGGCCACGACCGCAGCGTGGCCAAGAGATCGATGCGTGACGACCATCGAGTTTCGCTGCACACTGATGGCTGTGAAAGCGACGCTATGCGCCGGGGCTTTCGTTGTCGCCGTCCCGGCCTCGACGCTGTCCGCGGCCGCCGATCCTGTCCAGTTCCCTGACCTGAGCAACTATGTCGCTGTCAATACGGCCGATTACACGACCTTTCACGCCTACCTGACCGCCGGCGTGCAATTTTCAACCCCAGGCGGTTACCGCTGCCGTATGAGCTTCACGCACAAGCAGAACGGGGCACACATGGAGTGCTGGGGAACCCTGCCGGGCACACCGGACAATTACGTCGGATTGAACTATTTCGGCGGAACGAACTCGCCCCCCACGGCCTTCTCCACCATCGATCTGTCGGCAATGGACATCATTCCGCCGACCGCCGGCCTGCCCGGCACGACGGTCAACCCGGAGGACTACAAGCAGCTGCCTCCGCACAGCAAGGTGAGCTATACCGACGGGCCGCTACAGACGTGCGGCGTGGACACGTCCATGACCGCCTGCGAGCTGACCGACCACGGCGAACAACACGGCTTCGTTCTTTCACCGCAGGGCAGCTGGACCTTCTAGGCGTAGCTCCGAACGAGTCGCAGCCAGCGGTGTTACAACTCTTGTGCGATTGTCGAAAAACTGTAATATTGACACCATGCCAGACACCCATGTCGTCACCAACCAGGTTCCGCCGCTGGAAAACCACAATCCCGCGTCTTCCGCGGTCCTCATCGAAGCCCTGATCCGCGAGGGCGGTCAGTGGGGCCTTGACGAGGTGAACGAACTCGGCGCGATCAACGGCAGCCAGCAGGCCCAGCGCTGGGGCGAGCTGGCCGACCGCAACCGGCCCATCCTGCACATCCACGACCAGTACGGACACCGTGTCGACGAGGTGGAGTTTGACCCGGCCTACCACGAACTGATGCGCACCGCGATCGCCCACGGTCTGCACGCCGCGCCGTGGGCCGACGAGCGGCCGGGGGCGCACGTGGTGCGGGCCGCCAAGACTTCGGTGTGGGCGGTAGAGCCCGGGCACATCTGCCCGATCTCGATGACGTACGCCGTAGTTCCGGCGCTGCGCTTCAACCCCGAGCTGGCGGCAGTTTACGAGCCATTGCTGACCAGCCGCGAATACGACCCCGAGCTCAAGCTGGCGTCCACCAAAGCCGGCATCACCGCGGGCATGTCGATGACCGAAAAGCAGGGCGGCTCCGACGTGCGTGCCGGCACCACCCAGGCGACGCCCAACAGAGACGGTACCTACAGCCTGACCGGCCACAAGTGGTTCACTTCGGCGCCGATGTGCGACATCTTCCTGGTGCTCGCGCAAGCACCAAAAGGGTTGTCGTGCTTCATGCTGCCGCGCATTCTTCCCGACGGCACCCGCAACCGGATGTTCCTGCAACGGCTCAAGGACAAGCTCGGCAACCACGCCAACGCATCCAGCGAGGTCGAATACGACGGCGCCACCGCATGGCTGGTCGGCGAGGAGGGCCGCGGCGTCCCGACCATCATCGAGATGGTCAACCTCACCCGGCTGGACTGCACCCTGGGCAGTGCGACCAGCATGCGCACCGGTCTGACCCGCGCCATCCACCACGCCCAGCACCGAAAGGCGTTCGGTGCCTATCTGATTGACCAGCCGCTGATGCGCAACGTGCTGGCCGACCTGGCGGTCGAGGCGGAGGCCGCCACCATCGTAGCGATGCGGATGGCCGGCGCGACCGACAAGGCGGTGCGCGGCGACCAAAGGGAAGCGCTGCTGCGTCGCATCGGTCTGGCGGCCAGCAAGTACTGGGTGTGCAAGCGTTCCACCCCGCACGCGGCCGAAGCGCTGGAATGCCTGGGCGGCAACGGCTATGTCGAAGACTCCGGCATGCCGCGGCTCTACCGCGAAGCGCCGCTGATGGGCATCTGGGAGGGCTCTGGCAACGTCAGTGCGCTAGATACCCTGCGCGCCATGGCAACCCGTCCCGAGTCGGTTGAGGTGCTGTTCGACGAGCTGGCCACCAGCGCGGGGCAGGATGCGCGGTTGGACGGCCATATCGACAAGCTGCGCCCTCAGTTGGCCGACCTGGAGACCATCCAGTACCGCGGTCGCAAGGTCGCCGAGGACATCTGCCTTGCATTGCAGGGGTCGCTGCTGGTGCGGCACGGACATCCCGCCGTCGCCGAGGCGTTCCTGGCCACCCGGCTCGGCGGCCAGTGGGGAGGCGCGTTCGGCACCATGCCCACCGGGCTGGATCTCGCGCCCATCCTTGAGCGCGCGATGGTCAAAGGCTAAGCCCCACAACATGACGCACGCGATCAGACCGGTCGACTTCGACAACTTGAAAACGATGACCTACGAGGTCACCGACCGGGTTGCGCGGATCACCTTCAATCGGCCGGAGAAGGGCAACGCGATCATCGCTGATACTCCGCTGGAACTGTCGGCGTTGGTGGAGCGCGCCGACCTGGACCCCAATGTGCACGTGATTCTGGTTTCCGGTCGTGGCGAGGGCTTCTGCGCCGGTTTCGACCTGAGCGCATATGCCGACCGAACCGGGTCGGCGGGCGGAGAAGGCGGCTATCACGGCACGGTGCTGGACGGTAAGACGCAGGCCGTCAATCACCTGCCGAATCAGCCGTGGGACCCGATGGTCGACTACCAGATGATGAGCCGCTTCGTGCGCGGGTTCGCCAGCCTGATGCATGCCGACAAGCCGACCGTGGTCAAAATCCACGGCTACTGCGTGGCCGGCGGCACCGACATCGCACTGCACGCCGACCAGGTGATCGCGGCCGCCGACGCCAAGATCGGCTACCCGCCGACGCGGGTGTGGGGTGTGCCGGCGGCCGGTCTATGGGCTCATCGGCTCGGAGACCAGCGCGCCAAACGCCTTCTGCTCACCGGCGATTGCATCACCGGCGCACAGGCCGCCGAGTGGGGCCTGGCGGTCGAGGCGCCGGCTCCCGAAGACCTGGACGAGCGAACTGAACGGTTGGTGCAAAGGATCGCGGCCGTGCCGGTCAACCAGCTGATCATCGTGAAGCTCGCGCTCAATTCCGCACTGCTGCAACAGGGTGTGGCCACCAGCAGGATGGTCAGCACCGTGTTCGACGGTGTCGCCCGGCACACACCCGAGGGCCACGCCTTCGTCGCCGACGCGGTCGAACACGGCTTCCGGGATGCGGTCAAGCACCGCGACGAGCCGTTCGGTGACTACGGCCGCAAAGCATCCCAGGTGTAAACGATGCCCACCATGACGGCCCGGTCAGTGGTGCTCAGCGTGCTGCTCGGCGCCCATCCCGCGGTGGCCAGCGCAGGCGAATTGATTAGGCTAACAACGGATTTCGGGATTAAGGAGACGACGTTACGGGTAGCGCTGACCCGCATGGTCAGTGCCGGCGACCTGATCCGGTCCGCCGACGGCTACCGGCTATCGGATCGGCTGCTGGCCCGCCAGCGTCGCCAGGACGACGCCATGCGCCCACAGAGACGGGACTGGCACGGAGACTGGGTCATGGTGATCGTCACCAGCGTGGGCACCGACGCGCGCACCCGGGCCGCGCTGCGAAGCACCATGCACGACAAGCGTTTCGGTGAACTACGCGAAGGGGTGTGGCTGCGACCTGACAACCTCGATCTGACGTTGGACGCCGACGTGCAGGCGAGGGTGCGGGTGCTGAAGGCGCGCGACGACGACCCAGCGCAGCTGGCCGGCCGGCTGTGGGATCTGTCCGGGTGGGCGCAGACCGGCCACCGGCTGCTCGCCGAGATGACCCAAGCCTCAGACATTCCCGGTCGGTTCGTGGTGGCCGCGGCCATCGTGCGTCACCTGCTCACCGACCCGATGCTGCCCGCCGAACTGCTGCCGGCTGAGTGGCCCGGTGCGGGACTACGTGCTGCGTACCATGACTTCGCCACCGAACTCGCGGAGCGACGTGACTTGAAACAACAACTCGTGGAGGTGACATGACCGATCCGGTGCGAGTAGAGCGCAATGGTCCGGTGACCACGGTGATCATCAACCGGCCGGAAGCGCGCAACGCCGTCAACGGCCCAACGGCAGCGGCGCTGTACGCGGCGTTCGACGAATTCGACCGCGACGACACCGCGTCCGTAGCCGTGTTGTGGGGCGACAACGGAACCTTCTGCGCCGGAGCCGATTTGAAGGCCTTCGGCACACGGGAAGCCAACGCAGTGCATCGGGACGGGCCCGGCCCCATGGGGCCGTCGCGAATGGTGCTGTCCAAGCCGGTGATCGCCGCGGTCAGTGGCTACGCCGTCGCGGGAGGTCTGGAGCTGGCCGTGTGGTGCGATCTACGGGTGGCCGAGGAAGACGCCGTGTTCGGCGTGTTCTGCCGACGTTGGGGTGTGCCGCTCATCGACGGCGGCACCGTGCGACTGCCCCGGCTGATCGGCCACAGCCGGGCGATGGACATGATTCTCACCGGCCGCGGGGTGAAGGCCGATGAAGCGCTGGCGATGGGGTTGGCCAACCGGGTGGTGCCCAAGGGTCAGGCCCGGCAGGCAGCCGAAGAACTGGCGGCCGAGCTGGCTGCGTTGCCGCAACAGTGCATGCGCTCCGATCGGCTCTCGGCGCTCAACCAGTGGGGCCTACCGGAATCCCAAGCCATCGACGTCGAATTCGCCAGCATCTCCCGCGTCGCCGCCGAAGCCACGGAAGGGGCCGGACGGTTCGCCGCGGGCGCCGGCCGTCACGGCGCCTCCGCGAGTTAGCCGGTCAGCTTCCCCCATTGATGGTGTTGCTCGACCCGCCGATGTTGTCGACCTTGGGCTTGCCGTCCTTGATGGTGATGGTGTTGTCCGTTCCGAGCACGGTGACTTTGGTGCTGACCTTGTCGAAGGTGATGTTGTTCTTCGCGGCGAGGATCTTCACCTTGTCGCAGGTGCCCGTGACAGTCAGCGTGTTGTTCGCGCCGACCACGTTGAGGTTCTTGCCGCCGGCACAGTCGATGGTGGCGGTGGTCCCCGACGCCCCATAGCTCAGGGTGTTGCCGGTCTCGATGGACACCGTTGTCGTTGCGCTGCCAGAGCTAGACGGCTCCGTGCTTCCGCTTCCGCTGCTCGCCGTCGTCGTCGCGCTCGCGCCGCTTGTCGCCGAAGTTCCCGACGTCCCCGAAGTGGCCGCCGGGGGGCTGGAGGTCGAACTGCAGCCGACCAGCCCGACAGCGGTCGCTATCGCCGCCGACGCCAAGGCTAACCCGGCGAATTTGAATGAGTCTGCAGTTCCATGAGCGCGCATAGTTCCTCGATTCTCAGTAGGTAGTGGGGCAGGGGCGGATTACTTACGAGGTAGTGACGGCTGTGGTTGCGTTTTGTCAGGGGCCCACCCGTTGCAGCCGGTTGACCATGCCCAGTTCGCGGCCGCGGTCCCACATAATCGGGTCGCCACCGTGGAAGAACACCGTTTGGTCGTATCCGTAGACGGTGATGTCGTGGGTGACGCTGTCCGCGATGATGGTGTTGGACGAGCCCATGACCGTCACGGCCCAGCAGTTTCCCTTCGCGGTGACGATATTTGACGTGCCGTTGACGAACAGTGTGGCGTCGTTGCAGTCCACTAGCTGCTCGAGGCCCTCACCGATGACATGGGTGTCGCCGTTCTTGGCGTGCGCGGTCGGGGGTGTAGCGGCGGGTACGGCGGCGATCGTGATGGCACAGGTGGCCAGCGACCCAAGGGCGGTTGTCCACTTCACCGCGGTCCCCCTTCGTTTCAGCGGGATCTGCTCGACTGAGCCTACGTGCTTCGGGCTGCCCGATAACAGACTTTAAGTGGCATTTACTGGACCACCGATCAAGCGGTGAATCCGCCACCCGTGGGCCACCACCGTCGAGCACCGCGGTTTCGCGACCTCGTCAACTAGAGTCATTAGTTGACTCCGTGAACGGGTCATCGAAATCGAAGGGCGATCGCATGGCAGCTCAGCCGGAACCGCCGTCGGCGGGTGGGCGCCAGCGTGCGGGCAAATCCGCAGCCCGCCCAGCCAAGCTGAGCCGCGACGGCATCGTCGATGGCGCCCTGACTTTCCTGGACCGGGAAGGCTGGGATTCGCTGACCATCAACGCGCTGGCCACGCAGCTCGGAACCAAGGGGCCGTCGCTGTACAACCACGTGGACAGCCTGGAAGACCTGCGCCGGGCTGTGCGCATCCGGGTGATCGACGACATCATCGGGATGCTGAACAGGGTCGGCGAGGGCCGGGCGCGCGACGACGCGGTGTTGGTGATGGCCGGTGCCTATCGCAGCTACGCCCACCACCACCCGGGCCGGTACTCGGCGTTCACCCGGATGCCGCTGGGCGGCGATGACCCCGAGTACACCGCGGCCACCAGGGGCGCGGCCGCACCGGTCATCTCGGTGCTGTCCTCCTACGGCCTCGACGGCGACGAGGCCTTTCACGCCGCGCTCGAGTTCTGGTCGGCCCTGCATGGGTTCGTGTTGCTGGAGATGACCGGGGTCATGGACGACATCGACACCGACGCCGTGTTCTCCGACATGGTGCTGCGGCTGGCTCGGGGTTTGGGGGACATGGATCGGCGCACCGCGCCCGGCGGTGCCAGGTCGAGCTAGCGACGGGTGAAAGGCCTGCACGCGGCCGCGAGCACCGCTTTGACCTGCCAGACCAGCGGCGGGTATTGTGGTAGCTCGTGCCTGGCGGCTTACGGCGCCTGACGTAGGGCGTGAATGCCGGGCCAATTCGCATGTCCAGGATGCATCGGGAAAATCCGGGGCAAGCGCATGCGACAACGAGCAACGCAGAGCAACATAGAAACGACACAGAAAGCCGGTAGATGCCAACCATTCAGCAGCTGGTCCGCAAGGGTCGTCGGGATAAGATCGGCAAGGTCAAGACCGCGGCTCTGAAGGGCAGCCCGCAGCGCCGTGGTGTGTGCACCCGCGTGTACACCACCACTCCGAAGAAGCCGAACTCGGCGCTTCGGAAGGTTGCGCGTGTGAAGCTGACGAGTCAGGTCGAGGTCACGGCCTACATCCCTGGCGAGGGCCATAACCTGCAGGAGCACTCGATGGTGCTAGTGCGCGGTGGCCGTGTGAAAGACCTGCCCGGCGTGCGGTACAAGATCATCCGCGGTTCGCTCGACACCCAGGGCGTCAAGAACCGCAAGCAGGCTCGCAGCCGTTACGGCGCCAAGAAGGAGAAGAGCTGATGCCGCGCAAGGGCCCCGCACCCAAGCGTCCGTTGGTCAACGACCCGGTCTACGGGTCGCAGCTGGTCACCCAATTGGTGAACAAAGTTCTGCTGAAGGGGAAGAAATCGCTTGCCGAGCGCATTGTTTATGGAGCGCTCGAACACGCCCGCGACAAGACCGGCACCGACCCCGTCATCACTCTCAAGCGTGCTCTGGACAACGTCAAGCCGGCCCTCGAGGTGCGCAGTCGCCGCGTCGGCGGTGCGACCTACCAGGTGCCCGTCGAGGTGCGCCCGGACCGGTCGACCACGCTGGCGCTGCGCTGGCTCGTCGGCTTCTCGCGGCAACGCCGGGAGAAGACGATGATCGAGCGGCTGGCCAACGAGATTTTGGATGCCAGCAATGGCCTCGGGGCCTCCGTCAAGCGGCGCGAGGACACCCACAAGATGGCCGAGGCAAACCGCGCCTTTGCGCACTATCGCTGGTAAGAAGCCACCGGTGATACGGCCGGGGCGCAACCGATAGCGAACTACCAAGCAACCGAAAGAGTGGGAAGACTTCTGTGGCACAGAAGGACGTGCTGACCGACCTGAGCAAGGTCCGCAACTTCGGCATCATGGCGCACATCGATGCCGGCAAGACCACAACCACCGAGCGCATCCTCTACTACACCGGCATCAACTACAAGATCGGTGAGGTCCACGACGGCGCCGCCACCATGGACTGGATGGAACAGGAGCAGGAGCGCGGGATCACCATCACCTCCGCGGCTACTACGACGTTCTGGAAAGACAACCAGCTCAACATCATCGACACGCCTGGACACGTGGACTTCACCGTCGAGGTGGAGCGCAACCTGCGGGTGCTCGACGGGGCCGTCGCCGTGTTCGACGGCAAGGAAGGCGTCGAACCGCAGTCCGAGCAGGTCTGGCGGCAGGCCGACAAGTACGACGTGCCTCGCATCTGCTTCGTCAACAAGATGGACAAGATCGGCGCCGACTTCTACTTCTCGGTGCGCACGATGGAAGAGCGGCTCGGGGCCAAAGCCGTGCCGATCCAGCTGCCCATCGGCGCCGAAGCCGATTTCGAAGGCATCGTCGACCTGGTCGAGATGAACGCGAAGGTGTGGCGCGGCGAGACAAAGCTGGGCGAGACCTACGACACCATCGAGATCCCGGCCGAGCTGGCCGGAAAGGCCGAGGAATACCGCACCCAGCTGATCGAAATCGTCGCCGAGACCGATGAAGAACTGCTGGAGAAGTACGTCGGCGGTGAAGAGCTCACGATCGACGAGATCAAGGGCGCGATCCGCAAGCTGACCATCAACTCCGAGATCTACCCGGTGCTGTGCGGCAGCGCGTTCAAGAACAAGGGCGTGCAGCCGATGCTCGACGCCGTCGTGGACTACCTGCCGTCGCCGCTGGACGTGCCGCCGGCGGTCGGGCACCCGCCCGGCAGGGAGGACGAGGAGGTTGTCCGCAACGCGACAACCGATGAGCCCTTCGCGGCACTGGCGTTCAAGATCGCCACGCACCCGTTCTTCGGGAAGCTCACCTACATCCGCGTG
This sequence comes from Mycobacterium sp. NGS41, assembly GCF_059812725.1. Classification (NCBI taxonomy): domain Bacteria; kingdom Bacillati; phylum Actinomycetota; class Actinomycetes; order Mycobacteriales; family Mycobacteriaceae; genus Mycobacterium; species Mycobacterium sp. NGS41. The sequence continues at coordinate 192,872 of NZ_JCALDF010000003.1, forward strand.
TATTCGGGCACGGTCGCGTCGGGCAGCCAGGTCATCAACGCCACCAAGGGCAAGAAGGAGCGTCTGGGCAAGCTGTTCCAGATGCACTCCAACAAGGAAAACCCGGTGGAGCGCGCCTCGGCCGGTCACATCTATGCGGTGATCGGGCTCAAGGACACCACCACCGGTGACACGTTGAGCGACCCGAACAACCAGATCGTGCTGGAGTCGATGACTTTCCCCGACCCAGTCATCGAGGTGGCCATCGAGCCGAAGACCAAGAGCGACCAGGAGAAGCTGAGCCTGTCGATCCAGAAGCTCGCCGAAGAGGACCCGACCTTCAAGGTGCATCTGGACCAGGAGACCGGCCAGACCGTGATCGGCGGCATGGGCGAGTTGCACCTGGACATCCTGGTGGACCGTATGCGCCGCGAGTTCAAGGTCGAGGCCAACGTCGGCAAGCCGCAGGTGGCGTACAAGGAGACCATCCGCCGTGTGGTGGAGACCGTCGAGTACACCCACAAAAAGCAGACCGGCGGTTCGGGCCAGTTCGCCAAGGTCATCATCAAACTCGAACCGTTCAAGGGCGAAGACGGCGCGACCTACGAATTCGAGAACAAGGTCACCGGTGGCCGGATCCCGCGCGAGTACATCCCCTCGGTGGATGCCGGTGCGCAGGACGCCATGCAGTACGGCGTGCTGGCCGGCTACCCGCTGGTGAACCTGAAGGTCACCCTGCTCGACGGCGCCTACCACGACGTCGACTCGTCGGAGATGGCGTTCAAGATCGCCGGTTCTCAGGTGCTGAAAAAGGCTGCGGCGCAAGCTCAGCCGGTCATCCTGGAACCGATCATGGCCGTCGAGGTCACCACGCCCGAGACCTACATGGGCGACGTGATCGGCGACCTCAACTCTCGCCGTGGTCAGATTCAGGCCATGGAGGAGCGGGCCGGTGCGCGCGTCGTCAAGGCGCACGTGCCGCTGTCGGAGATGTTCGGCTACGTCGGCGACCTGCGGTCTAAGACTCAAGGCCGGGCGAACTACTCCATGGTGTTCGATTCGTACGCCGAAGTGCCGGCGAACGTGTCGAAGGAGATCATCGCGAAGGCGACTGGCGAGTGAGACGGAGCGTACGAGTAAGCTGACCCGGTTACCACCGCGGCAAAACCGAAAAAATCAACACTGCTTTTTTAAGCACCAACAGTCCAGGAGGACACAGAAGTGGCGAAGGCGAAGTTCCAGCGGACCAAGCCCCACGTCAACATCGGGACCATCGGTCACGTTGACCACGGCAAGACCACCCTGACCGCGGCTATCACCAAGGTCCTGCACGACAAGTTTCCGGACCTGAACGAGTCGAAGGCGTTCGACCAGATCGACAACGCGCCCGAGGAGCGTCAGCGCGGTATCACGATCAACATCGCGCACGTGGAGTACCAGACGGACAAGCGCCACTACGCCCACGTCGACGCCCCCGGTCACGCCGACTACATCAAGAACATGATCACCGGTGCGGCCCAGATGGACGGCGCGATCCTGGTGGTGGCAGCCACCGACGGCCCGATGCCGCAGACCCGCGAGCACGTGTTGCTGGCCCGCCAGGTCGGTGTGCCCTACATCCTGGTCGCGCTGAACAAGGCCGACGCGGTGGACGACGAGGAGCTGCTCGAGCTCGTCGAGATGGAGGTCCGCGAACTGCTGGCGGCCCAGGAGTTCGACGAGGAGGCTCCGGTGATCCGCGTCTCGGCGCTGAAGGCGCTCGAGGGCGACGCGAAGTGGGTCGAGTCCGTCGAGGAGCTGATGAACGCCGTCGACGAGTCGATCCCGGACCCGGTCCGCGAGACCGACAAGCCGTTCCTGATGCCCGTCGAGGACGTCTTCACCATCACCGGCCGTGGCACCGTGGTGACCGGTCGTGTGGAGCGCGGCGTGGTCAACGTGAACGAGGAAGTCGAGATCGTGGGCATCCGTCCGACCACGACCAAGACCACCGTCACCGGTGTGGAGATGTTCCGCAAGCTGCTCGACCAGGGGCAGGCCGGCGACAACGTCGGGCTGCTGCTGCGTGGTGTCAAGCGTGAGGACGTCGAGCGCGGTCAGGTCGTCATCAAGCCCGGCACCACGACCCCGCACACCGAGTTCGAGGGCCAGGTTTACATCCTGTCCAAGGACGAGGGCGGCCGGCACACGCCGTTCTTCAACAACTACCGTCCGCAGTTCTACTTCCGCACCACCGACGTGACCGGTGTGGTGACGTTGCCGGAGGGCACCGAGATGGTGATGCCCGGCGACAACACCGTCATCTCGGTGAAGCTGATCCAGCCCGTCGCCATGGACGAGGGTCTGCGGTTCGCCATCCGCGAGGGTGGCCGTACCGTCGGCGCCGGCCGGGTCACCAAGATCATCAAGTAGGTCTACTGCGCGACCAGACGTAAAAGCCTCCGCACGCCCGGCGCGTCGGGGGCTTTTACGTCTGGTCGCCAAGGCGGCGGTCTCGTCGTTTGTGTTTGCCTTGCGCTGCCGAATTTGTGATCGGTAGCGGCAGTTGCAGCACTACTCTCACAGAACTGTCGGGTCACTGGAGGAGTAGGCACATGTTGTGGCGCTATCTGAAGGCTCAGTTACTGGTTTTGCTGTGCGGTGGCCTGGTCGGCCCGATCTTTGTGGTCGTCTACTTGCCATGGGCGACTTCGGCGACGCGATCAAGTGGATGCTCTATGTCGGCGTGCTGATCACCGTGCTCGACGTGGTGGCCGCGATCGCGCTGGCCATCTTCGGGCAGAATGCGGCCGTCCGATCGGCGGCGCTCGAGCAGAACGGGGTGCTGGCGCTGGCCCAGATCACTGGGCTCACCGAGACGAGTATGGAGATCAACGACCGGCGGGTGGTAAAGGTTGGCCTGCACGTCGCGGGCACGGGGCTTGTGCCGTTCGACACCGAGAAGCGGGTGACCGCCGGCATCGCGCAGCAGGGCAACCTTTTCGCGCGCAAGCTCGTCGTCCTGGTGGACCCCAACACGCAGGAATGCGAAATCGACTGGGAGCGTAGTGGTCTGGTCAACGGTCTCATGCCTGCGCAGTTCACTCTGGCCGAAGACAATAAGACTTACGACCTCAGCGGCCAGGCCGGTCCGCTGATGGAGATCCTGCAGATCCTCAAGGCGAACAATGTGCCGCTGAACCGGATGGTCGACATTCGGTCGAATCCCGGACTGCGTCAGCAGATCCAAGCGGTGGTGCGCCGGGCCGCCGAAGAGGCGGCACCGCCGCCGCATGCGGCATCGGTCGCCGCGCCGCCGCAACAGTCGATCGCCGAACGGCTCCAGAAACTCGAGACGCTGCGGACCAGCGGCGCGTTGAGCGAGCAGGAATACAGCACCCAACGAGCCCAGATCATCTCCGAGATCTAGCGCCGGTCTCCGGCGAGCAGACGCAGCATCGCATTTTACGACGCCGGATCACGCGAGTTTGCGTCTGCTCGGCCCGTAGAGCAGCCCAACTAGAACACGTTTCAGTTTCGCTGTTAGCCTGTCTGGGTGACTGGAGAGGCTGGATCCCTGCAAGGCCGGGTGGCATTCATCACCGGCGCAGCCCGCGCCCAGGGGCGGTCGCACGCGGTGCGGCTTGCCCGGGAAGGCGCTGACATCATCGCGCTGGACATCTGCGCACCGGTGTCCGACACCCTGACCTACACACCGGCCACGCCGGAGGACCTCAGCGAAACCGTTCGCTTGGTGGAAGCCGAAGGCCGCAAGGTGCTGTCCCGCGAGGTCGACATCCGCGACGACGTCGCACTGCGGCAACTGGTCGCCGACGGCGTCGAACAATTCGGCCGGCTCGACATCCTGGTGGCTAACGCCGGAGTCCTTGGCTGGGGCCGGGTCTGGGAACTCACCGACGAGCAGTGGGAGACAGTCATCGGGGTGAACCTGACCGGCACTTGGCGCACCCTGCGCGCCGCGGTGCCCGCGATGATCGAGGCCGGCAACGGCGGTTCAATTGTGGTCGTCAGCTCGTCGGCGGGACTGAAGGCGACGCCGGGCAACGGACATTACTCGGCCAGCAAGCACGGACTCACCGCACTGACCAACACCCTGGCGATCGAGCTCGGCGAATACGACATCCGGGTCAACTCCATCCACCCCTACTCGGTCGACACCCCGATGATCGAGCCGGAGGCAATGATGCAGATATTCGCCAAGCATCCCCGCTTCGTGCACAGTTTCCCGCCAATGCCGGTGCAGTACAAGGGTTTTATGACTTCCGACGAGGTATCCGACGTCGTGGTCTGGTTGGCCGGCGATGGGTCGGGCACGTTGTCGGGCACGCAGATCCCGGTGGACAAGGGCGCGTTGAAGTACTGATCCGGGATCGTGCTATGAACTCCTCGTGACCAGTAGCACGAACACCAACGGGATCGTGATCGTCGGCGGCGGGCTCGGTGCCGCCCGCACCGCCGAGCAACTGCGCCGGGCCGAGTACACCGGTCCCATCACGATCGTCAGCGACGAGGTGCATCTGCCCTACGACCGGCCCCCGCTGTCCAAGGAAGTGCTACGCAGCGAGGTCGACGACGTCGTACTCAAGCCGCGCGAGTGGTACGACGAAAAGGACGTCACCCTGCGGCTGGGGTCGGCCGTCACCAACCTCGACACCGAAACGCAGACGGTGACGCTGGCGGACGGATCCATGCTCGGCTACGACCAACTCGTGATCGCCACCGGTTTGGTGCCGCGGCGCATTCCGTCGTTTCCCGATCTTGAGGGCATTCGGGTGTTGCGGTCGTTCGACGAGAGCATGGCACTGCGTAGCCACGCGGCCGCCGCCAAGCGTGTGGTGGTCGTCGGTGCCGGCTTCATCGGGTGTGAGGTCGCGGCCAGTCTGCGCAATCTGGGCGTGGACGTCACTTTGGTGGAGCCGCAGCCCACGCCGTTGGCCGCCGTGCTCGGCGAGCAGATCGGTGAGCTGGTGTCGCGGCTGCACCGCACCGAGGGGGTCGACGTGCGCACCGGAATGGGGGTGGCCGAGGTGCGCGGTGCGGGCCACGTCGACACGGTAGTGCTCAGTGACGGCACCGAGCTGGCAGCGGATCTGGTGGTCGTCGGTATCGGGTCGCGTCCGGCGACCGAATGGCTGGACGGCAGCGGCATCGCGGTCGCCAACGGCGTCATTTGCGACGAGGCCGGACGCACCAGCGCTCCCAATGTGTGGGCACTCGGCGACGTCGCCTCCTGGCGTGATCAGACGGGACACCAAGCGCGCGTGGAACATTGGAGCAATGTTGCCGACCAGGCCCGCGTCGTGGTGCCGGCGATGCTGGGCCAGGACGTGCCGTCGGCCGCGGTCGTCCCGTACTTCTGGAGCGATCAATACGACGTCAAGATCCAGTGCCTGGGGGAGCCGGAAGCCACCGACATCGTGCACCTGGTCGAGGATGACGGCCGTAAGTTCCTGGCTTACTACGAGCGCGACGGTGTCTTGGTCGGCGTGGTCGGCGGCGGCATGCCGGGCAAGGTCATGAAGGTTCGCGGCAAAATCGCGGCCGCTACGCCCATCTCCGAGATGCTGAGCTAGGGAGCCGCAGCCAGCCGGCTGTCAAGCGCGGACCGCAGTGTTGCGCTGAACGCGGCGTGGGCGCTGGCGGCCACAAGCGCTTCGGCCACAATGGAATTCGGCTCCCGGTCCAACACGATGAGGCCAACCGCCGGGCCCGGCTCGCGTTGCACCACAGGCCGTGCAGCCATGCCCAACGGGACTCCGAAGCCGTGTAGCCACGCGTGTGACGCGATTGTCGCCAGGTCCGAGTTGGTCAGATGTGCATAGATTGCGCCGACGGTATCGGCTTCAACAACTGGACGTAGCTCGGCGCCCTCCACAGCCATCTGGGCGTCAATGATCCGGCGGTTGCGCATCGCGGGTGTCAGCGCACAGAGCCGCAATTCCGCCGCCTGCGCCCAGCGCACCTCGTTTTGACTCATCAGCGGGTGGGCCGACGGCGCCAGCAGCACATAGCGTTCGCGGTAGAGCTCGATGCGTCTGCTGCCCGGCGGCGTTTCGTCGTCGAGGTAGGTCAGTCCGGCATCGATCTCGAAATCGGCTAGCCGCCTGGCGATCTCACGAGACGACAGAACCTCGACGCGGATCGCGGCATCCGGGTTGTCCTGGAAAAATTGCGTCGTCAGCAGTGGGCTCGCGGGGACGGCGGTAGGGATCGCGCCGATACGCGCGGTGGCGGTCAGGCGGCCGCGCATCCGCTCGACGTCGGCCAGCAGTTCGTCGCGTTCGGCAAGAATACGGTGCGCCCAGGTGACGACGCGGTTGCCTTCGTCGGTGAACCCTTCGAACCGGCGACCGCGCAAGACGAGCACAACGCCCAGTTCGTGTTCCAGACGTCTGATCGCCACCGACAGCGTCGGTTGGCTGACGTGGCAGGCCTTGGCGGCACGGCCGAAATGCCGCTCGTGAGCCAGTGACACCAGGTATTCGAGCTGCTGCATGAGCAGTTCGCTGTGCATGACCATGTCTGCGTAAGCCCATCGTGATAGATGTGAACTATCACAGCATGTCACATTCCAAATACCGATCCGTTGCCGCCCGTCCCGCGGACGGGTTAGCGTCGTCCGATCGACGGGTCCGAAATCACCCCGACGAGAAGGGAATTAGCAACTCGTGGCCAAGGTTCTATGTGTGCTCTACGACGACCCCGCCGACGGCTACCCGACTACGTACGCGCGTGATGGTCTACCGAAATTCGACCGGTACCCCGACGGACAGACGCTACCGACGCCCTCGGCGATCGATTTCATACCAGGCGCGTTGCTCGGCAGCGTGTCGGGCGAATTGGGGTTGCGCGCGTACCTGGAAGGTTTGGGCCACGAGCTGGTCGTCACTTCGGACAAAGACGGCGACAACTCGGTGTTCGATCAACACCTCGCCGACGCGGAGATCGTCATCTCACAGCCGTTCTGGCCGGCCTACTTGACGGCCGAACGCATCGCCAGGGCACCGAAGCTCAAGCTTGCCATCACCGCCGGAATCGGTTCTGACCACGTTGATCTCGACGCGGCCATCGGTGCGGGCATCACCGTCGCGGAAGTGACATTTTCCAATAGCATCAGCGTGGCCGAGCACGTGGTGATGATGATCTTGTCGCAGGTGCGCAACTACCTTCCGGCCCATCAATGGGTGCTCGACGGCGGGTGGAACATCGCCGATTGCGTACAGCGCTCCTACGACCTGGAAGGCATGCAGGTCGGCACGGTGGCCGCCGGCCGGATCGGCTTGGCGGTGCTACGCAGGCTGGCGCCGTTCGACGTGGGTCTGCATTACTACGACAAGCAACGTCTGCCGGCCGGTGTCGAAGCCGAGCTGAACCTGACCTACCACGCGTCGGTACGCGAAATGGTTCCCCATCTCGACGTGGTGACGATCAATGCTCCGCTGCACCCCGAAACCAGGGGACTGTTTGACGACGAGCTGATTTCGACGATGAAACGCGGCGCCTACCTCATCAACACCGCGCGGGCCCTCATCGTCGATCGCGACGCTGTGGTGCGCGCGCTGCGCAGTGGCCAGCTCGCCGGCTACGCGGGCGACGTGTGGTACCCGCAGCCCGCACCCGCGGACCACCCGTGGCGCACCATGCCGCATCAGGGCATGACGCCCCACACTTCCGGGTCGACGTTGTCGGCGCAGACCCGCTACGCCGCGGGGACCCGCGAGATTCTGGAAAGCTACTTTGCCGGCACCGCTATTCGCGACGAGTACCTGATCGTGTCCGGTGGCGAACTGGCCGGCACGGGAGCGCGTTCCTACACCGCGAGCACGTAAGAACTAAGGCGAGCAGACGCAAAAGCCCCCGTACGCCCGGCGTGTCGGGGGCTTTTGCGTCTGCTCGCGCAACCTTTAGAACTGGCCCAGGTAGAAGCGGGCGCCCTGATCGTCGGCGCATTCGGCGGTGACTCCGTACGGCTGACGGGACGGTTCGGCCAGCACTGTGCCGCCGGCCTCGCGAACCCGCGCCACTGCCGCGTCGATATCCGCCACGGTCCACATCGGCACGGTGATCGGCCGCGTGCTGCCGCCCGCGGCGCCGGCCATCGGGTGGACGTCCTGGACCTGCCAGCCGTCCGCCACCCGGCCGGGCTCGAAGGTCCAGCCCAACACCCGGCCGTAGAAGTCGCGGAACGCGGCCGAATCCGGCACCTGGTAGGTGACATACGACAGCTCACCCGGCCCGGATCCGTTGAGTTCCGGGCGTTTCTGGCCGCCGGCCGGCTGGTAGACGGCGAACGCCGCGCCCTGCGGGTCGACGGCGTCGAGCAGCACGCCGTATTCCCTGTCCTCGATTTCGCCCGGCACGCCACCCGCTTCGAGGATCGCAGCGCGCGCGGCCTGCACATCCTCGACTGCGTAACAGCAGAACAGCGTGGCCTCGTCGTCGCTCGCCGAAATGCCGGTCGGCAGTTCGGTATTCGTCACCCGGTGCGACGCGGGATCATAAGTCCAGCCGAGCACCTGCCCGTAGAAGGCGGCCGCCCGGTCGGCGTCGGGCGCCCATACCGACACATATCCGATGTCCCCGTGCCGGATGCCGGCTACAGGCGTAGCCACCGGACCGCTGAGCATCCACCGGTGACCGAACGGGTCGACGATGGTCGCGTTGCGCGCGCCGTAGTTCTCGTAGGTCTCGCGCTCGACGGTGGCGCCATGTTCGCGGGCCTGCTGCAAAGCGGCATCGGTGTCGGCGACATGGAGCATCAGGCTCACCGAAACAGCCCGCGGCATTGGGGCTTTCAACCCGAGTTCGGGATATTCGTCGGCCAGGTACAGTACACCGTCGCCGATCGCGACTTCCGCGTGCCCGATTCGCCCATCGCCCATAACGATCGGCTCGCCGACCACGACGGCGTCGAAGGCATCGGTGTACCACGCGATCGCCGCACGCGCGTTCGCCACGGCCAGGTAGGGCAGTGCCGCGGGCCGCGGCGGCCGGTCGACGGCTGCTGCTGGCTCGGTCAATTCGGAAATCGCAGTGGCGGTGTCGCTCATGAGAACTCCCTTCGGCATTGACAATGCGGATTCCAGGCGCCGGCGCAGTCGCGCGGCGAAAGCCGGATCAGGTTGCACCGGAAGGTCATCGGTGTGCAGCACGCTGAGTGGGTCACGGTGGTCGCGCTGACTCATGACGTGCCTCCTTCCGGGTACTCCTGTTTGAACGCCTTCCGGGCGCGGACCAGCAACGCCTCGGTGGCATGCACGGTGCGCCCGATCAGTTGCGCGCATTCACCGACCGTGCAGTCATCCATATAACGGAGCACCAGTACCGTCCGGTGTGGCTCGGTCAGCCGGGCCAGCACGCTTTCGGCGACTAGGCGATTCAGCTCGGCATCCCACTCGTCGATCCGCCCGGCTGCGTCAAGGACTGGCTCTGGCAGTTCGGCAACCGGCACGGCGAGCCGATCGGGCCGGCGCCGATAGTGGTCTGCCAGTTTGTGCCGTGCCACGCCGAGCAACCACGGAACCGCAATCGGCGGCGGATCGTCTTTTCGCGCCGCGTCCATCGCCGCCAGGAACGTCTCCGAGGTCAGATCCTCGGCAGTCCCGCGATCGCCACACCGCCGCACGAAGTAGCCGTACACCACCGGCAGCGCCTCGTCATACAGCGCCAATAGCGCACGTCGAGCATCGGATCGGTCGTCCGCTTCGGTGCTCACACTCTTATCGTCGCCGTGGCGACGCAAAATCCGACGGGGTCATCGGAAAATTCTATTGCCAGTTCACCGGCGGCCCGTGCGGATGACATTCACCCAGCACCTGCAACTCGCCACCCGGCCAGGTGCGGACGCGCACCAGGAATTTCAGTGCGCCGTCGGAACCTTCGCGTGCGGGCTCGAGGGTCAAGTGCGCAAACGGCGACCGAGCGTCGGCTTGGCGGGCCAATGCGTCGACGCCCTCGCTGACCGCCGCCCGCTCATCGGTGGACAGATACTGCCAGGTGATCGAATGCCACAGCACGGTCAACGCGCCGTCGGTCAGGGTCAGCCCGGCCACCGCATCGCCCGCCGTCTCGCGCACCAGACGCGCCGGAACCGTTCGGGCGACCGCGATGGCGCCGCGCAACCGGTCCAGCCGTGCGCGCTGATCGGGCCACACATAGCTCAGCAGGGTCATTTCCCCGTCGGCGCCGGTGACGTCCGTAACGTCCAAGGGCGCGATGTCGTACCCGTGCCTCTCGACGATCCGCACCGCGCCCTCCGGTGGCGGCGTGCCGTGCCAGGCGTCGTCAATGATCACCGGCGAGTCGGCCGGTCCCCATTGGCCACCGTCATGACGGTAGTGGTAGTGATCCGCGCGCAGGTTCAGGCCGGCGCTGGATCCAATCTCGAAAAGCCTTACCGGCAAATCGAATCCGTGATTGACGCGCAGCAGTCCGCCGATCAGCACGGCAGAGCGGCCCACCTCGTTGGTCTGCGGTGGCTGGTCGAGAGCCGCGCGCAGCGCGCCGGTGTGGTCGGCGGCGCTGCGGGCGATCTCCGGCCACGCGGCGTCGGCGTCCCATGTTCCGCCGATGCTGGGATACCAGCGGCGCAATGCGGGTGCCCGGCCGTCGAGCACCATCCGGTGCAGGCCGCCGAGCAGTCGCAGCGGCACCGCTTGGCGCGACGGAGCATCTTCCTGGCCGGCCAGAATGGTGGCAAAGACACCGCCGGCTTCCACGTCGTCGGCGACCCGCTCGAATAGCTCGTCGTACATGGTGGAGCCGGATGTCCCGCAGAATCGCCCCTGCGACCGCAGGGTGTGCACCAGGTGCTCGGTGTTCACGCGCCCAGACCGTTCAGTCCGGCGGCGACGACGTCGAATGCGTTCCCAAGTGCCTGCGGCAACGGGACGGATTCGTCGCTCAGCCAGTGCTCATAGGCGCTCAGAGCAACGCCCAGCATGGTCCAGGCGACGGTCTGGGGCACAAGGTCGGCGGTCTTGACGCCCAGCCGTGCGGCGACGAACGCGGAGATCACCTCGCGCCAGCCCGCATACATAGTCATCGAATAGGCCTGCAGCTCTTCGGTTTGCAGGATGACCCGCATGCGCTGGCGGTGCCGCGCGGTCTCTGACTCGTCAAAGGTGTTGAACGCCAACAGCGCAGACCGCAGCGCCTCACCCAGCGGAACCCGGTCGCCGATATTGTCGAGCAGGTCCCGCAGGTGCGCGAGGTGAGTGTCGAAGTCCCCCCAGGGGATTGCGTTCTTGGAGGCGTAGTAACGGAAGAGTGTGCGTCGCGCGATGCCGGCGGCGTGTGCGACATCGTCGACGCTCACCTCCGCGAAGCTCCGCGCGGCAAAAAGGTCGATGCCGACGTCGCTGATGTGGTTCGGCGTCGTCGAGCGGCGCCGGCCCACCCGCGACTGCGGCAACATCAGACCCGCCCTTCCGTTTCGGCACTCGATGCCATATTGTGTCCAGATCGACTCATCCTTGTCGAGACCCGAGGGAGGAAAATCCACGTGGACCACGAGACCGAGACCGAAACCGAACTCGTCACCGAAACTCTCGTTGAAGAGGTGTCCATCGACGGGATGTGCGGGGTCTACTGACCGTGTCTGCGCCCGCGCGTGCCACGACGAGCGGGTTCGACCCCGAGCGCGGCTGGCGGTTGCATCCCCAGGTGGCGGTTCGGCCGGAGCCGTTCGGCGCCCTGCTCTATCACTTCGGCACGCGCAAGCTGTCGTTTTTGAAGAATCGCACCATCCTCAGCGTGGTGCGAACGCTGGACGAGCATCCCGACGTACGGTCCGCCTGCCGTGCCGCGGGCGTCGACGATTCCAGCCAGGATCCCTACCTACACGCCCTGGGGGTGCTGGCCGACTCCAACATGCTGGTGCCTAAGGAGAACGTGTGAGCACCCCGACAGCGCGAGTCCCACGGCTCATCGAGCAGTTCGAACGCGGCCTGGACGCGCCTATCTGCCTCACCTGGGAACTCACCTACGCCTGCAATCTGGCTTGCGTGCACTGCCTTTCGTCGTCGGGCAAGCGCGATCCACGAGAGCTGTCCACCCGGCAATGCAAGGACATCATCGACGAACTGGAGCGCATGCAGGTCTTCTACGTCAACATCGGCGGCGGAGAACCGACGGTGCGCCCGGACTTCTGGGAGCTGGTGGACTACGCCACCGCGCATCACGTCGGGGTGAAGTTTTCGACCAACGGCGTCCGGACCACGCCCGAGGTCGCGGCGCGGCTGGCGGCCAGCGACTACGTGGATGTTCAGATCTCGCTCGACGGTGCCACCGCCGAAGTCAACGACGCGGTTCGCGGCGCCGGGTCGTTCGACATGGCGGTGCGGGCGCTGGAGAACCTTGCCGGCGCGGGGTTCCGAGGGGCCAAGATCTCCGTGGTGGTCACCCGCCACAACGTCGGGCAGCTTGACGAATTCGCCGCGCTGGCAAGCCGTTACGGCGCCACCTTGCGGATCACCCGGCTGCGGCCGTCGGGGCGGGGCGCTGACGTGTGGGACGAGCTGCATCCCACCGCCGAACAGCAGATCGCGCTCTACGACTGGCTGGTCGCCAAGGGGGAGGGGGTGCTCACCGGTGACTCCTTCTTCCATCTGTCGCCGCTCGGCGAGTCCGGTGCGCTGGCCGGTCTGAACATGTGCGGAGCCGGCCGGGTGGTCTGTCTGATCGACCCCGTCGGCGACGTGTACGCCTGCCCATTCGCCATCCATGACCGCTTCCTGGCCGGGAACGTTCTGTCCGAGGGTGGCTTTGACAATGTCTGGAAGAACGCGCCGCTGTTCCGCGAGCTGCGTGAACCCCAGTCCGCGGGTGCCTGCGGCAGCTGCGGGCACTATGACAGCTGCCGCGGCGGCTGTATGGCGGCGAAGTTCTTCACCGGCTTGCCGTTGGACGGACCGGATCCCGAATGCGTGCAAGGACACGGCGCGCCTGCGCTGGCGCGGGAGCGTGATGCACCGCGGCCCCGTGTCGACCACTCGCGCGGGCAACGAATCCGCGAGCCCGTGCCCCTGACGCTGACTGTGCGTCCGCCGACACGTCTCTGCAACGAAAGTCCCGTATAACCATGGCCGACCAATGGTTTGAAACAGTCGCCATCGCCCAGCAGCGCGCTAAGCGACGACTGCCGAAATCGGTTTATTCGTCTCTAATTTCGGCCAGCGAAAAAGGCATTACGGTCGCTGACAATGTCGAAGCGTTCAGTGAACTCGGATTCGCTCCCCATGTGGTTGGCGTGGTGGAAAAACGCGACCTGTCGACCACCGTTATGGGCCAAGAGATTTCGCTTCCGGTAATCATTTCGCCAACCGGTGTCCAGGCGGTCGACCCAGACGGCGAAGTGGCGGTCGCGCGTGCCGCGGCGGCGCGGGGAACGGCGATGGGTTTGTCGTCGTTCGCCAGCAAACCCATCGAGGAGGTGATCGCCGCCAACCCCAAGCTCTTCTTCCAGGTGTACTGGCTCGGCGGGCGGGACGCGATCGCCGAGCGGGTCGAACGGGCGCGCCAGGCCGGTGCGGCCGGACTGATCGTCACCACCGACTGGACGTTCTCGCACGGGCGCGACTGGGGTAGCCCCAAGATTCCCGAGCAGATGAATCTGCGGACCATGCTGCGGATGGCACCGGAGGCGATCACCAAGCCGCGATGGCTGTGGAAGTTCGGCAAGACGCTACGGCCACCGGACCTGCGGGTGCCCAATCAGGGCCGCCGCGGCGAACTGGGTCCGCCGTTCTTTGCCGCCTACGGGGAGTGGATGGGCACACCGCCGCCGACCTGGGAGGACATCGCCTGGTTGCGGGAATTGTGGGGCGGACCGTTCATGCTCAAGGGCGTGATGCGACTCGATGACGCCAAAAGAGCAGTGGATGCCGGTGTTTCGGCGATATCGGTGTCCAACCACGGTGGCAACAACCTGGACGGCACACCCGCCTCGATCCGCGCCCTGCCCGCGGTGGCCAAGGCGGTCGGCGACCAGGTCGAGGTGCTGCTGGACGGCGGCATCCGGCGGGGCAGCGACGTCGTCAAGGCGGTGGCACTGGGAGCGCGGGCCGTCATGATCGGGCGTGCGTACCTGTGGGGCCTGGCCGCCGAAGGCCAGCCCGGCGTCGAGAACGTTCTCGACATCCTGCGCGGAGGTATCGACTCGGCGCTGATGGGCCTCGGGCATTCCTCGGTCCACGATCTGAGCCCGGACGACATCCTGATTCCGGCGGGATTTGCCCGCGCGCTCGGTGCGCCGTCCACGGACGCCTAGCCCGCACAACCCGCCGGCTGTAAATATGCGTTCCTGACAATTCTGATACGGGCGTGGCAGTGGTGGCGCACGAGTCGAAAATTTTGGTTGCCGTTTAGCGGACCGACAGAAAATTTCAATAGATGATAGAACAATTGGTGCACGAGAGGTGAATTCGTCCTACCATCGGCAAGTGCCCCTACGCGGCGAACTGGGAAGCATGACGTCGAGCCAGTTGCCAAGCATGTCGCCGTCAATACTGATCCCCCTGGGGTCCACTGAACAGCACGGCCCACACTTGCCGCTGGACACGGACACGCGCATCGCTACCGAGGTTGCCCGAGCTGCCGCGGCCGTGCTCGACGATGGCCGTGAGTGGCTGGTGGCACCGGCCATCGCCTACGGCGCCAGCGGTGAGCATCAGGAGTTCACCGGAACGATCTCCATCGGTACCGAGGCCCTGACCACCGTGCTGGTGGAGTACGGCAGGTCGGCCGCCTGCTGGACCCAGCGCCTGGTCTTCGTCAACGGCCACGGCGGCAATATCGCCGCATTGAACCGCGCAGTGAGCACGCTGCGGACCGAAGGCCGCGACGCCGGGTGGTGCCCGTGCACCGTCGCCGGCGGCGACGTCCATGCCGGCCATACCGAAACTTCCCTGCTGCTGCACATTTCGCCGGACGATGTACTCACCGACCGGCGCCTGGCCGGCAACGGTGCGCCGTTGCACGAACTGCTCCCGGCGATGCGCCGGGGAGGGGTCGCGGCGGTCAGCCCGATCGGCGTGCTGGGTGACCCGACAACCGCGACCGCCGCCGACGGGAGTCTCATCTTCGGCGAGATGGTGGACGAGTGTGCACGTCGAGTCACCCGGTGGTTGCCCGGGCCGGACGGGTTGCTGACATGACCGCCCCGCGGCTTCCGGACGGGTTCGCCGTTCAGGTCGACCGCCGCGTGCGGGTGCTCGGCGACGGTTCCGCACTGCTGGGTGGTTCGCCCACCCGCTTGCTGAAGCTGGCGCCCGCCGCCCAAGACATGCTGTCCGACGGCCGACTGAAGGTGCGCGACGAGGTCAGCGCCCGACTGGCCCGCACTCTGCTCGATGCCACGGTAGCCCATCCCCGGCCCGCCGGTGGCCCGTCGCACCGTGACGTGACCGTGGTTATTCCGGTGCGGGACAACACTTCCGGCGTGCGGCGTCTGGTGTCTACGTTGCGGGGTCTACGGGTCATCGTGGTGGACGACGGTTCGCACTGCCCGGTCCAGCCCGATGACTTCTTCGGCGCGCACTGCGACGTCGAGGTGCTCCGACACGACCGCAGCAAGGGGCCGGCGGCGGCGCGCAACACCGGCCTCGCCGCATGCAGCACCAACTTCGTCGCATTCATGGATTCTGATGTGTCGCCGCGGCGTGGCTGGCTGGAGGCGCTGCTCGGGCATTTCTGCGACCCGACGGTCGCGCTGGTCGCACCGCGCATCGTCGGTCTGTCGCAGAGCGAGAATCTGGTCGCTCGCTATGAGGCGGTGCGCTCGTCACTGGACCTCGGTCAGCGAGAGGCGCCGGTGTTGCCCCACAGCACGGTGTCCTACGTTCCCAGCGCGGCGATCATCTGCCGCAGTGCGGCCATTCGCGACGTCGGCGGGTTCGACGAGACGCTGAAGTCCGGCGAAGACGTCGACCTGTGCTGGCGGCTCATCGAAGCCGGCGCCCGGCTGCGCTACGAGCCGATCGCGCTGGTTGCCCACGATCACCGCATCGAATTGAAGGATTGGATTGCCCGCAAGGCGTTTTACGGCGGCTCGGCGGCTCCGCTGTCGGTGCGTCATCCGGACAAGACGTCCCCCCTGGTGATCTCCGGCGGGGCGCTGATGGTCTGGATCCTGGCGGCCCTGGGGACTAGCGTTGCTCAGCTGGTGTCGCTGGTGATGGCCTTCCTGACTGGGCGCCGGATCGCCAAGGCGATGCGCAAAGCCGATACTTCCTTCCAAGATGTTCTCGTGATCGCCACCCGCGGCCTGTGGGCGGCGGCGCTACAACTGGCATCGGCCATTTGCCGGCATTACTGGCCCGTGGCGTTGCTTGCGGCCATAGTGTCGCGGCGGTGTCGGTGGGTGGTCCTGATCGCGGCCGTCGTGGACGGCGTAGTCGACTGGCTGCTCCGCAGGGATGCCGTCGGCGATGATGCCGAACCGATCGGCCTGTTCACCTACCTGTTGCTCAAACGCGTCGACGACCTGGCCTACGGCATCGGGTTGTGGACCGGGGTGGTGCGCGAACGCAATATCGGCGCACTCAAACCGATTATTCGGACCTGACCGGCGCGTCGGCGTTGACTGCTGCCGTTGCGCACAGCGATGTGCTGATCATCGGTGCCGGCAGTGCTGGATCTGTTGTCGCCGAGCGCCTTTCCGCCGATTCCCACTGTGCCGTGACCGTCCTGGAGGCCGGCCCCGGACTCGCCGACCCGGGGTTGCTGGCTCAGACCGCAAACGGGCTGCAACTTCCGATCGGGGTGCGCAGCCCACTGGTCCACCGCTACCTGACGAAGCTCACCGACCAACCTGCCCGTCAGGTGCCGATCGTGCGCGGAGCGACACTCGGCGGTTCCGGCGCGGTCAACGGCGGCTACTTCTGCCGTGGGCTACCCGGCGACTTCGACCGCAGCAAGATCCCCGGCTGGGCATGGGCAGACGTTCTCGAGCACTTCCGGGCTATCGAGACTGACCTCGATTTCGACACCCCCGCCCACGGCCGCAGCGGCCCGATCCGCGTTCGCCGAACACACGACATGACCGGCGCCACTGAAGCTTTCGTGGCCGCAACCGATCGCGCCGGCTTTCCCTGGATACCCGACCTCAACGATGTGGGGCCGGAGCTGCCTTCGGGCGTGGGTGCGATCCCGCTGAACATCGTCGACGGCGTGCGCACCGGCTCGGGGGCAGGCTATCTGTTACCCGCGCTGAGTCGGCCCAATCTGACCCTGTTGGCGCAGACGCGGGCTGTGCGGCTGCGATTCTCCGCCGCCGCCGTGGTGGGTGTCGACGCTGTTGGTCCCGAGGGACCGGCGGTCCTGACCGCCGACCGGGTTGTGCTGTGCGCGGGAGCGATCCAATCCGCGCATCTGCTCATGCTCTCGGGTGTCGGGGAAGAGGCGATGCTGCGGGCCGCCGGCGTCGAGGTGATCGCGGCGTTGCCGGTTGGGCTGCAGTGCAGTGACCACCCAGAGTGGGTGATGCCCACCAATTGGGCGGTGGCCGTGGATCGTCCGGTGCTGGAGGTCGTGCTGAGTACCACCGATGGCGTCGAGATTCGGCCTTACACAGGAGGTTTCGTAGCCATGACCGGTGACGGCACTGCGGGACATCGCGACTGGCCGCACATCGGCGTGGCGTTGATGCGGCCGCGGTCACGAGGACGCATCATACTGGTCTCGGCCGATCCCGTCGTGCCGCCGCGGATCGAGCACCGCTACGACAGCGAGCCGGCGGACGTCGCGCTGCTGCGGCAGGGCAGTGAACTCGCCCGCGAACTCTGCAGTGCGGCAACGCACATCGGTCCAGCCGTATGGTCGACATCGCAGCACCTTTGCGGCAGCGCCCCGATGGGCGGAGATACCGACCAGCGCGCCGTCGTCGATCATCGGTGTCGGGTCCGCGGCATCGAAAACCTCTGGGTGATCGACGGTTCCGTACTGCCGGTCGTTCCCAGCCGTGGGCCGCACGCGACGATCGTGATGCTGGCACACCGCGCGGCGGAATTCATGCGGTGAGCCACTACCGCAGCGAATAGCGAATCGGCAAGTGTTTGAGTCCCCCGACAAAGGTGGTGGCGATGAGTTGGGGTTCACCGTTGAGCTCAATGGATTTCAGCCGCGGCAACAGCTCGGTGAAGAAGCTGTTGATCTCCATTCTGGCCAGTGCGGCGCCCAGGCAGAAGTGCACGCCGTAGCCGAAAGCCAAGTGCTTGTTGGTATCTCGTCCGGCGTTGAAGCGGAGTGGCTCGTCGAACACGTCTTCGTCGCGATTGGCGGAGACATACGACAGGTACACCGACTCGCCTTGGGCGACGGGTACTCCACGGATGACGGTGTCCTCGGTGGCGGTGCGCATGAATTCCTTGACCGGTGTCACCCAGCGGATCATTTCTTCGGTGGCCAGTGGCATCAGGTCGGGGTTGTCGGTCAATCGCTTTAGTTGGTCGGGGTTTTCGATCAGTGCGTGCAGGCCGCCGGCAATGGTCGCGCTGGTGGTGTCGTGGCCGGCGGTAGCGATGATCACGTAGTAGGACGCTGTGTCGATGTCGCTCAACGGCTCGCCGTCCACGCGGGCGTTGGCGATCGCCGATGCCAGGTCTTCGGTCGGGTTGGCTCGGCGTGACGCGGTGAGATCGTTGAAGTAGTTGAAGAATTCGAGCAGCACGTTGAGTTGTTCCTCCGGAGTGGTTCCGCGCCGGAACTCGCTGTCGTCACCGCCGAAGAGTTCCTGGGTGAGGCTGAGCATTCGCGGGAAGTCCGATTCCGGCAGGCCAAGCAGCGACATGATTACGTAGAGCGGGTAGTGCTTGGCGATCTCGGCGACGAAGTCGCACTCGGAACCGGCTTCCAGCATCTTGTCGACGTGGATCTTGGCCAGTTCGTCCACCCTGACCTTCAGCGCCCGCATCGCCTTGGGCCGAAACCAGTCCGCTCCGATGGCGCGGACCACCCGGTGCTGCGGGTCGTCCATGTGGACCAGCGTGCGCAACCCCATTCCGGCGTCCAGCAGCTGTTTGCCAAGATCGTCGGCCTCGGCTGTCGCCAGCAGCGGCCGCGGCGCGCTCACGAACAGGTTGTTGGCGCGCTCGATCTCCATCACGTCCGCGTGTTTGGTGATCGCCCAGAACGGCCGGAACGGGGGCCGGTCGACGAGCGCTACGGGGGCGTGGGCACGCAGGTGGGCCATCGCCGCATGCAGCCGCGGTTCGTCGGTGTAGGAGGTTGGATCGGCGAAAATGTTGGCCGCTTCGTCCACGATCGGTGTGCTCATGCGTCGAGTCTCGGCGATGAGTCGCCTATATGGGTAGTGGCTTATCTGATCTGGCAGGCTCGGCTCACCGTCAATGGATTCGCGAAGGATTCGCGAATGATGCAAGGGCGCCAGGCGCCCCGGTCATTCCGCGATCACTCGACGATGCCTGGCTGCGATGTCACATGCGATAGCGACTTCGTGGATCGTCGAATGACCAGCCGGCGGTATGTATGTGGTCACTGTGACTTGAGGGCCACCCCTCGGCCTATTAGGGCTTTACCGCCCAAACCGCGATATCTGGACCCGAGATCAGCACCGGGTCAGGGCCGCATTCGGCACTGACCCGTTCAGCGAACGTATCGATGTCGATCTCTTCCTCGCTAGCAATGCCGTAGGCAGTCAGCACCGGCACCAACCCACGCATAACGCTCGTCACATGCTTCAACGCGTCCGCGCCGCTATACACCGCGCCGGTCAACTCATGCGGCAGCTGTGGATCGAGGCCAGCGGATCGCAGCAAAGACGGCAAACGCGTTCCCATCCGCGGCTGCACTCGAAGCGCTTCAAATGCCAAGTCCGTCCAGGCAAACAGCTGGTCTACTGATGCGCTGCGGGGCCACATCGCCACCTCGGCAGTCGGCGCATGATCGTATTCAAGAAACGCCATCACGCCGCCAGAAACGAGGCGACCGGCCAGAGCCCGCAGCACAGCCACGATTTCGGGCTGATACATCAACACCAATCGGCCGACGATCGCGTCGAAAGGCCCGGCCGGAGGATCCGAAATATCGCCAATCTCGAATCGAACTTGCGTCAGACCAAGCTCTTTCACGCGGCGATTTGCGGCTTTCACGTTACCGGCATCACGGTCGATGCCGAGCACTTCGCCAGACGACGTCACCAGCTGCGAGGCGATTATCGACACGTCGCCGCCGCCTGATCCACAATCAAGCACCCGGGCGCCCGGCCCGATGCCTGCGGCCCGGAACAGCTTTTCGGTTGGCGGACGCAGGACATCGCCCTGGCCTGCCAGACGCTCGCGTTCCTGATCGGTGTTCGACCAGGCATACTGGTTCTCCACGTGACAGATCGTTGCACGTCACGGCGCTCGGCCGGACTGCTTCAACAGGATGTCTTAACAGCCGTTTTCCAGGCGTTATAGACCTATCTAGACGCCGATGCACCGGACCCGCAGCCGAGATGGCTCGGAATTTGGCCGCGACCGCGATCTGAGGCATACTGTTCAGGTTGCCCTGCGCCAGGTTTGCGCCTGGTCGGGCATACGACCAGCGCCTACAGCGGGCGCGTCCGGTCCCACCCTTGGCGAGCGACCAATTTGGCCGCGACCGAGGCTGCGTGCGGGTGACACGCCCGAGCGCGGGGTCCGGTGAACCACGACTAGTAAACAGCGGCGCAGTATCCGGCGCGACGCTACTCGGCCCGGGATAGGCCTGGGTCGAACGGGCGCGCTGGAGGCATCAGGTCCGGACACGGGCCTCAAATTGGAGTGAGGTAGAAGAAGCGTGGCGGGACAGAAGATCCGCATCAGGCTCAAGGCCTACGACCATGAGGCTATTGACGCTTCGGCGCGGAAGATCGTCGAGACGGTTGTTCGCACGGGTGCCAGCGTCGTGGGGCCGGTGCCGCTGCCGACCGAAAAAAATGTGTACTGCGTCATCCGCTCTCCGCATAAGTACAAGGACTCGCGAGAGCACTTCGAAATGCGTACTCACAAGCGGTTGATCGACATCCTCGATCCGACGCCGAAGACCGTTGACGCCCTCATGCGCATCGATCTTCCGGCCAGTGTCGACGTCAATATCCAGTAGTAGGAGATCCAGAACTCATGGCAAGAAAAGGCATTCTGGGTACCAAGCTGGGCATGACGCAGGTGTTCGACGAAAACAACCGGGTCGTCCCGGTGACCGTGGTCAAGGCCGGGCCCAACGTGGTGACGCGCATCCGCACCCCGGAGCTCGACGGATATAGCGCCGTCCAGTTGGCCTACGGCGAGATCAGCCCGCGGAAGGTCAACAAGCCGGTGACGGGCCAGTACGCCGCCGCTGGGGTGAACCCGCGCCGGTACCTGGCCGAGCTGCGGCTGGACAACTCGGACACCGCCGAATACGAGGTCGGCCAGGAGCTGACGGCCGAGATCTTCGCCGACGGCGCCTACGTCGACGTGACGGGCACCTCCAAGGGCAAGGGCTTCGCCGGGACCATGAAGCGGCACGGCTTCAGCGGCCAGGGCGCCAGCCACGGTGCTCAGGCGGTGCACCGCCGCCCGGGTTCCATCGGCGGCTGCGCCACTCCGGCACGTGTGTTCAAGGGCACCCGGATGTCCGGCCGGATGGGTAACGATCGGGTGACCGTTCAGAACCTGTTGGTGCACAAGGTCGATCCCGAGAACGGCGTGCTGTTGATCAAGGGCGCGGTCCCCGGCCGCACCGGCGGACTCGTCATGGTCCGCTCCGCGATCAAGCGAGGTGAGAAGTGATGGCGGCCAAGGCTGAGAAGGGCTCGAGCGCCCTCAAAATCGACGTCAAGACCCCGGACGGCAAAGTCGACGGCTCCGTCGAGCTGCCGGCCGAGCTCTTCGACGCTCCGGCGAATATCGCGCTGATGCACCAGGTTGTCGTCGCCCAGCGCGCGGCGGCACGGCAGGGCACGCACTCGACCAAGACCCGCGGCGAGGTCAGCGGCGGTGGCCGTAAGCCTTACCGGCAGAAGGGGACCGGCCGCGCCCGGCAGGGCTCGACGCGAGCCCCGCAGTTCACCGGCGGCGGCACCGTGCACGGCCCCAAGCCGCGTGACTACAGCCAGCGCACGCCGAAGAAGATGATCGCCGCGGCGTTGCGAGGGGCGTTGTCCGACCGGGCACGCAACGGGCGCATCCACGCGGTCACCGAGCTGGTGACGGGCCAAACCCCGTCGACCAAGAGCGCCAAGGCATTTCTGGGCACTCTGACAGAGCGCAAGCAGGTGCTGGTGGTTATCGGCCGCAGCGACGAAACCGGCGCCAAGAGCGCGCGAAACCTGCCCGGCGTGCACATCCTGGCGCCCGACCAGCTCAACACCTATGACGTGCTGCGTGCTGACGACGTGGTGTTCAGCGTCGAGGCGCTGAACGCCTACATCGCCGCTCAATCTGCCGCCGGCTCCGCTACTCCCGAGGAGGTTTCGGCCTGATGGCGACCATCGCTGACCCCCGCGACATCATCCTGGCCCCGGTCATCTCGGAGAAGTCCTACGGCCTGCTCGACAACAACGTGTACACGTTCGTGGTGCACCCCGACTCGAACAAGACGCAGATCAAGATCGCAGTCGAGAAGATCTTCTCCGTGAAGGTCGCGTCGGTGAACACCGCCAACCGCCAGGGCAAGCGCAAGCGCACCAGGACCGGATTCGGCAAGCGCAAGAGCACCAAGCGTGCCATCGTCACCCTGGCGCCGGGCAGCAAGCCGATCGACCTGTTCGGAGCACCGGCCTAGCCGCCGCGAGAAGGAAGACCTGATTAGACATGGCAATTCGGAAGTACAAGCCGACCACTCCCGGTCGTCGTGGCGCCAGCGTGTCCGACTTCGCCGAGATCACCCGGTCAGAGCCGGAGAAGTCATTGGTGCGCCCGCTGCACAGCAAGGGTGGGCGCAATGCGCACGGCCGGATCACCACTCGCCACCAGGGCGGGGGCCACAAGCGCGCGTATCGGGTCATCGACTTCCGTCGCAACGACAAAGACGGTGTCAACGCGAAGGTCGCGCACATCGAGTACGACCCGAACCGGACCGCCAATATTGCACTGCTCCACTATCTAGACGGCGAGAAGCGCTACATCATTGCGCCGCAGGGGCTTTCGCAGGGTGATGTGGTGGAGTCGGGTCCCAACGCCGACATCAAGCCGGGCAACAACCTGCCGATGCGCAATATCCCGGCGGGTACCTTGATCCACGCCGTGGAACTGCGGCCGGGCGGTGGCGCCAAGCTCGCGCGCTCGGCCGGTTCGAGCATCCAGCTGCTCGGCAAGGAGGGCACTTACGCGTCGCTGCGGATGCCCAGCGGTGAGATCCGCCGCGTCGACGTGCGCTGCCGCGCCACGGTCGGAACGGTGGGCAACGCCGAGCAGGCAAACATCAACTGGGGCAAGGCCGGCCGGATGCGGTGGAAAGGCAAGCGTCCGTCGGTCCGGGGTGTCGTGATGAACCCGGTGGACCACCCGCACGGTGGTGGTGAGGGCAAGACCTCCGGTGGTCGTCACCCGGTCAGCCCGTGGGGCAAGCCCGAGGGCCGGACCCGTCATCCGAACAAGCAGAGCAACAAGCTCATCGTCCGACGCCGGCGCACCGGCAAGAAGCACTCTCGCTAGGGAAGTTCAGGAGTAGCCAACCATGCCACGCAGCCTGAAGAAGGGCCCGTTCGTCGACGACCATCTGCTCAAGAAGGTCGACGTGCAGAACGAGAAGAACACCAAGCAGGTCATCAAGACCTGGTCCCGGCGCTCGACCATCATCCCGGACTTCATCGGCCACACCTTTGCGGTGCAC
Organism: Mycobacterium sp. NGS41; assembly: GCF_059812725.1. Taxonomy (NCBI): domain Bacteria; kingdom Bacillati; phylum Actinomycetota; class Actinomycetes; order Mycobacteriales; family Mycobacteriaceae; genus Mycobacterium; species Mycobacterium sp. NGS41. Next base: position 216,647 of record NZ_JCALDF010000003.1, read on the forward strand.
GACGGACGCAAGCACGTGCCGGTCTTCGTCACGGAGGCGATGGTGGGCCACAAACTTGGTGAATTCGCGCCGACGCGCACCTTCAAGGGACACATCAAGGACGACCGAAAGAGTAAACGGCGATGACCACCACTACCGAATATCCGTCGGCGACCGCCAAGGCGCGGTTCGTGCGGGTGTCGCCGAGAAAGGCGCGCCGGGTGATCGACCTGGTGCGCGGCCGGTCGGTCGAAGATGCGCTGGACATCCTGCGCTGGGCGCCGCAGGCCGCCAGCGAGCCGGTGGCCAAGGTGATCGCCAGTGCCGCGGCCAACGCTCAGAACAACAACGGGCTGGATCCGGCGACCCTGGTGGTGGCCACCGTGTACGCCGACGAGGGCCCGACCGCCAAGCGCATCCGTCCGCGTGCTCAGGGGCGCGCGTTCCGGATCCGCAGGCGCACCAGCCACATCACCGTGATTTTGGAGAGCCGGCCGAGTAAGGACCAGCGTTCGTCGAAGTCGTCGAGGGCCCGTCGCGCCGAGGGCAGCAAGGCCGCCGCGAAGGCACCCGCCAAGAAGGCAGCCAAGGCCGCGACATCCCCGGCCAACAAGGCGCCGGCCAAGAAGGCGGCCACGAAAGCGCCCGCAAAAAAGGCGCCCGCCAAGGCTTCTGAGGCTTCTGAAGCGAAGGGAGGCTCAGACTAGTGGGCCAGAAGATCAATCCGCACGGCTTCCGGCTGGGCATCACTACCGACTGGAAGTCGCGTTGGTATGCCGACAAGCAGTACGCGGAGTACGTCAAGGAAGACGTCGCGATCCGCCGGCTGCTGTCCACCGGCCTGGAGCGCGCGGGGATCGCCGACGTGGAGATCGAGCGCACCCGCGACCGGGTTCGGGTGGACATCCACACCGCCCGTCCGGGCATCGTCATCGGCCGTCGTGGCACCGAGGCCGACCGGATCCGCGCCGACCTGGAAAAGCTGACCGGCAAGCAGGTCCAGCTCAACATCCTCGAAGTCAAAAACCCGGAGTCGCAAGCACAATTGGTGGCCCAGGGCGTCGCCGAGCAGTTGAGCAACCGGGTGGCGTTCCGTCGCGCGATGCGTAAGGCCATCCAGTCGGCGATGCGCCAGCCCAACGTCAAGGGCATTCGGGTGCAGTGCTCTGGCCGTCTCGGTGGGGCCGAGATGAGCCGTTCGGAGTTCTACCGCGAGGGGCGGGTGCCGCTGCACACCCTGCGTGCCGACATCGACTATGGCCTTTACGAGGCCAAGACCACCTTCGGCCGGATCGGCGTGAAGGTGTGGATCTACAAGGGCGACATCGTCGGTGGCAAGCGGGAATTGGCCGCGGCCGCGCCGGCGGGTGCCGATCGTCCGCGTCGCGAGCGGCCGTCGGGCACGCGTCCGCGCCGCAGTGGCGCGTCGGGTACCACCGCGACCAGTACCGAGGCCGGACGGGCAGCGGGTGGCGAAGAGTCTGCACCCGCGGGCTCAGGGGATGGCGCGCCTGCCCTCGAACCGCAGAGCACGGAGAGCTGAATCATGTTGATTCCCCGCAAGGTTAAACACCGTAAGCAGCACCATCCCCGCCAGCGCGGCATCGCCAGCGGCGGGACGTCGGTGAACTTCGGCGACTACGGCATCCAGGCTCTTGAGCACGCCTATGTCACCAACCGGCAGATCGAGTCCGCTCGTATCGCCATCAACCGGCACATCAAGCGTGGCGGCAAGGTGTGGATCAACGTCTTTCCGGACCGTCCGCTGACCAAGAAGCCCGCCGAGACTCGGATGGGTTCGGGTAAGGGCTCTCCGGAGTGGTGGGTGGTGAACGTCAAGCCCGGCCGGGTGCTGTTCGAGCTCAGCTACCCCAACGAGCAGACCGCCCGCGCGGCGCTCACCCGGGCGATCCACAAGTTGCCGATAAAGGCACGCATCGTGACCCGAGAGGAGCAGTTCTGATGGCAGTGGGAGTTTCCCCTGGCGAACTGCGTGAGCTCACCGACGAGGAGCTGACCGAGCGCCTGCGTGAATCCAAGGAAGAGCTGTTCAACCTGCGCTTCCAGTTGGCGACCGGTCAGCTCAACAACAACCGCCGGCTCCGCACGGTGCGTCAGGAAATCGCGCGCGTCTACACCGTGCTGCGCGAACGAGAACTGGGTCTGGCATCTGGGCCTGATGGTGCCGATGGTCCCGACGGTAAGGAATCGTGATGGCAGAAGCTAAGCCCCCCGCCAAGGCCGCCGACAAGGCCGGGTCCTCGGCGGCCAAAGCCGCTCCGGCGAAGACAGCCGCGAAGAAGGCCGCCCCGGCCAAGGCCGCCGCCGCCAAGGACGTCACCGCCAAGGACGTCGCGTCGAAAGATAAGGGCCCCAGGCACACTCCGGCCACGCCGAAGACGCGTGGGCGCCGTAAGACGCGCATCGGCTATGTGGTGAGCGACAAGATGCAGAAGACCATCGTGGTCGAGCTGGAAGACCGTATGCGTCACCCGTTGTACGGCAAGATCATCCGCACCACCAAGAAGGTCAAGGCGCACGACGAGAACAGCTCCGCCGGCATCGGCGACCGCGTCTCGCTGATGGAGACGCGTCCGCTGTCGGCGACGAAGCGCTGGCGGCTGGTCGAGATCCTGGAGAAGGCCAAGTAACTTCGGCGAGCAGACGCAAAAGCCCCCGCACGCGCGGCGTGTCGGGGGCTTTTGCGTCTGCTCGGCAACCGGCTGTGGTTCGGCGATGAGTGTGCGTCGTCGGCGTTCATTGCTCACGCTGACGCCGCGGCCGGGACGGCGGCCTTGAGCGTGAAACCTGGGCGTTGAGCGTGAACACTGGGCGTCGGCAGTGAAGCCAGGGTGGAGAATCGACGAGATCCCGTCCAGTGTTCACCCGCAACGCCCTGGGCTCACGCCCAACGCCCTGGGCTCACGCCCAACGCCCTGGGCTCACGCCCAACGCCCTGGGCTCACGCCCAATGCCCTGGGCTCACTGACGCCGCGGCCGGGCCGGCGGGGTTGAGCGTGAAACCTGGGCGTTGAGCGTGAAACCTGGGCGTCGGGAGTGAAGCCAGGGTGGAGAAACCGAATTGATCCCGCCTAGTGTTCACCCGCAAAGCCGTAACTTCACGCCCAACGCCCAGTGTTCACCCGCAACGCCCTGGGCTCACGCCCAATACCCTGGGCTCACATCCGACAGACGGCACGCAGGCCGATGTGGTCCCGCTCCTGGAAATCCTCATCTAATTACTACCTGGCGCGTGTAATGTCCACGGACATTCGGTAAGTCCACTTAAGTCCTCCAAGGGAGTGAGGCTGGCGTAATGACTGGGTCCACCGAGTTCCAAGGCAAGATCGAGCTGGATATTCGCAACTCGGAAGCGGATTGGGGCCCGTACGCAGCGCCAACCGCTCCGGAGAACTCGCCGAACATCCTCTACCTGGTGTGGGATGACACCGGCATTGCGACCTGGGACTGCTTCGGCGGCTTGGTCGAGATGCCCGCGATGACGCGGATCGCCCAACGCGGTGTTCGCTTGACGCAGTTTCATACCACAGCGCTGTGCTCACCGACTCGGGCGTCGCTGCTGACCGGTCGCAATGCGACCACCGTCGGCATGGCCACTATCGAGGAGTTCACCGACGGCTTCCCCAACTGCAACGGCCGTATCTCGGCCGACACCGCGCTGCTTTCCGAGGTGCTGAATGAACGCGGCTACAACACCTATTGCGTCGGCAAGTGGCACCTGACACCGCTGGAAGAGTCCAGCATGGCGTCGACCAAGCGGCACTGGCCCAACTCCCGCGGCTTCGAACGCTTCTACGGGTTCATGGGCGGCGAAACCGACCAGTGGTACCCGGACCTGGTGTACGACAACCATCCGGTAAACCCGCCCGGCACACCGGAAGACGGCTACCACCTGTCGAAGGACATCGCCGACAAGACAATCGAATTCATTCGTGACGCCAAGGTGATTGCCCCCGAGAAGCCATGGTTCAGCTACGTATGCCCCGGCGCCGGGCACGCTCCGCATCACGTCTTCAAAGAGTGGGCCGACAAGTATGCCGGCAAGTTCGACATGGGCTACGAGCGCTACCGCGAGATGGTGCTGGAAAAGCAAAAGTCGATGGGGATCGTACCGTCGGACACCGAATTGTCGCCCGTCAACCCGTATCTCGACGTGACGGGACCGCAAGGCGAGCCCTGGCCGCTGCAGGACACGGTGCGGCCGTGGGATTCCCTCAGCGACGAAGAGAAGAAACTCTTCAGCCGGATGGCCGAGGTGTTCGCAGGCTTCCTGAGCTACACCGATGCCCAGATCGGCAGGATCTTGGACTACCTCGAGGAGTCCGGCCAACTGGACGACACCATCATCGTGGTCATCTCCGACAACGGCGCCAGCGGCGAAGGCGGCCCGAACGGATCCGTCAACGAAGGCAAGTTCTTCAACGGGTACATCGACACCGTCGAAGAGAGCATGAAGCTCTTCGACCACCTCGGTGGGCCCGAGACCTACAACCACTACCCGATCGGGTGGGCGATGGCCTTCAACACGCCCTACAAGCTGTACAAGCGCTACGCCTCGCACGAAGGCGGTATCGCCGACACCGCAATCATCTCCTGGCCCAACGGTATTGCGGCCCACGGTGAGGTCCGCGACAACTACGTCAACGTCAGCGACATCACCCCAACCGTCTACGACCTGCTGGACATGACGGCGCCGGAAACCGTCAAAGGCATCCCACAGAAGCCGCTGGACGGCGTGAGTTTCAAAGCTGCCCTTGAAGATCCGGCTGCCGACACCGGTAAGAAGACCCAGTTCTACGTCATGCTGGGTACTCGCGGGATCTGGCACGACGGCTGGTTCGCCAACACCGTGCATGCAGCCACGCCCGCAGGCTGGTCGCACTTCGACCAAGACCGCTGGGAACTGTTCCACATCGCCCAAGATCGCAGCCAGTGCCACGACTTGGCCGCCGAGCACCCCGAAAAGCTGGAAGAGCTTAAGGCCCTGTGGTTTTCCGAGGCCGACAAGTACAACGGTCTCCCGCTGGCCGACCTGAACATCATGGAAACGCTGATGCGGTCGCGCCCCTACCTGGTCGGCGAACGAGACACCTACATCTACTATCCCGACTGCGCGGACGTCGGGATCGGTGCTGGCGCCGAGATTCGCGGCCGTTCGTTCGCTGTGCTGGCGGATGTGACCGTGGATACCACCGGGGCCGAAGGTGTGCTGTTCAAGCAGGGCGGCGCCCACGGCGGGCATGTGCTTTTCATCCAGGACGGCCGCCTGCACTACGTCTACAACTTCCTCGGTGAGCGCCAACAGCTGATCTCTTCACCCGGCCCGATCCCGCTGGGCAGACATTTGTTCGGCGTCCGGTATTCGCGGACGGGAACCGTGCCGAACAGCCACACGCCGCTGGGCGAACTCGCGCTGTACTTCGACCACAACGCGGTCGAAACGCTCCCCGATGTGACGACACACCCGGGAACGTTCGGACTGGCCGGCGCAGGCATCACGGTAGGACGCAATGGCGGTTCCGGAGTGTCCAGTCGCTACAAGGCGCCGTTCGCCTTTACCGGCGGCACCATCGCGCAGGTCACCATCGACCTGTCCGGCCGGCCATATGAGGACGTGGAATCAGAAATGGCGCTTGCGTTTTCACGCGATTGATTAGGCCGCGCAGGCACTAAACCCACTGCGACGCCGAATGTTGGTCGCCCCCCGTACCGCCGCGCCGAGCGACCCCGGGTATCCGAGGCCGTGCCCGGGACCGTTTCCACCCGTCCTACCCTGAAGTGGTGCTCACCGAGTTGGTTGAACTGCCCGGCGGATCGTTCCGCATGGGTTCGACGAACTTCTATCCCGAGGAGGCGCCGGTCCACACCGTGACGATCGGTGCCTTTGCGGTGGAGCGGCATCCGGTGACTAACGCGCAGTTCGCCGAATTCATCGGTGCCACAGGCTATGTCACCATCGCGGAGCAACCTCTGGATCCAGCTCTGTACCCCGGGGTGAACCCCGATGACTTGCGCGCAGGCGCAATGGTGTTTCGTTCGGCGGCCGGGCCGGTCGACCTGCGCGACTGGCGCCAGTGGTGGGACTGGGCAACGGGTGCGAGCTGGCGGCATCCCTTCGGACCGGACAGCGACGTCGAAGGAAAGCCGGATCATCCGGTCGTGCAGGTGGCTTATCCCGACGCGGCGGCCTATGCGCGATGGGCCGGCAGACGGCTGCCGACCGAGGCCGAGTGGGAGTACGCGGCCCGAGGCGGAGCCACGACCACCTACCCCTGGGGTGACGAGCCGCAACCCGGCGGTCGACTGATGGCCAACACCTGGCAGGGCAGCTTTCCCTACCGCAACGACGGTGCGCTCGGCTGGGTGGGAACGTCACCGGTCGGAACGTTTCCGGCCAATGGTTTTGGCCTGGTCGACATGATCGGCAACGTCTGGGAGTGGACCGCCACGGAGTATTCGCGACAGCACCGGCTCGATCAGCCGCCCAAAGCTTGCTGCACGCCCTCGGGGCCCCCAGATCCGAGCGTCAACCAGACGTTGAAGGGCGGTTCGCACCTGTGCGCGCCGGAGTATTGCCACCGCTACCGTCCTGCGGCGCGCTCACCCCAATCGCAGGACACCGCGACCACCCATATCGGGTTTCGCTGCGTGGCGGACTAGACAGCCGGCCGTGGGCGCATAGCTCAGCTGTCGGGGAGCACCATTCCGCGCGCAAGCTGCCATCGATGGCGTAAATCCGGCTTGCCGTCCGATACCCGGTTCTATCGGAATCACGAATTGGGAAAGCGGCTGACTGCAGCAAATTTGCGCTGACGTAGACAATCGATTGTTCGATTGACGTCTTATCGCACATTCACACACATCTACGCCTTTACCTGGTTCAGGCGGCCGTGCGACCATATGCAGTGTTGTGTCGGCAACGGCAAACGTCAATCCGGCTCGTTTGGGTCCGCACGTTAGGAGCGATGAATGAGGTGGGGGATGGCTTCGGGAGCCCGCGGTGCGATGACGAGAACAGCGGTGGTTTTAGCACTTACTGGATTAGGCGCGGCGGGTGCGACTGTTCCGGCGAACGCATCGCCCGGCTTGGCAGGTATGTCCGGTACGCACGCTGTCGACGATCCCGATCCTGGTCTTCCCACCAGCCCGGAGGATCCCAGATGCGCGACGATGTCATGGGTAGCCGCGTGCATGAGCGACCCTGTTATCGCTCCCGCCGGGGGCGGTCCCACCGGTCCGGCCGATACCAAATGCATCTCTATGCCTACCGACCCGGTGTGTGCGGGAGGTCCGTACGCTGTCGCTGCAGCACCGCCGGCCGCGGTCCCTCCGATCGAGGCCGAACCGCCGGAAGACCGCATCGGCGGCATTCCTGACGAGCACATCGGTGGCGGGATTCCCGACGAGCACATCGGTGGCGGGATTCCCGACGAGCACATCGGTGGCTTCCCTGACGAGCACATCGGTGGCGGAATGCCGCACATCGATGCAGGGATGCCCCACATGGGTGGCGGGATGCCCGGGCACATATAAGCCAGCCGACACATCCACAGGACCAACTCACCCCGAACCGACGTCGCCCGGGCCGCTTCGATGTGGGCCGGAGATTTGGCTGTGAGCTGGCCTTCGCCTAGACTCTAGGGGTTGCCTTGGGCAGACCTCGGCTGGTCGCGCGTCAACGCTATCGGCCCCGCGTGCTCTTCGGCAAAAGAAAGACCGCGCACGTCAGGTTTTTGGTGGGCCATGCGTTACCGACGCTCACCGAGCTGTTCCTGCCGGGCACACGTCAACCAGGTCAGGAGATCTAGTGATTCAGCAGGAATCGCGGCTGAAGGTCGCCGACAACACCGGCGCCAAGGAGATCTTGTGCATCCGCGTGCTGGGTGGCTCGTCGCGGCGTTACGCCGGCATCGGTGACGTCATCGTCGCCACCGTCAAGGACGCCATTCCCGGCGGCAACGTCAAGCGCGGAGACGTCGTAAAAGCGGTCGTGGTGCGCACCGTCAAGGAGCGCAGACGTCCCGACGGCAGTTACATCAAGTTCGACGAGAACGCAGCGGTGATCATCAAGCCCGACAACGACCCGCGCGGAACCCGCATCTTCGGCCCGGTCGGCCGCGAACTGCGGGAGAAGCGATTCATGAAGATCATCTCGCTGGCCCCGGAGGTGCTGTAGATGAAGGTCCACAAAGGCGACACGGTGCTCGTCATCGCCGGCAAGGACAAGGGTGCCAAGGGCAAGGTGCTGCAGGCCTACCCGGAGCGGAACCGGGTGCTGGTCGAGGGCGTCAACCGGATCAAGAAGCACACGGCGATTTCGACCAACCAGCGCGGTTCCCGGTCCGGTGGAATCGTCACTCAGGAAGCCCCGATCCACGTATCCAACGTGATCGTGGTCGACTCCGACGGCAAGCCCACCCGAATCGGCTACCGGGTGGACGAGGAGACCGGCAAGCGGGTCCGTATCTCCAAGCGCAATGGCAAGGACATCTGATGACTACCACCGAGAGCCCCGCGAAGGTTCAGCCGCGCCTCAAGGTGCGCTACCGCAACGAGATTCGGGATGAACTGCACAAGCAGTTCGGCTACGGCAACGTCATGCAGATCCCGACGGTGACCAAGGTCGTCGTGAACATGGGGGTCGGCGAAGCCGCCCGGGACGCCAAGCTGATCAACGGCGCGGTCAACGATTTGGCGCTGATTACCGGGCAGCGGCCGGAGATCCGTAAGGCGCGAAAGTCCATCGCGCAGTTCAAATTACGTGAAGGCATGCCGATCGGTGTCCGGGTTACCCTGCGGGGCGACCGGATGTGGGAGTTCCTCGACCGCCTCACTTCGATCGCGCTCCCGCGTATTCGCGACTTCCGCGGGCTTTCGCCCAAGCAGTTCGACGGTGTCGGCAACTACACGTTCGGGCTGGCCGAGCAGTCGGTGTTCCACGAGATCGACGTGGACAAGATCGACCGGGTCCGCGGCATGGACATCAACGTCGTCACCTCGGCGACGAACGACGACGAAGGACGAGCGCTGTTGCGGGCCCTCGGCTTTCCGTTCAAGGAGAACTGACTAAATGGCGAAGAAGGCTTTGGTTAACAAGGCGGCGAAGAAGCCCAGGTTCGCAGTGCGCGCCTACACCCGCTGCAGCAAGTGCGGCCGCCCGCGCGCGGTGTACCGCAAGTTCGGGCTGTGCAGGATCTGCCTGCGCGAGATGGCGCATGCCGGCGAGTTGCCCGGCGTGCAAAAGAGCAGCTGGTAATAAGCACAGGACTAAAACGCGACAGGCCCCCAAGTCGAATATTTGGCCGGGAACCACCGCGAGGAAGGTTACAGACGCTTTCATGACCATGACGGATCCGATCGCAGACTTCTTGACCCGTCTGCGCAACGCCAATTCGGCGTACCACGACGAGGTGACGTTGCCGCACTCGAAGATCAAGGCCAACATCGCCGAGATCCTCAAGAAAGAGGGCTACATCAGCGATTACCGCACCGAGGAAGCTCGGGTCGGCAAGTCGTTGGTCATCCAGCTCAAGTACGGGCCGAGCCGCGAGCGCAGCATCGCCGGGCTGCGCCGGGTGTCCAAGCCGGGGTTGCGGGTGTACGCGAAATCCACCAGCCTGCCGCGGGTGCTCGGGGGCCTGGGGGTGGCGATCATCTCGACCTCCTCGGGTCTGCTGACCGACCGTCAGGCAGCCAGACAGGGCGTGGGCGGCGAAGTCCTCGCGTACGTGTGGTGAGGGAGTAAGCATGTCGCGCATTGGTAAGCAGCCGGTTCCGGTCCCCGCCGGGGTCGACGTCACGATCGACGGCCAGAAGGTATCGGTGAAGGGGCCCAAGGGCACCCTGGGTTTGACGGTCGCCGAGCCAATCACGGTGGCGCGCAACGACGACGGCGCGATCGTGGTTTCACGGCCGAACGACGAACGGCGCAGCCGCTCATTGCACGGACTGTCCCGCACCTTGGTGTCCAATCTGGTCACTGGTGTGACCGAGGGCTACACCACCAAGATGGAGATCTTCGGCGTCGGTTACCGGGTGCAGCTCAAGGGCAGCAATCTCGAGTTCGCACTGGGATACAGCCATCCGGTCGTAATCGAAGCACCCGAAGGCATCACGTTCGCAGTCCAGACACCGACGAAGTTTTCGGTCTCGGGCATCGACAAGCAGAAGGTCGGCCAGATCTCGGCGAACATCCGCCGTCTGCGCCGTCCCGACCCGTACAAGGGCAAGGGCGTGCGCTACGAGGGCGAGCAGATCCGCCGCAAGGTCGGAAAGACAGGTAAGTAATCATGGCGCAATCACAAGCTGACACGGCTGCGCGAAAGTCGGCGGGGCAGAGCGTCTCCGCGAACCGGCGGGTCTCCCGGTTGCGCAGGCACGCGCGGCTGCGCAAGAAAATCGCGGGCACCGCGCAGCGCCCGAGGCTGGTGGTGCACCGGTCGGCGCGGCACATACACGTGCAATTGGTGAACGACCTCAACGGCACCACCTTGGCTGCCGCGTCGTCGATCGAGGCCGATGTCCGCGGCCTGGAAGGTGACAAGAAGGCTCACAGCGTGCGGGTCGGTCAATTGATCGCCGAGCGCGCCAAGGCCGCCGGTATCGACACCGTGGTGTTCGACCGCGGCGGTTACACCTACGGCGGACGGATCGCGGCGCTGGCCGATGCCGCGCGCGAGAACGGATTGAGTTTCTGATGGACAGCACAGGCCTGATGAACGGGAGGACCGCATAATGGCGGAGCAGTCGGCAGGCGCCGGAGACACCCGCGCCGATAGCCGCGACTCGCGCGACGGCCGTGACTCGCGCGGACGGCGCGACGGCGGCGGCCGCGGTCGCGACCGTGACGGCGACAAGAGCAACTACCTCGAGCGGGTTGTCGCGATCAACCGCGTCTCCAAGGTGGTCAAAGGTGGTCGTCGCTTCAGCTTCACCGCGTTGGTCATCGTGGGTGACGGCAACGGCATGGTCGGTGTCGGCTACGGCAAGGCCAAGGAAGTTCCGGCCGCGATCGCCAAGGGCGTCGAGGAGGCCCGCAAGGGCTTCTTCCGGGTGCCTCTGATCGGCAGCACCATCACTCACCCGGTTCAGGGTGAGGCGGCCGCCGGCGTGGTGCTGTTGCGTCCGGCCAGCCCCGGTACCGGTGTGATTGCCGGCGGCGCGGCCCGCGCGGTACTGGAATGCGCTGGGGTGCACGACATTCTGGCCAAGTCGCTGGGCAGCGACAACGCGATCAACGTTGTGCACGCCACCGTGGCCGCACTCAAGCTGTTGCAGCGTCCCGAGGAGGTGGCCGCCCGTCGCGGACTGCCGATCGAAGACGTCGCCCCCGCCGGGATGCTCAAGGCGCGCCGCGAAAGTGAAGCGCTGGCCAGTGCCGCTCTCAATTCAGGGGGCCGGGAAGGAACGGCACAGCCATGAGCCAACTGAAGATCACCCAGGTGCGCAGCACGATCGGGGCACGCTGGAAACAGCGCGAGAGCCTGCGCACGCTGGGCCTGCGACGGATTCGGCATTCGGTGATCCGCGAGGACGACCCACAAACTCGCGGGCTGATTGCGGTGGTGCGACACCTCGTCGAGGTGGAGCCGGCTGGAGGTGACGCCAAATGACGATCAAGCTGCACGACTTGCGGCCCGCGCGCGGCGCGAAGACCGCACGTACCCGTGTCGGTCGTGGCGATGGCTCGAAAGGCAAGACCGCGGGCCGTGGCACGAAGGGCACCAAGGCCCGCAAGAACGTGCCGGCGACCTTCGAGGGCGGGCAGATGCCCATCCACATGCGGCTGCCCAAGCTGAAGGGATTTCGCAATCGGTTCCGCACCGAGTACGAGATCGTCAACGTCGGCGACATCAACCGGCTGTTCCCCGAGGGCGGTGCCGTCGGTGTGGACGAACTGGTGGCCAAGGGCGCCGTTCGCAAGAACTCTCTGGTCAAGGTCCTCGGCGACGGGAAACTGACCGTCAAGGTGGACTTGTCGGCGCACAAGTTCAGCGGCAGTGCGCGCGAAAAGATCACCGCCGCCGGCGGCTCGGCTACCGAACTTTAGTACCGCGAGCGGGGCACCTCCCCCTCGCGAGCAGACGCAAAATCGCATTCGATCCATCGGATTTGTGCGATTTTGCGTCTGCTCGCGCAAGTTAAGTCTGTGGTCTGACGCCGAGCACGTCGCGGAACAGGGACTGACGCAGGGCGATTTCTCGCGGATCGCTCCACAGGTGGAAACCCAGCCGGTTCATCACGTAGGCGAATCCCACGCCGGTGTCGGGGTCAGCGAACCCGAACGACCCGCCGAGGCCGGGCGTGCCGAAAGCCTTGTCGGAGGAACCAAACCGGAAGTGCGGCACCGGTTTGCAGTAGCCCAGCGAGAATACCGAATCGACGTGTAGCACCATGTCGCGTACTCCGTGGGTCGGCGTGACTGCCGGCTCAGTCAGCGCGTCGAGAGTGGTTGGGGCTAAGCCGAGTTCGCTACCGCCGGTAGCAGCGCAGCCGTACGCCTTGGCGACCGATCGGGCGGTGCCAATTCCGTTGGCTGCCGGCATCTCGACCGTGCGCACCTCTTCGCGGTTGAATTCGGTCATCACGTCGATATCGTTGGGCAGGTTGACACTCCGGGCGGTGAGGCCGACGGGATTGAATAGGGCCAGGGCGAGTCGAGGCGGCAACGTATTGAGGTGCAACAGCGCTTCCACGCGACGCCAGCCGTGCAACTGCGCGACGCGGTCCCGGTCAACCGACGCGGGCAATCCGATGTGCAGGTCCAGGCCGAGCGGGCCGGCGACCTCGTCGGCGAAGAACCGGCCCAGTGTGCGAGCCGCCGGATCAGCGTGGCGGATGAGTTCGGATTCATACCAGCCCAGGGTCAGCGCGTGATAGCCATGCCGTGTCCCGGGGGTCCAGGCCGGGGCTTGCGCCGACAGCACCGCCGACAGCCGGTCCGGGTCGGCCAGGTCGGCCAACCGCAGCGGCGCATCCAGCGCGGGCAGTCCGGCTTGATGAGACAGCAGCTGCCGCACCGTCACCTCGGACTTGCCGGCCTGCGCGAACTCCGGCCAGTAGTCGGCGACCTTGGTGTCATAGGAGATCAGTCCGCGGGAGGCAGCGACGGCGACGGCGAGGGACGCAACACCTTTGGTCGTCGAGAACATGTTCACCATGGTGTCGTGCTGCCACGACACCTTGCTGATGCCGTTGCGGTAGCCGCCCCACAGGTCGACTACTTTGGCGCCGTCACGATAGACCGCGACAGCGGCGCCGATTTCATGTCCGCGGGCGAAGTTGGCGCGGAACGCATCGGCGACTTTGCCGTATCCCTCGTCGACGCTTCCGCCGACCAGATCCGGTGACACGCTGACCTTGAGGACCATCGAATGGTTATACCTGAGCAGACGCAAAAGCGCCCGCGCGCTCGGCGTGTCGGGGGCTTTTGCGTCTGCTCGCGCAACCTAAGTCAGCCGTGGAATCACCTCGGCGGCAAGGCGTTCCATCTGTTCACGGTTTTCCGTGACGTCGGGGCCGACGGGGTTGAGCAGCAGCATCTGAGCACCGGCGTTGATCACCTGACTCAGCCCCCTGACCACGTCGTCGGGTGTGCCCGACACCGGAACCGCGTCGACGCCGGGCATCTGGCCGTAAATGCGTCGCAGGCCGGCAAGTACGCGCTCGCGCGCGCGGTCGGCACTGTCGTCGACGGTCAGATAGACGCGTTTGCCAATAGTGAACCGCTCAGGGTTTTTGCCCTGTTCGGCAAGCTCGCGCCGTACTTCGGCGACGGCACCGGCAAAGGCATCGGTCGTCGACGATCCGGCGCCCAAAAACGCATCACCATGCCGGACCGCGCGGGCCAGCGCCTTAGGGGCCAGCCCGCCGAACCAGATCGGCGGGTGTGGACGTTGCATCGGCTTCGGCTGAATGGGAAGGTCGTCGACGTCGCGGAAGCGGCCATGGAACGTCACCCTGGGCTCGTCGGACCAGGCCGCCTTCATCAGATTCAGGCCTTCGGTGAAATAGCTTATGTAGCTGGACTTCTCGACACCGAAGGCGGCGAACTTGCGAGTACCGCCGCCAGGTGCGACGCCGAGGTCCAGCCGTCCGTGACTGAGCCGGTCGACGGCGGTCGCGGCCGATGCCAACTGCAGCGGATCATGCAACGACGTCACCAGGACGGCAACTCCTAGGCGCAGCCGCTCGGTGCAGGCCGCGCAGTAGGCCAGCAGCTCCATCGGTGCCAGCAACGGTGCCGGACCGATGATCTGCTCGAGCACCCAACCGCCTTCGAAGCCGAGCTCCTCAGCGCGCGCCAGATACGCACGCAGGCCCTCAGCGTCAAAGCCCCCGGAGTCGTCGTAGTCGAACTGGGGGATGGCGATCGAGAACCTCACCCGACCACCGTACGGCGGCTGATGGGTAGGCTGCGAGCATGTTTGCCTTTCGACCTTCGCTTCCCGGTGTTGATGACCTGCGTGGCCTGGCCAATCGCGTCGATACCGCCCGCCACCACGGCGTACCCAACGGCTGCGTGCTCGAATTCAGCCTGCGTTCGTTGCCGCCGGAGACGACGGGCTTCGATCCGCTCGCGATCATCACGGGGGGTGGCAGGCCGATGGCGCTGCGCGATGCCGTCGCCGCGATTCACCGCGCCGCCAAGGACCCCAGGGTCGCCGGGCTGATCGCCCGCGTGCAGCTCGGGGCATCGCCGCCGGCTGCGGTCCAGGAACTGCGGGAGGCCATCGCTGCTTTCAGCGCCGTCAAGCCGTCATTGGCCTGGGCCGAGACTTACCCAGGCACGCTGTCCTACTATCTGGCTTCGGCGTTCGGCGAGGTCTGGATGCAGCCGTCGGGCAATGTCGGGTTGATCGGCTTCGCGAGCAACGCGATGTTCCTGCGCGACGCTCTGGACAAAGCGGGAATCAAAGCGCAGATTGTCGCGCGGGGCGAATACAAATCGCGTGCCAGCCTTTTCACCGAGAGCGGCTTCACCGACGCCCATCGCGAGGCCGTCACCCGGATGCTGGAGAGCTTGCAAGGCCAGGTGTGGCAGTCGATCGCCGAATCACGCAGGATCGACGCCGCCGGCCTCGATGCGCTGGCCGACCGGGCTCCGCTATTACGCGATGACGCGCTCGCGTCCGGTCTGATCGATCGGGTCGGTTTTCACGACCAGGCCTATGCCAGGATCGCGGAACTGGTTGGGGGAAAAGCTGTTTCACCCGACAAAGACGATTCACAGGCTAACGCGGAAGAGGCCGTGCCGCGGCTCTACCTGTCGCGCTACGCCGGTGCAGCACAGTCACGGCTGGCACCGCCCGCGCTTCCGATTCCCGGCCGCCGTTCCAAACCCACGTTCGCCGTGGTCACCATCGCGGGCCAGATTGTCGACGGACGAGGTGGGCCTCAATTCCTGCCGTTCGGTAACGCTCCCGCCGGCGCTGACACCATAGCGGCGGCACTGCGAGAGGCGGCGGCCGACGATGCGGTGTCGGTGGTTGTGCTCCGGGTCGACAGTCCGGGAGGTTCGGTCACCGCGTCGGAGACTATCTGGCGCGAGGTGAAGAGGGTTCGTGAGAGCGGCAAACCGGTGGTGGTGTCGATGGGCTCAGTGGCGGCCTCCGGCGGTTATTACGTGTCGATGGCCGCCGACGCGATCGTGGCCAACCCGGGGACGATCACCGGTTCGATTGGGGTGATCACCGGCAAGCTGGTGGTACGCGACCTCAAGGACCGGCTCGGCGTCGGGTCAGATACCGTGCGCACCAACGCCAACGCCGATGCCTGGTCGATGGATTCGCCATTCACACCGGAACAGCAGGCACAGCTGGTGGCCGAGGCCGACCTGTGTTACAGCGACTTTGTGGAACGCGTTGCCGAGGGTCGCAACCTCGCTACCGAAGCCGTGGAAGCCGTTGCGCGAGGCCGGGTCTGGACCGGCGCCGACGCGCACGAGCGCGGTCTGGTCGACGAACTCGGCGGGCTGCGAACCGCGCTGCGCCGCGCCAAGCTGCTGGCAGGTCTGGACGAGGACGACGAGGTCCGCATCGTCAGCTACCCCAGCTCGTCGTTGCTGGACCTGGTGCGACCTCGTTCCTCGTCGCAACCGGCTGCGGCGTCGCTGCCGGAGGCGGTCGGTGCACTGTTGAGCCGCTCGGTTGCCGGGATCATCGAACGCGTCGAGCAGACGATGAGTGGGGCCAACGTGCTGTGGCTGGGCGACTCGCGTTTCTAGCCGCTCAGACTGCCGCTGATGAAGATGATTTCACCCAGCGGGTCGTCGTCTTCCGGGGCGGGCACATCCAAGCCGTTGCGGACGAATAGTTCCGCCCGCGTCACCCCGTCGACCTTCCACCCCTTAGCCGCCAGATAGTCCAGGACGTGGTTGCGCTCGCCGGTGTAGACCAGCGACGCCATGTCGATGTCCACGCCGTGGTCTCGCAGGGGACTGGGCATGTCCTGTGCCCGCGCGACATCGAAATCGACTATGCCGGGCACGAATTCGGTCGCGATGGTACTTCCCGGAACGCTGAGCGCGGTGATGTTGTCGAACAACCGATCCTGGGCATCGGGCGGCAGGTAGATCAACAGGCCTTCGGCCAGCCACGCAGTCGGTGCCGAGGTGTCCAGTCCGGCCGCCTTTAACGCCGCGGGCCAGTCGGTACGCAGATCGATGGGGACGGTTCGCCGGGTTGCCGTCGGTTCGGTACCGATATCGCCCAAAGTGGTCGTCTTGAACTCGATCACCTGCGGTTGGTCGATTTCATACACCACCGTCCGAGTCGGCTCGGTTGGCCAAGCCAGCCGGTAGGCGCGCGAATCCAGCCCAGAGGCAAGGATCACCACCTGACGCACCCCGGTTTTGGTGGCCCCAAGAGGCCCGACGAGGTAGTCGTCGAAGTACTTGGTGCGCACCGCCATCCCGTCGACCATCGCCTGGGCCCGCGCCGGCGAAAAGTTCTCGATCGCCGTCAGGTCGAGTTCGCCGTCCATCATCTTGGCGAAGAAATCCACCCCGACCGCGCGCACCAGTGGTTCGGCGAACGGGTCGTTGATCAAACCGCGGGGATCCTTGGTGGCCATCGCCCGGGCGGCCGCAACCACTGTTGCGGTCGCGCCGACGCTGGAGGCCAGATCCCAGTTGTCGTCGTGAGCGCGTGGCATGAGGAAACCCTACCGAAGGGTGGCGACGACGTAACTCCCCTTGCCGAATACCGCTGCCATCTCGTCGTCGGGGAATTCAAAGCCGTTGTGTGCGTACAATTCCCTGGCGGTGCGAGCGGTCACGTCCCAGCCGTGCGTGGTCAGGTAGTCGATGACGGTGTTCCGTTCGCCGTCGTACATCAGGTCGGACATGTTGATCTCGACTCCCAATCGGTTCCAGCGTTCGGAGAGTCGCTGCGCCCGATCGTCGAACAAGGCCTGAGGGTCGGGGAGATGCTCGGTGGCAACCCGACTGCCCGGTGCGCTGAGCGCTGTGATGTTGTCGAACAGTCGATCCTGAGCCTCGGGCGGCAGATATACCAGCAGACCCTCGGCAGACCATGCGGTCGGCTGGTTGACGTCAAAGCCCTGCTGCCGCAACGCCGCCGGCCAGTCGTTTCGTAGATCCACGCCGATCGGCCGCCGGTCCGCCGTCGGGGCGGCGCCGAGATCGGCAAGTGTGCGTGTCTTGAAGTCGATGACCTGTGGCTGGTCGATCTCGTAGACCACCATGCCCTCCGGCCAGCGCAGCCGGTAGGCACGGGTGTCCAGGCCGGAGGCCAAGATCACGGCCTGGCGGACGCCGGCAGCGGCGGCCCCGGCAGACCCCGTGAAGAAGTCGTCGAAGAATCTGGTGCGGACGGCGATCTGCTCGTTCATCGCCTCGCGCCGAAACAGCGGGTCATCCTCGACGGTGTTCTCGCCGTCGATCATGCGAATGAACGGGTCCAGGCCCACCGCCCGCACGAGCGGGTCGGCCAGCGGGTCGTCGAGCAGCGCGTTGGGTCCCTGAGAGGCCAGGGCGCGCGAGGCGGCGACCATGGTCGCGGTCGCTCCCACACTGGATGACGGACCCCAGCTGTCGCCGTCGGTTCGTCCCGAATCGGTGGTCATTCAGCCAACTCCTGTCTGGTGTTCTTGTCGAGAGTTCCGCTGACGTAGAACAGATCCGCCCGGGGCATGTCGTCGTCTTCGAAGGGGGGAAGTCCGTTGGCAGTCAACAGGTCCCGGGCGTTGATGGTGGTCAGCCGCCAACCATGGCCGGCCAGATACGTTGCCGCCTCGTTGCGGTCGCCGAAGTACACCAGCCCGGTCATGTCGATGTCGAAGCCGTGCGCCCGCCAACGCTCGGAGATCGTCTGCATGCGCTCCTTCATCTTCTCCTGATCGGCCGGGTCCACGTTGCTGACGCTTTCGGTGGCGAATCGGCTGCCCGGCGCGCTGAGCTCGGTGACCGTATCGAGCAATCGGTCCTGCGCGTCCGGTGGCAGGTATCCCAACAGCCCCTCGGCGCTCCACGCGGTCGGTTGGGCCGGATCGAAGCCTGCCGCGCGTAAAGCAGCGGGCCAGTCGTCGCGCAGATCGATGGCCACCGCCCGGCGGTTGGCGGTGGGCGCGGCACCCAGCTCTGCGAGGGTGCGGGATTTGAATTCGATGACCTGGGGCTGGTCGATCTCGTAGACCATCGTTCTGGCCTGCCACGGCAATCGGTAGGCGCGCGAATCCAACCCGGAAGCCAGGATGACCACCTGTCGGATGCCCGCCTTGGTGGCGTCAACAAAGAAGTCGTCGAAAAACTTCGTGCGGACGGCCATATTGTCGGTCATGCGGGCCATCGCCCCGGAAGAGCGACCCGGATGATCCTTGTCGTCCAGGTCGGCCGGGTCGACTTCGCCGCTGGCCAGCCTGGTGAGCAGGTCCACACCGACCGCCCGGACCAGCGGCTCGGCAAACGGATCGTTGATCAGCGCGTTGTCGGCGCGGGTTGCCATCGCACGGGCCGCGGCGACCATCGTCGCCGTCACCCCGACACTGGATGCCAGATCCCAGGTGTCGCCCTCATACCTGGTGGAACCGGTGGACGTCATGTGTTGCCCCTGTAGTAGTTGATACTTAGCCAATATAACAAATGCGGCGCGCAAAAGGTTCCCGCAGACTTGACGCGCAGTGCAACCTGGAGCAATGGCGTACTCGGCCGCCGGCAAGCGGGTGCTGATCACTGGTGCTTCGTCGGGGTTGGGAGCGGCGATGGCGAGACAGCTGGCCGCCAAGGGTGCGGTGGTGGGGCTGGTCGCCCGTCGGCGCGATCGTCTGAGCGACGTGGTGGCCGACTGCCGGCGGACGTCGCCATCCTCGGCGATGTGGGTAGCCGACCTGGCCGACACCGCGGCCCTGAGCGAGTTGGCGTTGCAAGCCTGGGATGTGCTCGGCGGTGTCGACGTGCTGATCAACAACGCGGCAATCCCGAAGCGCCGGCCCGTCAGCCAGTTGGCGCCCGCCGAGGTGGAAGCGGTCATGCGGGTCAACTTCTTCGCCCCGATGCGGCTCACGCTCGCCGTCTTGCCGCGGATGCTGGCGCGCGGCTCAGGCCTGATCGTCAACGTGTCGAGCGTCGGTGGCCGTCTCGGAATCATCCATGAAACCGCGTACTGTGCAAGCAAATTCGCGTTGTGCGGATGGAGTGAGGCGATGGCCGTCGACCTGCACGGCAGTGGAGTCTCCGTGAAGCTGATCGAGCCGGGACCGGTGGACACCGAGATCTGGGACCAGCGCGGCAACGAGGAACCCCTCTACCAGGGGCCCAAGTTCACAGCCGATGAGGTGGCCGAAGGCATTATCGCGGCCATGGGCGGCGACCGCTTCGAGCACTATGTTCCGGACATGAAAGCGGTGGTCGACGCCAAGAACGCGGACCTCGATGCGTTCATCGCCGGCTCGGCCCTGATGGCGCCGCGATGAAGGCGCTGGTTTACGGCGTGCCACCGGAGCCGTTCGCGGTGCGCGAGAACGCCAACGTGTTGACCCAGAACCTGTCGCGGACTCCGACGGCGTTGCGAGAGGTGCCGGATCCGCAACCGCTGCACCAGGACTGGGTGGTCACCCGGCCGCGGCTGACCGGTATCTGTGGGTCGGATTCCAAGCAGATCCTGATGGACTTCGGCGAGGACGACGTCGACAACGCGATGGCGGCGTTCTGTTCCTTTCCCCAAGTGATGGGTCACGAGGTGGTCGCCGATGTGGTGGCGGTGGGACCGCAGGCACGGGGCTTGGAGGTGGGGCAACGGGTGGTGCTTAACCCGTGGCTGTCCTGCGGGCCGCGTGGCATCGAACCACCTTGTCCCGCATGCGAAACCGGTGACTACAGCCTGTGCTGGAGCTTCACCGACGGCGACATCAAGCCTGGCATCCACACCGGAGTGTCGGCGGATGTGACCGGTGGATACGCGGAGTTGATGCCCGCCCACGACAGCATGCTGTTCCCGGTGCCCGAGTCTGTGCCCGACGAGCTAGCTGTGTTCGCCGACCCGTTCTCGGTGTCGCTGCACGCGATTACCCGCCACCCGCCGCCCCGCTCGGGCCGGGTTCTGGTGTACGGGGCAGGGTCGCTCGGCTTGTGTGCGGTGGCGATCCTGCGGGCGCTCTACCCCGACGTGGCGGTGGCGGTGGTGGCGCGGTTCGCGGCCCAGGCCGAACTGGCCCGCCGCTTCGGCGCCGAAAAAGTATTGGCGCACGAGCCGCGCCTGGCCGTCGTCGAAGAGCTGGCCGCCTGGGGCGGTGGCCGGCTGCGGCAGCCCCTGCAGGGCCTGCCCATGGCGTACCCGGGCGCGGTCGACGTCGTCTACGACACCGTGGGCAAACCGGAGACGTTCGAAGTTGGGGTGCGGGTGCTGGTCTCCCGCGGGACATTGGTGAAAGCCGGTGTGCACGCGCCCGGCCGGTGGGAGTGGAGCCCGCTGTACTTCAAGGAGATCAGCTGGGCAGGCTCCAATGCCTTCGGGATCGAAGAGATCGAGGGGGCGCGCAAACACGCGATCGCGCACTACCTCGAGCTCGTTACTACGGGCCGAATCGACTTGCGGCCCATGCTGACTCACACTTTCCGGCTGGAACAGTGGCGCGAGGCGTTCCTCGCGATCGCCAACCAGGGCGAGAGCGGGGCGGTGAAGGTGGCATTCGATCAGCGCCAGGGCTAGCCCTCGCAGGCATGTGCTAGCATGCATGCATGCGGACGACGGTGGAGATTACCGACGAACAGCATCGCGCCCTGAGTGCGATCGCTCAGCGTCGCGGCGTACGTGGGTTTTCGCTGCTCGTCCAGGAAGCCCTGGATGGGTATCTAGCCAACTTGAACGTCGACGAAGTCGACCTCCTGCTGGGACTGGAGGGTGTGCTCACCGACTCTGATGCGCACGAGATGCGTTCTCGCATCGATGATGTGAGAACTACATGGCGGGTCTCGTAGTCGTCGACACCGATCTGGTGATCGACTTTCTCCGCGGCAAAGGTCCTGGGGCGTCGTTGGTTCGCGAGTTGATCGTCAGCCATAGTTTGCGCGTCACGGCGATAACCGCGTTCGAACTGCGTGTGGGTGCCGATTTCTTGCTGCGTCGAGACGACATCCTTCGGTTGGTGCGCTCCCGGACCTTTCCACTCGACCCTGGTAGCGCGCTTCGCGCGGGTGAAGTGGCCGCAGCGCTGAAACGAGCCGGCAAGGACATCGGCTTGGCCGACTGCTTGCAGGCTGGCATCTGCTTGAATTTCGGCTTGCCGTTCGCAACACGCAACCGCAAACACTTCGATCGGGTGGAGGGCTTGCGCCTGTTCGACGCCGATTAGGCCCGCCCTCGACCAGCGCTAGGCGGGGCGGGTGGCGCGATAGTAGGTGAGTCGTCCAACGAAGCGGTGCCGCTCCGTGGCGACCTCGGTGCAGTCCAACCCTGCCGCCTCCAGTAGCCGCGGAATGGCGTCGCCTAGGTTGCCAGCGGCGTGGGGGCTGTGCTTGACAAGTCGGGCCGCCAGGCCGTCGTGCTCGGTCATGTTGCCGCCCATATCGACCAAATGCAGTCTGCCGCCCGGACGCAGCACACGAAAAATCTCGGCTGCCGCATCGGTTTTCGCTTCGCTGTCCAGATGATGCAGCATCATCGACGACAGCACCCGGTCGAATTCGCCGTCGGCGTAGGGAAGCCGTTGCGCGTAACCACGTTCGAAGCGAATACCGGTCAATCGGCGAGACTTGCGCTGCGCCCGACTGAGCGCACGCGGGTCAGGGTCGCATCCGATCAGTTCCACTCCGGGATGATCGCGTTTCGCCCGGGTGGTGAGATTGCCAGTGCCGCAGCCGATTTCCAGGACGCGCTGACCGTCTGTGAGCCCGGCCTGGGCGATGAGCTTCGCATAGACGCGGTTGAAGCCAAAGAGACGGGTCAGAAGGTCATAACCTGGCAGCAGCGCATCGTGGCCGGCAGCTGGGAGGTAGTCATGTGGATGATGTTTGACCATAGAATCCATACTGCGCCCGGGGATGACTTTAGAATTGGGCGATACTTGGCAAAAGTAGGACGATCTTTAGTGACGTGACATGACGCAGGCGACTCGGGTCATCAGCCACCGTGACGGTGTGCCCATCTACCGATACCGGACCGATCCGGGGGCATCTCCCATATCGGTGCATCGGCACGCCGACGGCGTTTTCGGGGAACTTGAGCGTCACATTCATGATTTCCCGGCACTCTGGTACGTCCCCTTGCAGGGCACGGTGTTCGTAGCGGCCGCCGGTGAGGTGCTCGATCCCCGGCAGCTGCAGCGCTTGGATGACGGGGTTGCGGTGTTTTTCGACCCCGCCGCACTTGGCGAGGACGGGCGATCGCCGTGGCCCGCGTGGCGGGCGCACCCGCTGCTCTTCCCGTTCCTGCACGGAAAGTCGGGCGGGGTGCTGCGACTGCAGGTGCCTGAGGCCCGGCGCCCCGCGTGGGACAACGCGATCCGCTCGATCGAGACGGAGCTGAGCGCCAGGCAGGAGGGCTATCGGCAGGCCGCTCTGGCGCACTTGACGCTGTTGCTGATCGAGCTCGCACGCTTGGCCCGCGACGTGGTGGCCGATCTGCGGCGCAGCGGTGAACCGCTGCTGGCCGACGTGTTCGCGGTGATCGACCGGCGTCATACCGAGCCGCTTTCGCTGCGCGACGTGGCGGGCGAAGTGGGCATGACGCCAGGACACCTGACCACCGTCGTGCGTCGCCGCACCGGACGCACCGTGCAGGAGTGGATCATCGAACGCCGCATGGCCGAAGCGCGCGTATTGCTGGGCGAGACGGACCTGCCGGTCGCAGAGATCGCCCGTCGGGTCGGGGTGACCGACCCGGGCTACTTCAGTCGGCTGTTCACCCGCGCGCACGGCGCCTCACCGCGCAACTGGCGCCGGTACATGTGACAGTCTGAAAACTCTGGATGTCGTCGCGCAGGGCCACTCCATTAAGTCACTTGCGCCACAGGCGTATCCGTCCAGGAAGACATCTCTCGTTGTCCACCTCCGCGCGACAACCGTTGTACGCCAAGCTAATTTGTCGCTGGGAGCTGGATAAATGGACAAGTGCCTTCCGCATCGAGGCCAATGTGGCGGATGTGACTTGATGCGGCGGCTGAGGCAGTCCGGCTCAAAGGGTTTCGAGGTCCAACCAATCGTCGAGGTCGAATCGGTCGCCGACGGCGCGAAGTGTTGCGCCGCCGCGGCCCGGGTAGTGCGCGGGTATGACGGCGGCTCCACTCTCGACGGCCTCGGCGAATATCCGGCGGCGGGTAACCGCAGCAGCGGTGGCATCCACGTCAAAGGCGCAGGGGTGATCGGGTAATCGCACTTGCAGCGGGCTGTGGGTGAGGTCGCCGACGAAGACCGCCGGCTCTCCGGCATCCAGCCACAGCACCGAGGAGCCCGGTGTGTGCCCGGGGGCGGGCCGCAGCCGCAGTGACGGACTGATCTCATAGTCGTCCGACCACTGGACGATCTGAGGGCCGACGGGTAAGACGCTGTCTTCGAACACCAGTCGGTCACCGCGCTGTTGCAATTCTTCTTGCTCGGTGCGAGGCGGTCGCCGCGCCGCATCCCCGTCTGGGTGGAAGTGGCGGTAGTCGGGGGCGGGCACCAGATATCTGGCGTTTGGGAACGTCGGTACCCAGCTGTCGTCCTGCGCCATGGTGTTCCAGCCGACGTGATCGGAGTGGATGTGGGTGTTGACCACCACGTCCACGGCGCCGGGGTCGATGCCCGTCGACCGCAGGGCGGCCAAGAACCCGGTGTTCAGATGGTCCAGCGGTGGCATTTGCGGGCGCACCCGGTCATTGCCGACGCCGGTGTCCACCACAACGGTCAGGCCGTCGACCTCGATGACCCAGCTCTGGATAGCGATGTGCCACTCGTCGGTGTCAGGGTTGAAGAAGTCCGGCACCAGCAGATCGGCATTGTCCCGCCACCCCGACGGGGACGTCTTTAAGAAGAACCGTGTTGCCAGGTCGAACCGTAGTTCTACGACGCGCGCGACAGCCGCGCGGCCCAGCCGGACTCGACCCATACCTAGTTGGCGCGCAGGTAGCTGTAGACGCCGGCGAAGTTGCGGTTCACGTCCTCGGGAATGGGTACGGGGCCACCAAGACCCCTTGCACCCCAAACGATTTGGGCCGTACGTTCGACCAGCGCGGTGATATGCAGGACCTTGTCGGGGCGGGGACCGACGGCGACCAGGCCGTGGTTCGCGATCAGCGCGGCGCCGCGGCCTTCCAGCGCCTTGACCGCGTTCACGCCGACATCGGGTGTGCCGGACGCGGCGTACTCGGTACAGCGAACGTCCCCGCCGCAGTAGACCGCGAACTCGTCGATGCACGCCGGAATCGGCTCGTGCGCGATGGCGAACATGGTCGCCCACACCGGATGGCTGTGTATGACGCTGCCGATGTCGTCGAACGCCTGATAGCACGCCAGGTGCAGCTTCATCTCCGTCGACGGCATACGCCCGTCCTTGGCCTGCAGTACCGCGCCGTCGGGATCGACGAGTACGAGATCGTCGAGTTCCATGTCGGCGTAATCGACCGACGACGGCGTAATCACCAGGTTGCCGTCGGACCGCCGGGCCGAGATGTTGCCGGCGGTTCCCTCGACCAGCCCTCGGCGCAGCATGTCTTTGGCCGCCGCCAGCACCGCGGACTCCGGATTGACGACGGATTTCACGGATGTCATGGGCCTAGCACCTCCGGATTGACGATGTGGGCGGGCGTTTGGCCGGACAGCAACGCTTCCAGGTCGTCGGCAACCATCTGCGCCTGCCGGGCCTCAGTGTTCCACGTGGCCCCCCCGATGTGTGGAGTGAGGACGACGTTCGGCATCGCCACCAGCGGGTGATCGGTCGGCAGCCATTCGCCGACGAAGTGGTCCAGGCCCGCTGCGGCCACCTTGCCGCCGCGCAGGGCATCGACCAGCGCGTCGGTGTCGTGCAGTTGGGCCCGGGCGGTGTTAAGGAAGACGACGCCGTCGCGCATGGCCGCGAATTGCCCGGCGCCGATCATTCCGACGGTGTCGTCGGTGACCGGTGCGTGCAGGGAGACGATGTCGGCCTCGCTTAGCAACTCGTCGAGGCTGTGCCGGGCTTCGTCGTTGTACGGGTCGTAGGCGATGACGCGCATGCCCAGCCCGCTCAGTCGCCATTGCGTGGCGCGGCCGACGGCGCCCAGACCGACCAGCCCGGCGGTACGGCCGGCGATTTCCCAGCCGCGGAAGCGCTGGTAGGGAAGAACGCCGTCACGAAACATGTTGCCGCTGCGCACATCTGAGTCTGCGGTCAGCAGATGACGGGTGACGGCCAACAGCAGCGCTACCGCCATCTCGGCCACGGCATCGGCGTTGCGGGCCGGGGTGTTGAGTACCGGGATCCCGGCTGCCGTGGCTCCGGCGACGTCGACGTTGTTGGGATCGCCCCGGGTGGACGCGACCGCTCGTAAGCCGAGCTGGAACACCGGGCCGGAAACCGAGTCGCTCTCCACCACAACGACATCGGCGCGTTCGTCAGCAACACGATCGGCCAGCTGCTCGGCGCTGTAGATCCGCAGCGGGCTCTGATCGATCCAGGGGTCGTAAACGACGTCGGCCAACCCGCGGAGCTTGTCGAAGCCGGGTCCCCGCAGCGGAGCTGTCACCAGTGCACGTGGTCGAGACGTCACGAATGCCAATGCTGGCGTACGGTGGCGCCCGTGTCACGCGAAGACGTCACAATCGGCATCGACATAGGCACCACGGCAGTCAAAGCGGTTGCCGCCGACGAGAACGGTCGCGTGACGGCGCGGCTGCGGATTCCCCACCAACTGCGGGTGCCGGCGCCGGATCTCCTGGAGCACGACGCCGACGAGTCATGGCGGCGGGGGCCGTTGGCGGCCCTGGATCAACTGGCCCTACCGCCGGAATCGAACGCCCGGGCGGTGGCCGTGGCGGCAATGGTCCCGTCGATGACCGCCGTCGATTCCGGCGGCCGGCCCATCTCACCCGGTCTGCTCTACGGGGACGCCAGGGGCCAAGTACCGGCCGCAGCCGACTTGCCACTGCCCGCCGTGGGCGAGGCCGCCGAGTTTCTGCGCTGGACGGCCGCCCACGCGCCCGACGCGGCCGGTTACTGGCCGGCGGCGGCGGTGGCCAACTACGCCCTGGCGGGGGAGGCGGTGATCGACTCCGCCACCGCGATCACCAGCCTTCCGCTGTTCGACGGGACCGGCTGGAGCCCGGAGGCGTGTGCGGACTGCGGCGTGACGGTTGACCGCATGCCCCGGGTGGAATCGTTCGGGGTGGCTGTCGGGCAAGTGCACGGCACCGATTCGGTGCTGGCCACCGGCGCGGTCGACGCCTTGTGTGAACAGTTCGTCGCGGGTGCCGACCGGGAAGGCGACGTGCTGGTGCTGTGTGGCACCACCCTGATCGTGTGGACGACGATCGCGGGCACCAGACGGGTGCCCGGGCTGTGGACAATCCCGCATACGGTCGCCGGCATGAGCAAGATCGGGGGAGCCAGCAACGCCGGCGGACTATTCCTGGACTGGGTGAATCGCCTTGTCGCACCGGGTGATCCGGCGGGTGATGAGCAGCCTGCGGATCCGCGCCGGGTGCCGGTCTGGTCGCCGTATATCCGCGGCGAGCGCACCCCGTTCCACGATCCCAATCGCCGGGCAATGCTGGACGGACTGGATCTCACGCACGACGCCGCATCCGTGCGGCGGGCGGCCTACGAGGCTTCGGGTT
This sequence comes from Mycobacterium sp. NGS41, assembly GCF_059812725.1. NCBI lineage: Bacteria > Bacillati > Actinomycetota > Actinomycetes > Mycobacteriales > Mycobacteriaceae > Mycobacterium > Mycobacterium sp. NGS41. Next base: position 243,894 of record NZ_JCALDF010000003.1, read on the forward strand.
TCGTCGTCCGTCAACTCATCGAACTGAGCGGGGCGCCGGTGGCGCGCATTGTGGCCGCGGGCGGCGGCAGCCGGCTATCGCCCTGGATCCAGGCCATCGCCGACGCCACCGGTCGGCCGGTGGAGGTGTCCGGGGTGGCCGAGGGCGGGGCATTGGGCGCGGCCTTCCTCGCCCGCATGGCGGTCGGTCTGGAAACGACGATCACCGACGCCACGCGCTGGGCGCGGATCGATCGCGTCGTCGACCCACAGCCGGCCTGGGCGTCGGTGGTTGAGGACCGCTATCGGCGGTTTCTCGACCTGAGCGACCAGGCCCCGCGGGGCTAGTGGCGATCGCGAGGGCGGCGTAGCCGGGCGAAGCGGGTCGCCACCATAGGGCCAGTGGCATCTGGCCGAAGTCTGGCGCGAGACCTGGTAAGTCGTTCTAGGCTTAGGCGATGACCGATCACGATCGCACAGCTGTCCGCCGCGAGATCACAGACGCCCTGCTCAAAGCCCTTGAACGTCGCCACGAGATAGCCGATGTCGTGGTGGAGTCGCCGAACAAGGCGGCCGCGGTCAAGGCGATCGTGAAACTGCTCGACACCTCTGAGCAGGCCGCCGAAGCCGTGATGAGCATGAGGTTCGACCAGCTCACTCAGGACGCGCGCACGAAGGTCCTCGCCGAACTCGACGACCTGAACAAACAGCTGAGCTTCGCGCTCGGCGACCGTCCGGCAAGCTCGGGTGAGAGTCTCGAACTCCGCCCCTTCTCCGCGCCGGAGGACCGCGACATTTTCATCACCCGCACCGAGGAGATGCACACCGCCGGCGACGGATCCGGCCGGCCGGCCGGCAACATCGACGACGAGATCCGTGCGGCACTGGACCGCGTCGACGCCGAAGAAGCGGCATGGTTCGTCGCCGTCGATTCCGGGCAGAAGGTTGGCATGGTTTTCGGCGAACTACTTCGCGGCGAGGTCAACGTCCGCATCTGGATCCACCCCGAGCACCGCAAGAGGGGCTACGGCACCGCCGCGCTACGCAAGTCGCGGTCGGAGATGGCGTGGTATTTCCCCGCCGTGCCCCTGGTCGTCCGCGCGCCCGCGGCGAATCCCGGTTAGTCCCCACCAGGCCCATTCCCATAGGCCGAGCAGAGCATGGCAACTTCGACAGAACGGTGGTTCAAGTGAGTCGTCAATGGTATGAGCATCCGTCGCTGGTTCTGCAACTGAAAGCGCTTTCAGGTCTGCGCGACGACCTGCGCAACCATAATTTGTTCGAAGGCGACGGCATTCGCCCCAAGGACGATCTCGGCGAGCCCACCGAGGAAGTCAAGCGGGCGCGGACCCCGGAAGGGACATTCAACGATCTGTCCGATCCGTGGATGGGCTCGAAGGGATCGGGGTTTGGGCGCAATGTCCCACTGGCCAAAACGGTCACCGACACCAAACGGCTACTCGACCCCGATCCGCGGCTTATCAGCCGTCGCTTGATGGCGCGTGACGAATTCAAGCCCGCCGGAATCATCAACGCATTGGCGGCCGCCTGGCTGCAGTTCGAAAACCACAACTGGTTCTTCCACGGTGACGGTGTGGCGGACAAGACGATCGACATTCCACTGCGCAAGGGCGACGACTTCCCCGAGGACCCGATGCGGATCCGCTGTACCATCCCGCCGCGCGGAGATATCGTGGACGGCTGCCCGGCGCCGGTGTTCGGAAACGTCGAAACCCATTGGTGGGACGGTTCGCAAATCTATGGCAGCGGCAAGGAACGTCAGGCCGAGGTCCGTACCTTCGTCGACGGCAAGATCAAGGTCGGCGGCGACGGCAGGCTCCCGAAGAGCGATATACCCGGTATCGACCTCACCGGCATGCGGGAGAACTGGTGGGTCGGTGTGGGTCTGCTGCACACCTTGTTCGCGCGCGAGCACAACGCCGTCTGTGACGCGCTGAAGAAGGCTTACCCCAGCTTCGACGACCAACGCCTTTTCGAGGTCGGCGTGTTGGTGGTCTCGGCGCTGATCGCCAAGATCCACACGGTGGAATGGACAACATGCGTGCTGCGCCACCCGGCGCTGCAGATCGGCATGAACGCCAACTGGTTTGGCGCACTCGGCGAGACGTTCAAAGACCGGATCGGCCGCATCGGTGACAGCGAGGCGCTGTCCGGCATCATCGGCTCGTCGGCCGATCACCACAGCGCCGCGTTCTCGCTGACCGAGGAGTTCGTATCGGTCTACCGCATGCACCCGCTCATTCCCGACGACTGGAACTTCTTCTCGCTGGAAACCGGTGAGCACCTCGAAAAGCGCGACTTCACCGAGCTGCAAGGAGGTTTCACGCGCGACTTCATGGACCGCATGGAAATGGGGGACATGTGGTACTCGTTCGGTCTGGCCAGTGCGGGCGCGGTCTGCCTGCACAACTATCCGAACGCACTGCGCCGGCTTACCCGCGTCGACGGGCAGATCACCGACCTTGCCACCCTGGACATCGTGCGCGACCGGGAACGTGGCGTGCCGCGCTACAACGACTTCCGCGAGGCCATCCGGATGCCGCGCCGCAAGTCCATCGACGAGATCACGCCGAACAAAGTATGGGCCGCCGAAATCAACGAGGTCTACAACGGCGACGTGGATTCCGTCGACCTGCAGATCGGCATGCAGGCAGAGCAGCCACCGAAGGGTTTCGGGTTCTCCGACACCGCATTCCGCATCTTCATCCTGATGGCATCGCGCCGACTGAAGAGCGACCGATTCTTCACCAACGATTTCCGCCCCGAGGTGTACACACAGGTCGGATACGACTGGGTGAACCATACGACGATGAAAGATGTTCTGCTGCGCCACTATCCGGAACTACAGCCGGTGATCGGCGACGCGGAGCGGGTTTTCGCGCCATGGCCGAAGCTAGGCGCAGCGGTAGAGGGCAAGAAGCACCCCGTGCTGCGTCTTGCCGACTCGGTCCGCGCGTACATGCCGTGGGGCGGGTAAGTCCGTGGCCGACTTTCCGCACGCGTCCGTCCTGGAGGGCCTGCGTTTCACCGCCCAGATCGGCGCTCCCAACATCATCCTCGGACTTTTCAGCAAGCGGGAAGTCCCCACCCGGGTCGCCTCGATTGTGGCCGCCGACTACCTCGGTTACCGGTTGGTGGACGGAATGGTGCGCAGCTACGGGCCGGGACCGTTCTACGTCCGTGTGGCCCGCGACGAGGCGCTGCTGGTCCATCATCCCGACGACTTGCGATTCGTGCTCGGCGGCTCCCCGGATCCCTTCGCCTCCGACCCGGACGCCAAACGCAAAGGGATGACCGCGTTTCAGCCTGAGGCGCTGACGATTTCGCGGGGCCAGGAGTGGCAGGATCGCCGCAAGTTCGCCGAGGCCGTACTCGACACGGACAAGCCGTTGCATCGGCTCGCCCAGCCATTCGTCGATGTGGCCGCGCAAACCGCACAGGAACTCGCATCGGGCACCATCCGCTGGCAGAACTTCAACGAGGCGTTCCAGCGCATGACCCGGCGAGTGGTGTTCGGTGCCGCGGCCGCCGACGACACCGAGTTGACCGAGCTGCTGGGCGAGCTGATGTCGGCAGGTAATCGCATGCCCGGTGAACCCGCGCCGCGCTACGACGAGTTCATCTCCCGCATCGAGAGCTACCTGTCGGACCCCGGAGCGGACAGCCTGGCCGCGCTGATACCGCAGGCGCCCGATCCGGGCGTGTCACCAGCCGGCCAGCTCGTGCATTGGCTGTTCGCGACCGGAGACACGTTGGCCGCCAACGCGTTTCGCACGTTGGGCGTGCTGTCGACGCACAGTGAGCAGCTGCGTGAGGTGAACGCCGAGATGGCCGGCGCCGACATCGGCTCGGCCACCGGCATCGCCAAGCTTGAATACCTGGCCGGGTGCCTGTTCGAGGCGATGCGGCTTTGGCCCACCACCCAGCTGTTCGGCCGGGTGACCGCTCGTGACGTCGAGTTCCCCAACGGCGCCGTGTTGCCCGAGGGCCAGCAGGTGCTGATCTACAACGTGTTCAACCACCGCAACCGCGAGCGAATCCCGTACGCGGACAAGTTCTCGCCGGGCGAATGGGTCAGCGGGGACGCCGGCGACGACTGGTCGTACAACTTCTTCAGCCACGGCCCGCAGGGCTGCCCGGGTGCCGGACTGGCGATATTCCTCGGGCAGGCGGTCCTGGCCCACCTGATCGACGCCGGCGCGACCCGCTGTTCCGGAAACCGCCTGAACCCCGGCAGACCGTTGCCGCATGGTTTCGACCTGTATGGCTTCAGCGTGGCCACCACGTCGGCGGAGGACTGACTAACAGCCGAGGCTGGTCAAGTCGAGGCCGATACGTACCTGATATCGCCGAAGGCGACCATCGATGGCTCGGTCGGGAACTCAAAGCCGTTGTCGGCGTAGAGCTCTGGTGTACTGCGCACCGTCACCTGCCAACCGCGATCCGCCAGGTACCCCGCGACATCGTTGCGTTCGCCGTCGTAAATCAAGTCGGCCCAGTTCAGATTCAACCCAAGGCGCCGCCATCGTTCGCTGATCTCGCGGCCCCGCTTCTCGAGACGGTTGCGAATGTCCGGAACATAGCCGGTGCCCAGCCTGCTGCCGGGGGCGCTGAGCCGGGTGATGTGGTCGAACAAGCGGTCCTGGGCGTCCGGCGGTAAGTACGCCAGCAATCCTTCGGCGATCCAGGCCGTCGGCTTCGTCGGGTCAAATCCGCTGTCGCGCAGCGCACCCGGCCAATCGTCGCGCAGGTCGACCGCGACCGCGCGGTGATCGACGGCCGGTGTTGCCCCCAGGCCGGCCAGGGTGCGGGCCTTGAACTCGATCACGCGGGGCTGGTCAACTTCGAAGAGCACGGTTTCGGCCGGCCAGGTCAGCCGATACGCGCGGGTATCGAGTCCGGCGGCCAGGATGACGGCCTGGCGTACGCCGGCGGCTGTGGCGGTCAGAAAGAACGTGTCGAAGAACCGGGTGCGGACCGCCATTCCTTCACTGAGCCGCTGCGGAGTGAACGCGGGATCGTCTTCGGCGAGCTCGATGTCGCCGTCCATCATCCGGATGAATGCGTCGACGCCGACGGCTCTCACCAGTGGCTCGGCGAAGGGATCGTCGATCAGTGGAGTGGGCCCTTTGGAGGCCATCGCTCGCCGGGCAGCGACCGCCGTGGCGGTTGCCCCCACGCTGGACGCCAGGTCCCAGCTGTCGCCGTCGGATCGTTTGGCACCGGCATCGGTATCGCTCATCGAAACAGTCCTATGTGCGCGTCGCGGTGACGGCGGCGATGCTGCGGAACTGGGCCGCTTCATCGTCGTCCGGGAAAGTGCGGCCGTAGTCGGCGAACATGTCCCGACGCGGCCGGGTGGTGACTTGCCAGCCTTGATCGTCCAGGTACTCAACGACATTGCTGCGCTCGCCGTCGTAGAACAGTCCGGACAGGTCGATGTCGCACCCCAGATTGACCCACCGCTGGTTGAATTCCTGTGCGCGTTGCGACATTGTCACATCGGAGCCGGACGACTCCGGGTGGAATTCGGTGGCCAACTTACTCCCGGGCGCGCTGAGCTCGGTGATCTTGTCGAACAGTCGGTCCTGAGCTTGCGGCGGAAGATACATCAGCAAGCCTTCCGCGCTCCATGCAGTGGGTTTCGTATCGTCGAATCCACTGCCGCGCAACGCGGCCGGCCAGTCTTCGCGCAGATCGATGCTGACGGCCCGGCGATCGGCGACCGGAGCAGCGCCCAGGGCGGACATGGTGGCGCTCTTGAACTCGACGACTTTGGGCTGATCCACTTCGAAGACCACACTGCCGTCCGGCCAGGACAGCCGGTACGCCCGCGCGTCGAGGCCGGCGGCCAGAATCACGAATTGGCGAATGCCCGCGCGGGCCGCGTCGAGGAAGAATTCGTCGAAGAAACGGGTCCGCACCGCCATCGAGTCGGTCTCGAACTGCAAGTCTCGTTCGGCGTCGCTGGCATCCACCGTTGGGCTAATCTCGCCGTCGACCAGGCGGGTGAAGAAGTCGAGACCGACCGCACGCACCAACGGAGCCGCGAACGGGTCGTCGATGATCGGGTTGGTCTCCTCGGTGGCCAGCGCACGCGCGGCGGCCACCATCGTCGCCGTAGCACCGACACTGGAAGCCAGGTCCCAGCTGTCCCCAGGGGATCGTGGTGAGTCAGTGCGTGTCATGGTGCTCCCTCTCGATGAGCGCGCGTTGGATATTTAGCAAATGTAATGAGCTACCCGAAACTCTACCCGCTTCCGCTGCTTCCCCGACGGCCCTGAAAGGACCAGCCCAGACCAGCTGTTAGTCTCGTACACGGTTTGACGCGCGACGCCGTACGTCGTGACCTGCGGGTGTTGGGCGCGTAACTCAGGATGACCCCGGGCTGCGCAGGAGGAAAATGCTTTCGGCTTTCATCTCGTCGCTGCGGACAGTCGACCTGAGACGGAAGATCCTGTTCACGCTGGGCATCGTCGTTCTGTATCGCGTCGGCGCCGCGCTGCCGTCGCCGGGCGTCAACTACGCGAACGTGCAGCAGTGCATCAAAGTGGCCACCGGTGGCGAGGCCGGTCAGATGTACTCGCTGATCAACCTGTTTTCCGGCGGTGCGCTGCTGAAGGTGACGGTGTTCGCGGTGGGGGTGATGCCCTACATCACCGCCAGCATCATCGTGCAGCTGCTCACCGTGGTCATCCCGCGCTTCGAAGAGCTGCGCAAAGAAGGTCAGGCCGGCCAGGCCAAGATGACCCAGTACACCCGTTATCTGGCGATCGCGCTGGCCATCCTGCAAGCCACCAGTATCGTGGCACTGGCGGCCAGCGGCCAGCTGCTGCAGGGCTGCCAGGAAGAGATCATCTCCGACCAGAGCATCTTCGGCCTGGTCGTCATCGTGTTGGTGGTGACGGCCGGTGCCGCGTTAGTGATGTGGATGGGTGAGCTGATCACCGAACGCGGTATCGGCAACGGGATGTCGCTGCTGATCTTCGTCGGTATCGCCGCGCGCATCTACCCCGAAGGCAAGCAGATCCTGGATAGCCGCGGCGGACCCATCTTCGCCGCCGTATGCGGGGCCGCGCTGCTCATCATCGTGGGGGTGGTGTTCGTCGAGCAGGGCCAGCGCCGTATCCCGGTCCAGTACGCCAAGCGCATGGTGGGCCGGCGCATGTACGGCGGCACATCGACCTACCTGCCGCTCAAGGTCAACCAGGCCGGCGTTATCCCGGTCATCTTCGCGTCCTCGCTGATCTACATTCCGCATCTGATCACCCAGCTGGTCCGAAGCGGCGGCAGTGGCCGGGCGGCCAACAGCTGGTGGGACAAGTTCGTCGGGACGTACCTATCTAACCCGAGCGATCCGGTCTACATCGTCATCTACTTCGGGCTCATCATCTTCTTCACCTACTTCTACGTGTCGGTCACCTTCAACCCCGACGAACGGGCCGACGAGATGAAGAAGTTCGGCGGCTTCATCCCAGGCATCCGGCCGGGCCGGCCGACCGCCGACTATCTGCGCTTTGTGTTGAGCCGCATTACGCTGCCAGGCTCGATCTACCTCGGCGTGATCGCGGTGCTGCCTAATCTGTTCCTTCAGATCGGCAACGGCGGAGGGGTCCAGAACCTACCCTTCGGGGGGACGGCCGTTCTGATCATGATCGGTGTCGGTTTGGATACGGTCAAACAAATAGAGAGTCAGCTCATGCAGCGCAATTACGAAGGGTTCCTCAAGTGAGGGTTGTTTTGCTGGGACCGCCGGGAGCGGGCAAGGGGACCCAGGCCCAAAAGCTCGCCGAGAAGCTCGGAATCCCGCAGATCTCCACTGGCGAACTGTTCCGGCAGAACATCGAGGACGGCACCAAGCTGGGCCTTGAGGCCAAGCGCTATCTGGACGCCGGTGATCTGGTGCCCTCGGAGCTGACCAACCAGCTCGTCGACGACCGGTTGGACCGTCCCGACACGGCCAACGGTTTCATCCTGGACGGGTATCCGCGCTCACTGGAGCAGGCCAAGGCGCTGCACGAGATGCTCGAGCGCCGGGGCACCGACATCGACGCGGTGGTGGAGTTCCGCGTGTCACAGGAAGAGCTGTTGGAGCGACTCAAAGGGCGAGGCCGTGCCGACGACACCGAAGAGGTGATCGTCAACCGGATGAAGGTCTACCGCGACGAAACCGCGCCGCTGCTGGAGTACTACAACAGCGAGCTGAAGACCGTCGACGCCGTCGGAAGTCTCGATGAAGTCTTCGCGCGCGCGTTGCAGGCACTAGGGCACTAACCATGAGTGCTTTGGCACGACTGCGAAGTCGCAGGGTCGTGCCGCAGCGCAGCGCCGGCGAGCTGGACGCGATGGCCGCCGCCGGTGCCGTCGTCGCGGTCGCGCTGAAAGCCGTCCACGCCGCCGCTGTTGCCGGGGTATCGACCCTCGGGCTCGACGAAATCGCCGAGTCGGTGATCCGCGAAGCGGGCGCCACACCGTCGTTCCTGGGCTATCACGGTTACCCGGCCTCGATCTGCGCATCGGTCAACGACCGCGTGGTCCACGGCATCCCGTCGGCCTCTGAGATCCTCGCGGCCGGTGACCTGGTCTCCATCGATTGCGGCGCGGTCCTGGACGGCTGGCACGGTGATGCCGCGATCACGTTCGGCCTCGGGATCCTCGACCCGGCCGACGAAGCGCTGTCGCAGGCCACCAGAGAATCGCTGGAAGCCGGAATCGCGGCCATGGTTGTCGGTAATCGGCTGACCGATGTCGCACACGCCATCGAGCTGGGCACGCGGGCGGCGGAGGTCCGCTACGGACGGGCGTTCGGGATCGTGGAGGGGTATGGGGGCCACGGCATCGGCAGGCATATGCACATGGATCCGTTCCTGCCCAACGAAGGCTCGCCTGGGCGCGGTCCGCTGTTGGCGGCCGGGTCGGTGCTGGCCATCGAGCCGATGCTGACCCTGGGAACCGGCAAGACGGTGGTCCTCGATGACGAATGGACGGTCACCACCGCCGACGGGTCGCGTGCGGCACATTGGGAGCACACGGTGGCGGTGACCGAGAGCGGACCGCGTGTCCTGACCCTCGCCTGAACTAAATACGTGCTCGGCTCGTATTTATTGCGGGAGGTGATCGAGTGGCTCGGGTTGCCGGCGCGGTGGCTGCAGAAGCCGCTCTGATGAAGGCGCTCTACGACGAGCATGCCGCCGTCTTGTGGCGCTACGCGCTGCGGCTGACGGGCGATGCGAGCCAGGCCGAGGACGTGGTCCAGGAGACGCTGTTGCGGGCGTGGCAACATCCGGAGGTGGTCGGCGACTCAGAACGCTCGGCGCGGGCGTGGCTGTTCACCGTCGCTCGCAACATGATCATCGACGATCGGCGCAGCGCGCGATTCCGCAATGTCGTCGGTTCGACCGACGAGGTGGGCGCGCCCGAGCAGTCCACGCCGGACGAGGTGAACGCGGCGCTGGACCGGATGCTGATCGGCGACGCGATGGCCCAGTTGTCCGCCGAGCACCGGGCGGTCATCGAACGGTCTTACTACCGCGGATGGACCACCGCGCAGATTGCCACCGACCTTGAAATCGCCGAAGGAACAGTGAAGTCGCGACTACACTATGCGGTACGGGCATTGCGGCTCACTCTGCAGGAACTTGGAGTAACCCGATGACAGCTGGGTTTTTCTGGAAGCTCAATTTCGGGCTCATCCGGCTGGCGATCGGCTCCGAATACTTGAGGGTGACGGGAGAAATGACATGAGGACGCCGCTTCGGGGAATCGGCCCGCCGGGTGACACACCCGGTGACAGAGAGATACGTGACCTGACGATGGGTGATGACCACTACGCGACGTGGGACGCCGCGTACGTGCTGGGGTCACTTTCTCCCGCCGAGCGACGCGAATTCGAGTCGCACCTGACCCAATGCCCGCAATGCCGGGAGGCCGTCGCGGACCTCAGTGGCGTGCCGGCGCTGCTTTCGCAGCTCGACCGTGAAGAAGTGGCCGCGATAGGTGACTCAGGCAGCGGTGCGGGGACTCCTTCGCCGACACCAGCGATGTCACCGGAGTTATTGCCGACGCTATTGCAGAAGGTGCGCTGGCGCCGCCGTCGTACCCGCATGACGACTTGGGCGGCTTCGGCCGCGGCCGCCGTGGTGCTGGGGGTCGGCGTGTTCGTCGGAGTTCAGGGCCACACCGCGACCTCTCCCCAGCAGGTGACGGCATCTTCCCAGCCGATGGCGCAAGTGGGGACTAGCATGCTGGCCTCGACGGTGGCGGTCACCCCCCAGCACTGGGGCACGTTCATCAACCTGCGCTGCGTGTGCCTTGCACCGCTTGAGGCGCACCATGACACGCTGGCGATGGTCGTGGTTGGACGCGACGGCAGCCAAACCCGGCTGGCCACCTGGGTGGCCGAGCCCGGTCACACCGCGACGCCCGCGGGCAGCATCTCGACGCCTATGAACCAGATCGCCGCGGTGCAAGTGGTTTCCGCGGACAACGGTCAGATTCTGCTGCAGCGCTCGCTCTAATTTTTAAGCCGCGGTGAACTGAATGTAGCCGCACGTCGTGTCATTGGCATCGTCTCAACCAATCAGATTTAGGTGAGCAGATGCCAGGTGAGTACCGGGTGGTCGACTACATCGTCGACCGACTGGCCGCAATTGGAATCGACCACATTTTCGGTGTGGATGGCGCCAACATCGAGGACCTCTACGACGCGGCGCATTTCCGGTCCGACATCGCTGCGGTGCTGGCCAAGCACGAATTCTCCGCCGCCACAATGGCAGACGGGTACAGCCGCAGCGGGGCCGGACTAGGTGTCGTAGCAGCGACCTCGGGTGGTGGTGCGCTGAATCTGGTTGCGGGACTGGGCGAGGCTCTGGCAAGCCGTGTTCCGATGTTGGCGCTGGTCGGCCAGGCCCCCACAACGATGGACGGGCTGGGCAGCTTCCAGGACACCAGCGGCCGCAATGGATCGCTGAACGCCGAGGCGCTGTTTTCCGCGGTGTCGGTGTCATGTGAGCGAGTGCTCACACCGGCCGGTATCGCCTCCGCGCTGCCGCGCGCGATCGCGGCCGCGCGCACCGGCGGGCCGGCAGTGTTGTTGTTGCCCAAGGATATTCAGCAGGGCAGCATCGAGATCGCGCGCCGACTCAACGGATATGCCCTTCAGGATCCGCGGCCCATCGGCAATCCCCATCCGATTGTCGGAGTGCTGCGCGACGCGAACGGTCCGGTCACCATCATCGTGGGCGAGCAGGTGGCCCGCGACGACGCTCGAGCCGAGCTCGAGACGCTGCGCGCGGTGCTGCGGGCACGGGTGGCCACCGTCCCCGACGCCAAGGACGTCGCCGGCACGCCGGGTTTGGGGTCGTCCTCGGCGCTCGGCGTGAGCGGTGTGATGGGCCACCCGGGGGTGGCCGAAGCGGTGGCCGCCAGCGCCGTGTGCCTGGTGGTGGGCACCCGGCTGTCGGTCACCGCGCGCGCCGGCCTCGACGATGTGCTGTCGCGGGTGCGAACGGTCTCGATCGGCTCTGCGCCGCCGTACATTTCGTGCACCCACGTGCACACCGATGACTTGCGTGGGTCGCTGCGGATGATGATCCAGGCCTTGTCCGGACGTGGACGACCAATGGGCCTGCGGGTGCCAGATGCGGTGCGGCGCACGGAACTCAAGCCCCCGTCGTACTTCGGGACCGGCGTGCGGTACCGCGACGCCATGGCGGTGCTCGACGGCGCCCTGCCCGACGGGACGGACATCGTGGTCGACGCGGGCAACACCGGCGCGTCGGCGATCCACTACCTGCCCGCGCGGCGTGGTGGCAGATTCGCTGTCGCGCTCGGCATGGGGGGCATGGGCTATAGCTTCGGCGCCGGCATCGGGATGGCGTTCGGACGCCCCAACGCCGGACGTCCCCCCGGGCGCACCGTGGTGATCGCCGGGGACGGAGCGTTTTTCATGCACGGCATGGAGGTGCACACCGCGGTGCACTACCGGCTTCCGGTGACGTTCGTGTTGTTCAACAACAATGCCCACGCCATGTGCGTCACCCGCGAGCAGCTGTTCTACGACGACCTTTACAGCTACAACCGATTCCGGCCCAGCCGACTGGGTGCCGGCCTGGCGGCGATGTTCCCGGGTCTGGCGTCCATCGACGTCGGCGACCTCGACGGCTTCGCCGCCGCGATGCGCGCTGTGCTGGACATCGATGGACCGGCTGTCGTCAGCGTCGAATGTGCTGCCGACGAAATCCCGCCTTTCGCAGCCTTTCTCAGCGGGCCAGCGGACAAAAGACCTGTCAAGGAAACGATTACAACTGCTAAGGAGAACCACACCGATGTCGCTGCCAGCGCTTGACGATATTCAAACCCATCACTTGGCCCAGACCGGCCTCCATGAGGCCATCGACGGTTTGGTCCGGATCGAAAACAGCCCCAGGGAAAAGGCCACCCCGATCATCATGGAGATGATGCGGTCGGTGTACCCGCACGACGAGGTCTTCGGGCAGTACTGCACCGTCAACGATTACGTCGACTGTCCGCCCGACGAGCTATACGCCTACATGGCCGACACCCGCAGCCTCGAGGAGTGGACCTACAGTCTGCGCGGCTTCACCACCACCGACGAACCCGGCCTTTGGCTCGCGTACGACCGGCTCGGCACGGAGACCGAGATCTACACCCGCACCATCGCCGACGAGCAGGCCCGTACCGTCGATTACCACTGCGCATGGGATCAGGGCAAGCACTTGTGGATGATCTATCTGATGCGCGTCATCGACGCCCAGGTGGTCCTCGACAAGCCCGGTTCGGTTGTGCTGTGGACCAATTGCCACCACCCGTTCTATGACAAGAACCCGTATCCGGAGACCGCGCCGGCGCAGCGCCCGGTTTGGGTCGGTGATTTCTGGGACATGTTCGGTCCCGGCCACCTCCTGGAACTGAAGAACCTCAAGGCAATCGCCGAGTATCGGCACCGCAACGGACTGCCGGTGACCCCGAATTGGATGTCCTGAAAAGAAGAAGCGAGAGCACTATGAGCAAGCCGAACGTCAGTCTGATCGACGTTTCCACCTACTTGCCGGGCGAGCCGATCGGCGCGGAGTACTACGCGCAATTCGCCGAGTCCGATGACCTGCGTGACAATCTGATGTTCCGCGCGCCGAAGTTTCGCCACCACGTCGCGCCGGACGAGACCGCGACCGACATGGTGGAGCGTGCGGCGCAGGGGCTGATCGATCGGCATGGCCATGACGTCATCGAGAACGTCGACGTGTTGATCACCCACACCCAGGTGCCGGACATGGCGTTCTACGGCGAAGGTGGGGGCATCGCGCACCGCTTGGGCCTGCGGCCGTCGTGGGTGCTCGACCTGAACAACGGCGGGTGTGCGGCATTCGTGTTGGCGCTCAACGTGGCTCGCAAACTGCTGTCGTCGGGAGCGGGGCACACCGCATTGATTGCCATCGCGGCGAATGCGGCCGGGCAGTTCTTCGATCAGCCCACAATTCGCCGCAAGGCGCAGTCTGCGGTGCCGGGCGACGGGGCGGCGGTGGGCCTGGTCGCGTTGTCCGACCAATCGCCCATCCTCGATGTCGAGTGCCGCACCTATGGCGAGTACGCCGGTGAAATGACTCTTTCTTACGACCCGCCTCGCAAGTGGTGGGCCGCCGGGCACGGCGAGGGCAGCATCGGCTTCACCGAAAGCAAGATCACCAAGGTGCTGGCCCGCGGCAACCGGCAGGTTCCGGAGGTGTCGCTGACAGTTTGCGACCGAATCGGCATGTCTCCCAAAGACGTCGACCTGCTGGTCACCAATCAGCCCAACCGGGTGTTCCTGCGCAATTGGCGCGAAGCGTTGGAGCTGCCCGCCGAACGTCATCGGGACACCTTCGACCAGTGCGGCAACCTTTTCGGTGCGGGCATCCCGGTCAACCTGGACCACGCGATCTCCGACGGGCAGGTCAAGGACGGAGATCTGGTCTTGATGGCGGCCTTCGCGCACGCCGGCGACTTCGCCGGCGCAGCGGCGGTCCGCTGGGGCGGACGCGCCTGATGTCAGCGTTTGCGAGTCCCGCCACCGCCGAAGTCGGCGACACGTTTCCTGACGCTATCGATCCGTTTGCGTTGTCGCTCAACGAAAATCCGTATCCGCCGCTTCCCGCGGTGCGCTCGGCGCTGTATCGCTCGATCGATGCGGCCAACCGGTATCCGGAGTTTCTGCCCGAGCGGCTGCGTAGCCTGATCGCCGGTCGGATCGGTCTGCCCCCGGACCAGGTGGTGCTCGGCGCCGGTGCGACGGGCGTGGTGCTGCAGGCGCTGCAGGCATTGACTGTTCCGGGCGACTCGATTGCCATGGCGTCGCCGACTTTCGACGGATATCCGATCATGGCGGACATGGCGCGGTTGAAGCCGGTGACGGTGCCCCTGGACAAGCACGGCCACAACGATCTCGACGGGCTGGCCGACGCTGCCGCGAATGCCCGCGTGGTGGTGGTGTGCCGGCCGCACAACCCGACCGGCACGCTGGAGCCGACGGCCGAGATCGTGCAGTTTCTGCGCAGGGTGCCGCGCGACACGATCGTCTTGCTCGACGAGGCCTATATCGAATTCGCCGCCCCACAGCACCGGATCGATGTTTGGGGCCTGACTGCGTACTTTCCCAACGTGGTGCTGGTGCGCACCTTCTCCAAGGCGTACGGACTGGCCGGCCTGCGAATCGGCTACGGCGTGGCCTCCGCGGAGCTGGCCAGGACGCTGTGGACGCAGCAGTTGCCGTTCGGCATCGCAATCACCAGCTTGCTCGCGGTCGCGGCTTCCTATGATGCCGAAGATCAACTGCTGCAACGGGTCCGGTCGATCACCGCCGAACGTCGCTATCTACGGCGGCGGTTGAGCGCGATCGGGATATACACACCGGACGCGCATGCGAACTTCGTGTATCTACCGTCCCGCGGCCTGTCGTGGCGTGAGGTGTTCGCCGGCAGCGGGCTGCAGATCCGGTTCTACGCCGACGGCGGCGCGCGAATCACCGTGGGTAGCCGCGAGTCCACACTGGCGGTCCTGGACGCGGTGGCAAAGCCCGCAGCTACCGCAAGCTGAATCCGGGCCCCACGTCCGCCGCATGTGCGGTAAGAAAGTGTGTGGCCCCGGAGAAGAAACGTGACCCCATCGCCGTGGCGCGGGCCAATTGGGAGCGCGCCGGATGGGGCGATGTGTCGCAGGGCATGGTCGCGGTGACCTCGGTGATGCGTGCGCACCAGATCTTGCTCGCCCGCGTTGAGACGGCGTTGCGTCCCTATGACCTGAGCTTTTCGCGTTACGAATTGCTGCGGCTGTTGGCGTTCAGCCGGACCGGGGCATTACCGATCACTAAAGCGTCCGATCGGCTGCAGGTTCATGTCACCAGCGTCACCCACGCGATCCGGCGGCTGGAGGCCGACGGGCTGGTGCAGCGAGTGCCGCACCCCACCGACGGGCGGACGACGCTGGTGCAGATCACCGACCTCGGCCGCTCCACCGTCGAAGACGCCACCGTCACGCTTAACGAGCAGGTCTTCGCGAACATCGGGATGGCCGCTGACGAGTCGCAGTCGCTGGTTTCCTCGATCGAAACGCTGCGGCGCAACGCGGGTGATTTCTGAGCGCGCGCGTCCCTGGCCACGTCGGCCAAACTTGATGGTGGCCTAGGTTGCAGTGGCACACTTGTCGTCATGCCGACGACGCGTCTGCGAGAAAGGCGGGACAGTGGACCCATTGATTGCTCATCAGCGCGCTCAGGACGCATTCGCTGGCGTCCTTGCCAACATCAACGCTGACCAACTTGGCGCGCCGACGCCGTGCTCGGAGTGGACGATTCAGGATTTGGTTGAACACGTCATCGGCGGCAACGAGCACGTCGGAATGTGGGCTGTCAACCCCGTCGAGCCGCCGGCCCGGCCCGACGACGTCGCTGCGGCCCACCGAACTGCGGCCGGGGCCGCTCAAGCGGTTTTCGCGGCGCCCGACGGACTGTCCACCACGTTCAAACTGCCGTTCGGGGAGCTTCCCGGGCAGCTCTTCGTCGGGCTCCGCACCACCGATGTGTTAACGCACGCATGGGATCTCGCGGCTGCGAGTGGCCAACCTACGGATATCGAGCCCGAGCTGGCAACCGAGCAGCTGGCCGCCGCACGCGCCTTCGTGGGGCCTCAGTTTCGCGGGCCGGGCAAGCCTTTCGGCGAGGAGCAGCCCTGCTCACCGGAGCGCCCGCCCGCCGATCAACTGGCCGCATTTCTGGGCCGAAAGGTGCAGTGAACGCTCGCCCCGGACTCAGCTGCCGCGCAGCGTTTCGATCACCGCGCTGAAGTCCTTCTCACCATGGGAGGCATCGGATGCGATGAACGCAGCGTAGATCTCCGCGGCGTGGGTTCCCAGCGGCGCCGTCGAACCGGTTGACGCCACGGCGTCCATGGCCAGGCCCAGGTCCTTGTTCATCAGTGCGGTGGCGAAGCCCGCCTGGAAGTTGTTGTTGGCCGGCGATGTCGGGACCGGGCCCGGCACCGGGCAATTGGTGTGTACCGCCCAGCAGTTGCCGGTCGCGCCGGTGATGACATCGAACAGCGATTGCGCCGAGAGGCCGAGCTTCTCGGCCAGCACGAATGCCTCGCCGATCGCGATCTGATGTACCGCCAGCACCATGTTGTTACACACCTTGGCGGCCTGACCGGCCCCGGCCGCCCCGCAGTGAATGATCTTGCCCGCCATGGGTTCCAGCACCCGGCGCGCTCGCTGCAGCGCCGACTCGTCACCGCCGACCATGAACGCCAGCGTGCCGGCCACCGCGCCTTTGACGCCGCCGGACACCGGCGCGTCCAGCTGCGGCATGCCATGTGAGCCGGCCAGGGCGTGCACCTCGCGTGCGTCGTTGACCGAGATCGTGGAACTGTCGATGAACAACGCGCCTTCTCGCGCGGCGGGCAGGACCTCGGCGTAGCAGCGTTTGACCACGTCGCCGTTGGGCAGCATGGTGATGACCACGTCGGCGTCGGCCACGGCGGCGGCGGCGCTGTCGAACACGGTGGCGCCCTTTTCCGCAGCGGCGGCGGCCGCGGCCTGCGCCGGGTCATACCCGCGTACGGCGTGGCCGGCGGCGAGCAGGTTCGCGGCCATCGGCGCACCCATGTGGCCCAGCCCCAGGAAGGCGATCGTGAGATGTTCCGTCATGCTTCCCTTTTCTAGCGGATGGTGCTAACCAGCACGCAACCGCACGGCTTCGGCCCTGCCGATGACCACCCTCATGATTTCGTTGGTCCCTTCCAGAATTCGATGCACCCGCAGATCGCGGACAATCTTTTCCAGACCATACTCGCGCAGATAACCGTAGCCACCGTGCAACTGCAGACCCTTGTCGGCGATCTCGAAGCACGTGTCGGTGACATAGCGTTTGGCCATCGCGCACAACTCGACCTTGTCGGGATCATCGGCGTCTAGCGCGCTTGCCGCTCGCCACAACAACATTCGTGATGCCTCGAGCCCGGTCGCCATGTCGGCCAGGGTGAACCGGATGGTGGGCTCGTCAAGCAGGGAGCCGCCGAACGCCTGCCGTTCACGAACGTATGCACCGGCTTTGTCGAAGGCGGCCTGAGCGCCACCGAGTGAGCACGCCGCGATGTTGAGTCGGCCGCCGTTGAGGCCGTTCATCGCGATGCCAAAGCCGGTACCCTCGCCGTCTGCGCCACCGAGCATCGCGTCGGCCGGTATCCGCACTCCCTCCAAGATCACCGGCGCGGTGGGTTGCGCGTGCCAGCCCATCTTTTCTTCGTGTGGACCGAAACTGATTCCGGGCGTGTCTTTTTCGACGATGAAAGCCGATATGCCGCGCGGGCCTTCCCCTCCGGTACGTGCCATCACCACGTATACGTCGGAGGCTCCCGCCCCGGAAATGAACTGCTTGACGCCGTCGAGCACATAGTCTGCGTTTTTTCCTGAGCCCTGCGTGACTGCGCGAGTGCTCAACGCGCCGGCGTCGGATCCGGCCCCGGGCTCGGTCAGACAGTAGCTGGCGATGGCTTCCATCGACGCCAGACGCGGAATCCAGGTCTTGCGTTGTTCATCGGTGCCGTAACTGTCGATCATCCACGAGCACATGTTATGGATGGATAGGAAGGCAGCGGTGACCGGGTCGGCGATGGCCAACTGCTCGAAGATGCGCACGCCGTCCAGCCTGCGCAGTCCGCTGCCGCCCACGTCATCGCGGCAATAGATCGCCGCCATACCGAGTTCGGCGGCTTCGCGGAGCACGTCGATCGGAAAGTGTTCGGTCGCATCCCATTCCAGGGAGTACGGGGCAATGCGCTTGGCGGCGAAGGCAGCCGCCGTCTCGGTGATCACTCGCTCGTCGTCGTTGAGGGCTAAGAATTGCATGTCGGTGCCAGCCCTAGTTCATTGTCGGGATGACGAATTCGGCGCCATCCTTGATGCCGGACGGCCAGCGTGACGTGACCGTTTTGACCTTCGTGTAGAACTGGATCGACGCCGGTCCGTGCTGATTGAGATCACCGAAGCCGGAACGCTTCCAGCCGCCGAAACTGTGGTAGGCCACCGGAACCGGGATCGGCACGTTGACGCCGACCATGCCCACCTGCACCCGGGAGACAAAATCCCGGGCGGTGTCGCCGTCGCGGGTGAAGACCGCCACGCCGTTGCCGTACTCGTGCTCGGAAGGCAGTCGCAACGCCTCTTCGTAGTCGTGGGCGCGCAGTATGCACAGGACCGGCCCAAAGATCTCGTCGGTGTAGATCGACATCTCCGGGGTGACGTGATCGAACATTGTCGGACCGATGAAAAAGCCGCCTTCCAGGTTCGCGTCGGCGAATGTCAGGTCGTCGCTGGTTCGTTCGCGGCCGTCGACGACCAGTTCGGCACCCGCTTCCACGCCCTGGGCGATGTAGTCACGCACCCGGGTCAGCGCAGCCTCGGTGACCAGCGGCCCGTAGTCGGCTTTGGGATCCAGACTGTGCCCTACGCGAAGGCCGTTGATCCGTTCAACCAGCCTGGCGCGCAATCGTTCCGCGGTCTGCTCGCCAACCGGTACCGCGACGCTGATCGCCATGCAGCGTTCGCCGGCGCTGCCGTAACCCGCGCCGATCAGCGCGTCGACGGCCTGATCGAGGTCAGCGTCGGGCATGACGATCATGTGGTTCTTGGCGCCGCCGAAGCATTGCGAACGCTTGCCGGTCGCAGCGGCGTGGGAGTAGATGTACTGAGCAATGTCGGAGCTGCCGACGAATCCGACCGCCTTGATGTCGGGATGGTTCAGGATGGCGTCGACGGCTTCCTTGTCGCCGTGCACCACCTGGAAGACTCCGGGCGGCAGTCCGGCTTCGAGGAACAGTTCGGCCAGTCGGACCGGAACTGAGGGGTCACGCTCACTGGGCTTGAGAATGAAGGCATTTCCGCACGCGAGGGCCGGACCAGCCTTCCACAGCGGGATCATCGCCGGGAAGTTGAACGGGGTGATGCCGGCCACGACGCCGAGGGGCTGACGCAGCGAGTAGACGTCGATGCCCGGGCCGGCACCTTCGCTGTACTCGCCCTTGAGCAGATGCGGGATCCCGACGCAGAACTCGATCACCTCGATACCGCGCTGAATGTCGCCCCGGGCATCGGCCAGCGTCTTGCCGTGCTCGAGGGACAGCAGTTCGGCCAGCTCGTCGCCGCGGTCGTTGACCAGTTCGATGAACCGCATCAGTACCCGGGCGCGGCGCTGAGGATTCCACGCAGCCCAGCTTTTCTGCGCCGCTGCGGCCGAGGCCACCGCGGCGTCGACGTCCGCCTGCCCGGCCATTGGCACAATGGCCTGGACCGCGCCGGTGCTGGGGTTGAAGACGTCAGCGGTGCGAGTGGACTGGCCGTCGCTGCGCCGCCCGTCGATGAAATGCGGAATTTGTGTGGTCATGGCCATCCAAAAGATCAGTAGGGAAGAAGTAGGGGGATACTTGCATATCCTAGTAATGCCTCGCGGCCTTCGCAAACGCGGGTCCCGGCGCCACCTGAACCCGGCCACCCGACGTCTCGTGTAACCCACGCCGATATTGATCGGCGAAGGAGGCACGTGACGGCACGGAACGAGCCCGTCGGCCCGCGACCCCTGCGCGCGGTGCCCGACCAAGGCTTCCAGGGCTATGCCGACTGGGAAGCGGTGTACGAGGACAACGCGACGTGGGTGTACCGCACGCTGTTCGCGCGCGTCGGCAACAGGGCCGACGCCGAGGACCTCACCGCCGAGGTCTTCCTCGCAGCGCTGCGACCGCTGCGCCTGACGGCAAGCGTTCCCGAGGTGCGCGCGTACCTGCGGGCCACCGCCCGAACGGTGCTGGCCGCGCATTGGCGGGAAAAGATGGGCCGGGAGATAACCTCGATTGAGGCCCTCGAACAATTGGGCACCGATAGTCCAAATAGTGAGGAAGCAATCAGCACCGCGCCTCAGCGTGTCGCCCAGGTTCTCGACAGACTGCCGGACCGCTACCGCCGAGTCCTGGAACTGCGTTTCTTGCAAGGCAGTTCGATCAAAGAATCCGCCGCCGAGCTCGGGGTCAGCGTTGCCAACGCCAAAGTGCTGCAACACCGCGCGCTGCGCCTGGCGGCACAAGTCACCGACGAGGGCCAGCCATGAACGCGCGAGGTTTGCGCAGTTATATCGACGACCTACTGCGGGGTCGCCGGCCAAAGCCCTTCCAGGCCGACGACTTCGAGGCGGCGCAGTTGCGAGCGGCGATCGAGCTGCGAGCGGCCAGACCGGACGGCGATGTACCCAGCGATGGATTCCTCACCGATCTGCACCGGCGCCTCGCGGAGCAGATGAGTGCCAACTCGCCGCAACCGATGCCGAAGCAAAGCACGACGCGTCGTCAGGTGATGGTAGGCACGTCCGCCGCCGCGGTCGCCGCTGCGGCGGCGGTGTCCGTCGATCGACTCGCCGTCCGGGGCCGAACCACCGAACCACCCACTGCTGGTGGTCAACTCACGCCAAGCGATGGACGCTGGACGCGCGTCGCGGCCAGTGAAGAGGTGCCCGACGGGCTCATGCATCCGTTTGATCTCGGCACGGTCAGTGGGTTCGTTAGACGGGTGGACGGCAAGGTCGAAGCCGTATCGGGGGTGTGCACACACCAAGGGTGCCGACTATGGTTCGACGCGCCCGACGATCGGCTGCGCTGCCCATGCCACTCGACGTCGTTTGCGCCTAGCGGCCAGGTGCTCACCCACCAGTTGCCGATCGCCCCAAAGCCGTTGCCCACACTGATGGTTCGCGAGGTCGACGACGCCATTGAAGTGTTCGCGCCGACCCGCCCAGCCTGAGTCTCCCGTCGCGCTGCTCGGTGGAGGCCCTGACCGGAAACGTAACCCGTGGCCCTATCTCTTGGCATGACTCGCAAACCCTTGGCGTGGTTGGCGTTGGGCGTGTTGCTGCTGGCCGGGTGCTCGGTATCTAAGCCCAGCGCCACCATCGGCCCGACGCCCAGCATGTCGGTCACCGCACCCGTCGCGCTGTTGAATGGCAATCAAATCAGCATCGACGATTTCGCGTTCGTCCCGCTCACCGTGACCGTGAGCGCGGGCAGCACCGTCACGTGGACCAACCGCGACGAAGAACCTCACACGGTGGCGGCGAGCGACGGTTCGTTCCGCTCACCCGGAATGGGAACGGGGGCTACCTTTTCGCACACTTTCTCCAGCCCCGGAAAGTTCGAGTACGTCTGCTCGATTCACCCGATGATGCACGGCACCGTGGTGGTGACCCAATGACCAAAGATGCGAACGCGATGAGTCGCCGCCAGCTCATCCGCCACACCGCATGGTTCGGCGCCGCGGTCGGTTTCGCCGTCGTCGGGGGCGAGGTCATCTCACATGCCGGTGCGGCAGGCCATGCTGCTTCCCGGCCCACCCTGCGGTTCGCGCAAGTCAGCGACAGCCATCTCGGATTCTCCGGACCGGCCAACCTCGACGTCGCCGACACATTCGGCCACGCGATCGATCGGATCAACAACCTCGGTTACACACCGGATTTCGTCATTCACAGCGGCGACATCACGCACCTGTCCAGTCCCCAGCAGTTCGACCAGGCGAAGCAGATGATGAGCAGCCTGAAGACACCGCACGTGTTCACCGTGCCTGGCGAGCACGACTCGGTTGATGATGCGGGACAGAAATATCGAAGCTTCTTCGGCACGGGCGGACCGGGTGACGGGTGGTACAGCTTCGATATCGCCGGCGTGCACGTGATCGCACTGGTCAACACTTTGAACCTGAAGAAGCTTGGGCACTTGGGTGCCGAACAGCTCGACTTCGTCGCCAAGGACGTCGCGTCGCTGTCGAGCGATACGCCCATCATCGTGATCAGCCACATCCCGCTGTTCGCGATGTACCCGGACTGGGGCTGGGGTACCGACGACGCCGCCCAGGCGTTGAGCTACCTGCGCCGATTTTCCTCCGTTACCTGTCTTAATGGACATGTCCACCAACTGTTTTCCAAAACCGAGGGTCAGGTGAACTTCTATAGCGGGGCGGCCACCGCCTATCCGCTACCGCATCCCGGCGACGGGCCGGCTCCAAAGCCGGTGACGTTGCCGGCCGGTAAGCTCCGGGACGTCCTCGGCGTCCGCGAGGTCGGCTACACCAGTGGACAGCACGCGTTGGCTCTGAAAGAGCGGACGCTGCAATGAATTCAAGGGAAATCGCGGTCCGCTTTGGTCTGGCGGCTTCGTTGGCCGTCAGCGCTGCCATTCATTCCTACCTCTATGTCCATGGCTACCATCACATCCCGACTATTGGAACCGGCTTTCTCGTACAGGCCAGCGTCTCGTACGCGTTGGCGATCTTGATTCTGGTTGGCGGACCCGGTTGGCTTCGCTGGGCGTCCGCTGCAGTGGCTCTCGGCTCCCTGGTGGCGTTTATCCTGTCGAGGACCGTGGGGGTCGCGGGCTTCACCGAGCACGGATGGGACCCGTCGCCCTGTGCGCTAGGCAGTGTGGTTGCTGAAGTGATGACGGTCATGTTGTGTATCGCCGACCGCCAGCTTCGCCCCCGTTGAGGAGGCAGTTTTCGTGCGATGAACGGTTCAAGCCCACTGTCGCAAACAACGAGCCCCGCCCTTCTAGGGGCAGGTGACCTCGACATCGAAGGGCTTGTTGACCGGCTGGCCCGCGTTGTCCACGCCGCTGGCGTTGCCCGTGATCTTGTATGTATTGCCGGACTTGCTGGCTTTCGCGTCGTTGCCGGGCACACCCTCGGTGTAACTCATGACCGCGCCGTCAACGGTGCCGAGCCCGGCGTTGTGGACAGCCGATCCATCCGGTTCCAGGCCGATGATGATGCCGGTCAGCATTTTTCCGACGGCGATGGAGAACTTGCCGTTGGTCATTGAGCAGACCACCGGGCCAGTGACATTCTGCGGCTTGCCGTCGACAACGACCTTCGTTCCAGCGGTCGCGACGGGAGTGCTGGAGGACCTGACGCTTTGTTGTCGTGGGAACACCCCGCCACCCCAGCGACGATGATCGCGGCGCTGGCGGCGATCAACCACTCAGGCTTCACCAAGTTCTCCCATTGTCAGATCCAAACATGCACGGCCACAACGCTATTCACCGCGCATCTTACCGATGAACTGCTGCGTCTCGTCCCAGGTGGGCAAGAGGCCGGCCGTGCGCACTTCGTCGAGGCTGGGAGCCGCGGCATCGCGGTCGGACATGCTGGCGGCGACCCCGTCGACCAGCGGCCAATCGATGGCCAGAGCCGGATCTGTGGCGCAGATGGTGTGCTCGCGCAGCGGGCTGTATTCCGCTGAGCATAGGTACATGACTGTCGAATTGTCTTGCAACGCAAGGAACCCGTGCGCAAGGCCCTCGGAGACGTAGATCGTCCTGCGGTCGGTGTCGTCCAGCAGAACCGAAGCCCACCTCCCGAAAGTCGGTGAGCCCAAACGGATATCGACGACGACATCGAACACCGAGCCGGACACGCAGGTCACGTACTTGGCCTGGCTGGGTGGCACCTGGGCGAAGTGCAGCCCACGCAGCACGCCGGCCGACGACACCGAGCAGTTCGCCTGCCGGACGTCCAGATGGTGACCTGCGAAGGCGCTGAACTCGCGATCGGTGAGCCACTCGAAGAACAACCCGCGGGAATCGCCATGAACGGTTGGGGTGATCTCCCACGCGCCCGGGACGTCGAGTTCGCGAACGTGCATCTACTGGCCGCGTTCTTCGTATCGGGCTTCCGACGCGTCCTTCAACGGGCGCCACCAGGATTCGTTGGCACGATACCAGTCAATGGTTGCGCGCAAACCATCATCGAAGTCGGTGTGCTTTGGGGCCCAGCATAATTCGTCGTACAGCGCCGACGGGTCGATCGCGTAACGCAGATCGTGACCGACCCGGTCGGTCACGTGGTCGAAGTCGTCGGGATCGCGGCCCATCATTTTCAGCAGCGTGCGCAGCACCGTCAGGTTGTCGCGCTCTCCCTCGGCGCTGATCAGGTAGGTCCGGCCGATCTGACCTTTTTCGAGAATTCGCCAGACCGCGTCGTTGTGATCGTCGACGTGGATCCAGTCGCGGACGTTCGCACCGGTGCCGTACAGCTTGGGTCGTCGCCCGGTGAGCACATTGGTGATCTGACGTGGGATGAACTTTTCGACGTGTTGGTACGGGCCGTAGTTGTTGGAGCAGTTGGAGATTGTCGCGGGCACCCCGTACGACCGCACCCAGGCCCGCACCAGCATGTCGGCTGCCGCTTTGGTGGCCGAATACGGACTCGATGGATTGTAGGGCGTGGACTCGGTGAACCGCCGCGGGTCGTCCAGCTCCAGGTCGCCGTAGACCTCGTCGGTCGAGACGTGGTGCAACCGCACGCCCTGCCGTCGCACCGCTTCCAGGATCACGAATGTCCCGACCACGTTGGTGTGCAGGAAGGGTTCCGGATCATCTAGCGCGTTGTCCACGTGGGTTTCGGCGGCGAAATGCACGACGGCGTCGGACTCGGCGACCAACCGCGAAACCAGCTCGCTGTCGGCGATGTCGCCCTCTACCAGCCTGATGGCGTCGTCGACGTCGGCCAGGGACTCTCGTCTGCCGGCGTAGGTCATGGCATCGAGCACCGTCACCACTACGTCGGGTCGCTCGCGGACGGTGCTGTGCACGAAGTTCGCGCCGATGAAGCCGGCGCCGCCGGTGACCAGCAGCCGCATGGTCAAAACCCTAGCGTTGGTCAGGAGTTCAGACCCAGCGGACCGGCCAGTTCGGCCAGCGCGGGGACCAGATTTTCACTCTTGGTAAGGACCTGCACGGGCACATGGTCAGCGCCGGCGTCGAGGTGCTCTTTCAGCCGGGCCGCGATCGCATCGGGCGTGCCGTAGGCGACCACGGCGTCGACGAGGCGGTCGCTGCCCGGCCGGGCGACATCGTCGTCGGTGAAGCCCAGTCGTTTCCAGCTGTTGAGATAGTTGGCGAGGTTGAGATAGATGTCGAGCGCCTTGCGACCCGCCGCGCGCGCCTTGTCGGTGTCGGTGGTCAGTACGACCTTGTGCTCCGGCGCCAGAAATGCCGACGGACCGATCAGCTCACGGGCCTGCGCGGTGTGCTCCGGAGTGGTCAGGTACGGATGCGCGCCCGCGCTGCGTTGCGCGGAGAGCTTGAGGACCCGCGGGCCCAGCGCCGCCACCACGCGACGGTTGGCGGGCAGGCCGTAGTCGTCGAGCCGGTCCAGGTATTCGCTCAGCGCGTCGTATGGCTTGCGGTACTCGCTGATCGCCTCGCGATGACCGACGCCGATCCCCAGCAGGAAGCGGCCGGGGTAGGCCTTATCGATCCGGTGGAACGATTCGGCGACCGGCTTGGCCGACGCGGTCCAGATGTTGACGATCCCGGTGGCCACCTGCAACGTGGTCGTCGCCTCGAGGATCGGTTCCACCCAGGCCAGCTCGGCGGGCGGTGAGCCGCCCACCCAGACGGCGCCGTAACCGAGGGCTTCGATTTCTTGGGCTTGTTGCGGCGTAACGCCGCGTCCGAACGATCCGAACCGGCCGAGATTGGGCTTGCTGGTTGCACTGGAGGCAGAAGTCGCGTGAGCATCGGTCATGGTTGCTCCAACCTCCGAGCCGAGCTGTCCTATTCCGGGCCGGACGCACCGATTGACCCAGCCGGCAACGGCGTCGCGCTCGAATCAGGGCCCTGCCGGACAAAACATTATTTACGCATGCTTAAGTGGACAGCGGAATTAGTTCCGCTGTGAAAAGCGCTCACTGGTGAGCGATCGAATTTTGTGAAAGCGGCCAGCAAATTCGACGAATTTTCACTTCAGGCGGCCGCAAACCGCGTCCGGATTGCTCGCGTAATCACGTGCGCATACCCG
Organism: Mycobacterium sp. NGS41; assembly: GCF_059812725.1. Lineage (NCBI taxonomy): Bacteria > Bacillati > Actinomycetota > Actinomycetes > Mycobacteriales > Mycobacteriaceae > Mycobacterium > Mycobacterium sp. NGS41. The sequence continues at coordinate 270,269 of NZ_JCALDF010000003.1, forward strand.
AATTGGTATCGTCTACATATGTCCCTTCGGCGGGAAGCTCGCCTCGCGGGCGGGGCGTGTGGTCGGGTGCCGGGATCACCCGTGCCACATCGAGCCGGACTGCGTGCCGCACCGGAGCGCGCGGAAAGACCTGCCACCATTGCTGGTGGCGCGTTATGGTGCTGAGCAGTTGCTGTGGGAGGCTCGTTGCAGGGAACTTCGTTCGGACAGTACCAGCTGATCGAGTTGCTGGGCCGTGGCGGCATGGGCGAGGTATGGCGAGCCCACGACACCGTCATCGACCGGATCGTCGCGATCAAGATCTTGCCTGCCGAGATTTCCCAAGACGACGTGTTTCAGAAGCGATTTCGTCGTGAGGCCCACGCCGCTGCGCGATTGAGAAGTCCGCACATCGTGCCGATTCACACCCACGGGGAAATCGACGGCCGGCTGTTCGTGGAAATGGGGCTGATCGAGGGCCGAGACCTACAGTCGATCCTCGACCGGGGCCCGCTGCCGCCGGCCCGGGCGGTTGCCATCATCGAGCAGATCGCCAAGGCATTGAACGCCGCCCACAAGATCGGGCTGTTGCATCGGGATGTCAAGCCGTCCAACATCTTGATCGACGACGACGGGGACGCCTACCTGATCGATTTCGGCATTGCGCTGGCGGTAGGCGAGGCGGGATTGACGACCGTCGGCGACGTCATCGGGACGTTCCACTACATGGCCCCGGAGCGGTTCAAATCCCAAGACGCCGGCGCCCCGCCCATCGACGCCCGCTCAGATATCTACGCGTTGGCTTGCGTGCTGTATGAGTGCTTGACCGCACAGCATGCATTCCGCGGCGACAGCCTGGAACAGCAAATCGGAAACCACTTGGTTACTCCGCCGCCGCGGCCGTCGAATACCAACCCTGGGCTGCCGCGAAGCCTTGACAGCGTCATCGCCAAGGGCATGGCGAAGAACCCCGCCGATCGCTACGGCACCGCAGTGGAGCTGGCGCGAGCCGCCCGCAACGCCATCACCGCGCCCGTGCCCGTGCCGCGGCCACCGGAGCCGCGCCCTCCAGTTCGGCGGCCGACCGGCCCGCAGCCAGGCATGCCGCAGCCGGGCATGCCGCCGCCCCGCGCCGACTATGGACGTAGGCCGGTCCCCGTGCCGCAGAACCCCTCCGGCGAGGAAACCCTGCGCAAGCCAGCCCTCGAGGCGAACACCGCCGCCCGGCGAGAACCGCTCGTGGTCCGGCCACCCGCTACTCCGCCCCCTTCGCCGCAAACCCCCCGGCCCACGGCGCCAACCCCACTCGCACCGTCCCCGCCGTGGTGGCGCGGCAAGGCCGGCATCATCGCTGCCGCGGCCGTGCTCACCGTCGCTGTGGTTGTCGGGGCTATCGCTTTCATGGGCCACGATTCAACTCCCACGAATTCCCAGCAGACGACGCTGCCGTTCACCGGACTCCGGTTACAGGGGTTGTCGGTTGATAGCGCGGGCACCGTTTATGTCGCCGACACCCTGCACAACAACATATGGGCGTTACCGGCGGGCGCTCCGCACCCCGACAAGCTGCCCTTCCAAGACCTCAACTTTCCGACCGGTGTGACAGCTGATCGCAGTGGCAATGTCTACGTCAACGACGCCGGCAACAAGCGGGTGGTCATGCTGTCCGCCGGCACGAAGAAGCAGAGCGTGCTTCAGTTCACCGGCCTGGAACGTCCGACGGGCCTATCAGTGGACACCGCCGGCACGGTCTACGTCACCGACACCGTCAAGAACAAGATCTTTTCCCTCACCGCCGGCTCCAACAAGCAAAGTGAGATCATGTTCACTGGTCTGAATTCTCCGACCGGCCTGGTGGTGGGCAACGACGGAACCATCTATGTCGCCGATGGCGGCAACAATCAGGTGCTGAAATTGACGCCTGGTTCAAACCAACAAGTAAAGGTGCCCTTCACCGGCCTTTCCGACCCCGGCGGTGTGACTGTCGACGGCGACGGTTCAATATACGTCACCGACAGCGTGGACAATCGTGTGCTGAAACTTCCCGCGGGCACGGCCCAGCAAGTTGTGCTGCCGTTCACCGACCTCGACTATCCGTGGGGCCTGGCGGTCGACAACAACGGCACCGTGTACGTCGCCGGCAACAACAACAAGGTTTTCGCGCTGCGGCAAAAATGAGCAAATCAAGCCGCGTTTGCCGACGCCGCCGGTAACGACATATTGCCCTGACGTCTGCGGTTTTGCGCCGACTACGGCGATGCGGGTAAGGTGGGACAACGGTGCGGCGTCCGTGCCGACTCTTGGCGTGCCCAGTTCTGAAATTTCTCGGAGCACTTCGCGGAATTTCCACCACCGGCTCACGTTGTGTAGTCCGGACACAGGCTGCGCCGAACCAGATGCATTGACGAGGGATAGAGAAGGATCGCCAAGAAGTAATGGCCAAAAAAGACGGTGCCATCGAGGTCGAGGGTCGAGTGGTCGAACCACTGCCCAATGCGATGTTTCGCATTGAGCTGGAGAACGGTCACAAGGTGCTCGCCCACATCAGCGGCAAGATGCGGCAGCACTACATCCGCATCCTGCCCGAGGACCGCGTCGTGGTGGAGTTGTCGCCCTACGACCTGTCCCGGGGCCGCATCGTGTACCGATACAAGTAACGAACACCAGAGCAAAGAACAGGATCGAAAGAGCCGTGAAGGTCAACCCGAGCGTCAAGCCGATCTGCGACAAGTGCAGGGTGATCCGCCGGCATGGGCGGGTCATGGTGATCTGCTCCGATCCGCGCCATAAGCAGCGGCAAGGCTAGCTGCCGGACAACCAGACAACTGAATGCAGACCTCCCAGCACCAATGAGCGGCTGGCATCTATAGAGATGGGCCGGCTCATCCACGCCCGGACGGAGGCCGGGCCCCGCACCCAAGTCCGTTTTGGGGGCAGGAACGGACTGGGATCAGACCTCCGCTTGAGATAAGAGGAAACGCCACCTATGGCACGACTAGTAGGCGTCGACCTGCCGCGCGATAAGCGGATGGAGGTCGCGCTGACCTACATCTTCGGCATCGGCCGCACCCGCTCCAACGAAATCCTGGCGGCCACCGGCATCGACAAGGACCTGCGCACCAGGGACCTCACCGATGACCAGGTGACCCACCTGCGTGACTACATCGAAGCAAACCTGAAGGTGGAGGGCGATCTGCGCCGCGAGGTGCAGGCCGACATCCGTCGCAAGATCGAGATCGGCTGCTACCAGGGTCTGCGGCACCGCCGCGGCCTGCCGGTGCGCGGCCAGCGGACCAAGACCAACGCGCGCACCCGCAAAGGCCCCAAGCGCACCATCGCAGGCAAGAAGAAGGCCAGGTAACCGATGCCACCGAAGAAGACGACGACTTCATCGTCGAAAAAGGGACAGAAGACCCGGCGGCGGGAAAAGAAGAACGTTCCGCACGGCGCTGCCCACATCAAGAGCACCTTCAACAACACGATCGTGACGATCACCGACCCGCAGGGCAACGTCATCGCCTGGGCGTCATCGGGCCACGTCGGCTTCAAGGGATCGCGGAAATCGACACCCTTCGCCGCTCAGCTGGCCGCCGAGAACGCCGCGCGCAAGGCGCAGGAGCACGGAGTGCGCAAGGTCGACGTGTTCGTGAAGGGCCCGGGCTCGGGCCGCGAGACCGCGATTCGGTCGCTGCAGGCCGCGGGCCTGGAGGTCGGCGCGATCTCCGATGTCACCCCCCAGCCGCACAACGGCGTCCGCCCGCCCAAGCGCAGAAGAGTTTAGAAGGGTCAGGAGACAAACCATGGCTCGTTACACCGGACCCGTCACCCGCAAATCGCGCCGGCTGCGCACCGACCTCGTCGGCGGCGACCAGGCCTTCGAGAAGCGTCCCTACCCGCCCGGCCAGCATGGCCGCGCGCGGATCAAGGAGAGCGAATACCTGCTGCAGCTGCAGGAGAAGCAGAAGGCCCGCTTCACCTACGGCGTGATGGAAAAGCAGTTCCGCCGCTACTACGAAGAGGCCGTTCGGCAGCCCGGCAAGACCGGTGAGGAACTGCTGAGGATCCTGGAAAGCCGGCTCGACAACGTCGTCTACCGCGCCGGGCTGGCCCGGACTCGGCGGATGGCCCGTCAGCTCGTCACCCACGGTCACTTCACCGTCAACGGCGTGCGCGTCGACGTTCCCAGCTACCGCGTGTCGCAGTACGACATCATCGACGTGCGTGACAACTCGCTGAACACGGTGCCGTTCCAGATCGCGCGGGAGACGGCGGGCGACCGCCCGATCCCGAGTTGGCTGCAGGTGGTCGGGGAGCGGCAGCGCATCCTGATCCACCAGCTGCCCGACCGCGCGCAGATCGACGTGCCCCTGACCGAGCAGCTGATCGTCGAGTACTACTCGAAGTAACCGCAGACTTCTGCCACTGCGACCGCAGCGGCAGGAACCTAACGGCATCAAATAGCGGGTGCCGAGAAGGAGAAATGAAACACCCATGCTGATCTCACAGCGCCCCACACTGTCCGAGGAAATCCTCACCGACAGCCGGTCCCAGTTCGTCATCGAACCGCTGGAGCCCGGATTCGGTTACACCCTGGGCAATTCACTGCGTCGAACCCTGCTGTCGTCGATTCCCGGCGCGGCGGTCACCAGCATTCGCATCGACGGTGTACTGCACGAGTTCACCACCGTGCCCGGCGTCAAAGAAGACGTCACCGACATCATCCTGAACCTCAAGGGCCTGGTCGTGTCCTCGGAAGAGGACGAACCGGTCACGATGTACCTGCGCAAGCAGGGCCCCGGAGAGGTCACCGCGGGTGACATCGTCCCGCCGGCCGGCGTCACCGTGCACAACCCGGCCATGCACATCGCGACGCTGAACGACAAGGGCAAGCTGGAAGTCGAGCTCGTCGTCGAGCGTGGCCGCGGCTACGTCCCGGCGGTGCAGAACCGGGCTTCGGGCGCCGAAATCGGCCGTATCCCAGTCGATTCCATCTACTCGCCGGTGCTCAAGGTGACCTACAAGGTGGACGCGACCCGTGTCGAGCAGCGCACCGACTTCGACAAGCTGATCCTCGACGTGGAGACCAAGAGTTCGATCACCCCACGCGACGCGCTGGCGTCGGCCGGTAAGACACTGGTCGAATTGTTCGGCCTGGCACGCGAACTCAACGTCGAGGCGGAAGGCATCGAGATCGGGCCGTCGCCGGCCGAGGCCGACCACATCGCGTCGTTCGCGCTGCCGATCGACGACCTGGATCTCACCGTGCGGTCCTACAACTGCCTCAAGCGCGAGGGTGTGCACACCGTCGGCGAGCTGGTGTCACGCACCGAGTCCGACCTGCTCGACATCCGCAACTTCGGTCAGAAGTCCATCGACGAGGTGAAGGTCAAGCTGCACCAGCTGGGCCTGTCGCTGAAGGACAGCCCGCCGAGCTTCGACCCGTCGGAGGTCGCCGGCTACGACGTCGCCACCGGCACCTGGTCCACCGAGGGCGCCTACGACGACCAGGACTACGCCGAAACCGAGCAGCTTTAAGGCTTTTCGTACTAGACACAGGAGCGCGCAATGCCCAAGCCCACCAAGGGTCCTCGCCTCGGCGGGTCGTCTTCGCACCAGAAGGCGATTCTGGCCAACCTGGCCACGTCCCTGTTCGAGCATGAGCAGATTAAGACCACCGAGCCGAAGGCACGGGCACTGCGGCCCTATGCGGAGAAGCTGATCACGCACGCCAAGAAGGGCGCGCTGCACAATCGGCGCGAAGTGCTCAAGAAGATCCGCGACAAGGACGTGGTGCACAAGCTGTTCGCCGAGATCGGGCCGTTCTTCGCCGATCGCGACGGCGGCTACACCCGCATCATCAAGGTCGAGCCACGTAAGGGCGACAACGCTCCGATGGCGGTGATCCAGCTGGTGCGGGAGAAGACGGTGACGGCCGAGGCCAACCGGGCGCGTCGGGTAGCAGGTGCACAGGCCAAGCCCAAGAAGGCAGAGCAGGCCGCTCCGGCGGCGGCAGCGGCCGCACCGCAAGCGGCGGTCGAGCCCGAGGCCGCCGTCGGTCCGACGGCCGATGAGGTTGCCGAAGAAACCGCCACGGCCGACGACACCACCACCGAAGCCGCACCCGAGGCGGCGGCCGCGGCGCCGCAGGCCGGGGTCGACGAACCCGAAGAGGCCCCCGAGAATTAGTGGGGATGTCCGTCTTCGGCTTGACATCGCCTACGACGGAACCGATTTCGCGGGCTGGGCAGCGCAGCCGGAGCAGCGGACGGTCGCCGGCGTCCTCGACGAGGCGCTGACGACCGTCTTCCGCACTCCGGTGCGGCTGCGCGCTGCGGGCCGTACGGACACCGGGGTGCATGCGACCGGTCAGGTGGCCCACATGGATGTGCCGGCCGACGCTTTGCCCAACGTGTACGGCCGTTCGCCGCGCGACGGCGATCCGGAATTCTCGCCACTGCTACAGCGTCTCGGCAGGTTCCTGCCCGCCGATGTCCGGGTGCTCGAAATAGCGCGTGCGCCAGCGGGTTTCGATGCCCGATTCTCTGCGCTGCGCCGTCACTACGTCTACAGGTTGTCGACGGCGCCGTACGGAGTGCAGCCGCAGCAGGCGCGCTACGTCACCGCCTGGCCGCGCGCGCTGGACGTGGAGGCGATGGGCGTCGCGTCACGAGACTTGCTGGGGTTGCACGACTTCGCGGCATTTTGCCGGCATCGCGACGGTGCCACCACGATCCGCGACCTGCAACGACTGGACTGGTCGCGCGACGGCGACCTGGTCACCGCGCACGTGACCGCCGATGCATTCTGCTGGTCGATGGTGCGATCGCTGGTGGGCGCGCTGCTGGCGGTCGGCGAGCATCGGCGCACCGCGGCCTGGTGCCGTGAGTTACTCGCTGCGACAGGCCGGTCCAGCGATTTCGCGATCGCGCCGGCGCACGGTTTGACGCTCGTCGGAGTGGACTATCCGCCCGACAATGAGCTCGAGTCGCGGAACCTGATCACCCGCGATCTGCGCTCGCGCTAAATGTGAGCGTGCGCTAGAGCTTCCCGGCGGCGAAGGCGGCGGCCTGATCCACCAGCCCGGAGCCGATGTATGAGGGCTGCAGATGCGACGGCCAGTTCGTGCCTCTGCCACAGATCGGGTCGCCGTTGGCGCACTGATCGATCGTCTTCCCGGCAAAGGCGGGGGCGATCCGCCTGGTGCCGTTACCAAACAACGCCACCGCCGCGACGTGCTGATCCACACCCGCCGGCAGACGGCTCCAGGTGGCGAGGTCAGCCACCTCAGCACCGAGGGAATATCCGCCGAGCACCTCGCGGGTGTTCGGACAATTTTTCGCCATGAACTGAACGTGGCCGCTCATGTCGTTGGCGCCGCTGTCGACGCTGATGTTGGCGGGATAGTTGACCCCGTACACCCCGACCGACATAGGCGTCTTGCCGCGCAACGAATTGACGAACGCGTCGCCGACTAAACCGACGCCAGGCGGTTCCTCGCGACCACGCGCGAATACCACCTCAGCACCCGGGCACGCTGCCGCTGCCACCGGTGCCGGGGCAACCATCAACGTCGGTGCGAGCAATGCGACGGCCGTGAGGCGGCGGAGCCTCATGCACCGATGTTAACGGGCCTAATTACGGACCGTCAGTGAACCTGCACACCGGTTCCGGGGGCGCCCACGACGGAGCCGTGTGCGGCGTCAGGCGGGACCGGGCCGGGCGCCTGGGAGGTGGGGCCGGGTGCTTGCGTGGGCCCGGGCGCCTGCGGGGAGAGGCCGGGCAGCTGCGGACCGAACCCCGGTACCTGCTGGCCGTGCCCGGCCAAGAGCTTGGACGCCACGAAAGCCGCTGCCTGGGTGGTGTAGACGGGGACATAGCCTTCGGTGTGCCCGCTCCACTCGTTGCCCGGACCCGCGTGGCAGATCGGGTCGTTGGGGTTGCACAGGTCGACCGCCTTGGCGCCGAACATCGCGCTCTGGGTGGTCAGCGATCCGCCGGCGCGGTTGGCCACGTTGCCGAATACCGCGACCGCCGCGACGTTGTCCGCATACTCGGGCGGCAGCGGGCTGCCGAAATTGAGACCGCCGATGGGAACACCGCTGACGATGTCGATCACGTCGGCGCCCTGGGAGTAGCCGCCCAGCACGATCTTGGTATTGGGGCACGACGACGCCATGGACTTGACGTGCGAAATGACGTCGTTGGCGCCATCGCCGCCGTGCAGCTGGAGGCGACTGGCGGAGTAGTTCACCGCGTACACCCCGATGTTCATGCCGGGGGCCTGCTGGCGCAGGGAGTCGATGAAGGCCTGGCCAACCCGGCCAACGCCGGCCGGCTCGCTGGTGCCGCGCGCGAAGACGACCTCGGCGTCCGTGCAATCAGCGGCTGACGCCTTCGGAAGGGCGCCGAAAATACCGCTCGGCGTGGCCACAACGGTAGCGACGGCCAGGACGGCAGCTCCTGAGTTGACCCAGCGACCCATGCGGTGGAGGTTCACCCCGAAATTTTAACCGTAACCGGGTGACAGGAAACGCCCGCAGCTGTGTATCGGCTGTGCAAAGTGGTCTGCTCGCGGCCGCCTTGGCGGCCTATTTTGGGCGCAGTCAATTCGATTCCCGGGGGATTCAGTGCCGCGGCAACCCACGACACGGCTGCACGTCAGCGGTCACCGGCTTCTACTGCGTCGGGTCGAGTGCGCGTTGCTGCGCAGAGATCTCGGCACGGTCAACGAACCGCTGCGCACGCGTACGGCGTCGTTGGCGCTGGGATGTGTGCTGACGTTCGTCGGGTTGGCCGGATGCGGCTTTCTGGCTTTGCTGCAGCCGCAGCCGGCGCTGGATCGCGAGCAGATCGTGATGGGCCAGCAATCCGGCGCGTTGTACGTACGGGTGGGCGACACCTGGCATCCGGTGCTGAACCTGGCTTCGGCGCGGTTGATCGCGGCGACCGACGCCAGCCCGCGGCCGGTACGCGAATCCGAGTTGAGCCGCGCCAAACGTGGTCCGCTGTTGGGTATTCCGGGTGCGCCGCAATTCCTCGGGCAGCCGCTGACCGGTGACGAATCAACCTGGGCGATCTGTGACACCGACCGCGGCGCGGCAACCACCGTTGTCGTCGGACCCGTCGTGGGACCCGCCCTGCGTCGTCTGGCACCCGGCGAGGCGATCCTGGTCGCGCCCGCCTCCGGTTCGCCGGCGTATCTGCTCTACGACGGACGACGGGCGATGGTGGATCTCGCCGACCCGGCGGTTGTGCGTGCCCTGCGGCTGGAGGGCCGGGCGCCCGTCACCGTCGCACAGTCGTTGCTGAACGCCGTTCCCGAGGTACCGTCGATCGCTGTCCCACGCATCCGCGGCGCGGGCGGTCGGGCCCAGGGCGGGCTCGCCGGGTTTCCGGTCGGCAGCGTGCTGCGCATCACACGGGGCGATGGTGACGAGTACTACGTGGTTTTGGTCACTGGAGCGCAGCGAATCGGCCGGGTCGCTGCGGATCTGCTGATGTTCAGCAACTCGCAGGGCGCGGTGCACGTCATCGCGGTGGCGCCCGACGTGATCCGCGCCGCTCCGGTGGTGAACACACTGCCGGTCACCACCTTTCCGGGCCGGGCGCCAACACTCGTGGTTGGTGGGAACGCCGTCTGCGCGACCTGGGCGCCCGGTTCGGGACGCCACGCCGACATCGCGTTTTTGACCGGCACCGGCTTGCCGCTCCCAGCCGGGCACGCGGCGGCGCGAATGTCCCAAGCCGACGGAAACGGTCCCGCGCTCGACGCGGTCTACCTGCCGCCCGGCCGCACCGCCTACGTGCGAGCGGGCAGACGATACCTCGTCACCGAAACCGGGGTGCGGTTCGCGATCCATGACGACGACGCGGCGCATGACCTGGGGCTGACGTCGGCAGCGGTCCCGGCGCCGTGGCCGGTGCTGGCGGTGTTGCCGTCCGGACCGGAACTGAGCCGGCAGAACGCGTCAGTCGCCCGCGACACCGTCGCCGCGGGACCGCCGTAACCGGCGCGACGCGGCGCCTGCGACGAGTGCTGCGGTCAGCACCGCCAGGCAGATCGCCGCACCGCGGAAGGCGGTGTCCCGGGCGTGACGATCCGGCGGCCCGGGCACCGGCGGAGCGGCGAGCGGCAGTGGTTTGGGCCTGGCGGTGCTGGGCGGCGGAACCGGGTTGGTGCTGACCGCGGCCAGCGCGTCGATCGTGCCGTTGCCGACGAGCGGATTCCACCCACCGGGCGGATGGTGGGCAGTGGACTCGATGCGCTGCATCACCTGTCGGGCGGTCAGCGCCGGGAACCGGGCCCGGATCAGCGCCGCCACCCCGCTGACTACTGGCGCCGCGTAGCTGGTGCCGGACAGTGGGGCCGAGCCAAGGGAGGTCACTCCTTCGCCGACGGCGGCCACATCCACCCACGGTCCGGCCAGACTGAATGCCGAGGGTGCACCATCGGAGTTCACCGAACCGACGGTCAACACGTAGTCGTCGTACCAGGCCGGGCTGACCGCGACCGTGACGGTCTCCCAGGTTGCGCCGGGCCGTTGAGGTGGACACTGCGCGGCACCGCCGGTGTTGCCGGCCGCGGCGACGACAACGGCGTTCTTGACGTCGACCGCGTAGGCCAGGGCGGCGCCGAGCGCGCGGTCGTCGAGAGCCGATGCGGCGGGAACGCAGGCGACCGAGGAGATGTTGATCACCGACGCGCCGAGGTCGGCGGCCGTCCGGACGGCCTTCGCCATCGTGTCTACGTCACCGAACCCGATACCGGAGCGGTTTGCGACTGGAGCGAATTTGGCGCTGGACTGCCGGATGCTGATCAACGTGGCATCGGGAGCTATGCCGCTGAAGCCGTCCACCTTGGAATCCGCTGCCGCAGCGATAATTCCGGCGACCATCGTGCCGTGTGCGTCGCAATCCTGGGTGCCGTCGCCGGTGAAGACGTAGTCACCCCCGGCCACCACATTGGGCAGCCGCTGGTGTCGCGTCACGCCGGTGTCGATGACCGCGACCCGCTGTCCCGCACCACGAGTGAGCTGCCAGACCGTCGGCAAGTCGAGGTCGGCGACCTGCGCCGGTGTGCCGGTGCGGTGCGGGGCCTGGGTTTGACGATCGTCGGCAGCCACCACCGCGCACACCTCCCGCTGCACGGTCGGCTGCGGCGGCGACGGCAATGCCGGTTGAGGCAGCCATTTCTCGTCCACCGGCGGCGGCGAAATCCCCTGCGCCACCGGCATCCCGCACTGAGGAAGGGCCGCGAGCGCGGTTATCGCCACTAGGCGAGCGGCGCGCCTCACCTCAGGTCCAGGCCGCGAACGACGCCGTAAAGGCCGCATATCCAGCAGGTCAGCGGCACCATCGCTGCCAGCACCACACACTCCAGCACCTCAACGCCTCGACGGGCGACGGGTGAGAGTGATCTCGCGGGAGCCACGAAACCCAGGTAGATCGCTGCCGCGGCCGCCAACGCCGTCACCGCGACGATCCATGGTCCGCGCGTGGGCAGACCGGACGCGGCGATCGCGAAGGTTGTTCCAGCCGAGCCGATTCCGGTGACGATGAACACCACTCGTCTTCTCCTGTCGTTGTGTGAAAGGGCGTGCACGAGCAGCACCGCACTGGTGAGGCCGGCCAGGGTCATGCAGCCCAGAAGCGATGCTCCACGTCCCGCGAGCGCGGTGATGATGGCGCCGGTGGCGGCGGACGCCGAGAATGCGGCCAGCAGGCTGGTCAGCCAGGCGTCGGCTCGGATCGCTTTCGCGGCTAGGGAATCGGCAGCCGGTTCGGCCTGGTCGACTGTCAGCGACAGATGCGGGGTCAATCCCGCGAAGGTCAACGACAGCCGCGCAGACGCCTCCAATAGGCCCAGTGACAGCAGTGCGGATACCGATCCGATGACATGCAACGGGGCCGCGGTGAGCACAGCTGTCAGCGCCGCTACAGCGATAGCGGCCGCGAAACACGATAGTGCCGTCAATGTGACTACGCCGCAGCCGGTTAGCCGCAGTGCCAGCACCGACGAGACGACCGCCGTCATCGCAGCCAGCAGCGCATGGGCGGCGTCCGGCGGACCGGGGATTGCCAGCAGCCCGGCAACCGCCGCGAATGCGGTGGCGATAACACTCAGCGTGAGAGCGGCGATCGGGTCGCGGTAGGCCCGGTGCGCGAGCGCGGCGGCCGGCAGGGCCACGACGCTGGCCAGTGCCGCAACCGCCGGTGTACCAGCAGCGTTGGTGCTCAGGGCATTTCGGACAAGGACGAGACAACCGACGGCGGTAATGCAGCCGGCCGCCGCGGCGCCGCTCAGCCTGGCCGCTTGCCCGTTCCAGGCCGGTGCGGCTTTGTCCAGCGCCTCCGACACCGCTTCGGCCACGTCTTCGCAAGCCGGGGCGGGAATGTCGGCGACGGCCCGGTTCAACATCAGAACGGTGCCGTCGTGAATATCGTTTTGTGCCAACGTTGTCGACGCGCGCAGCGCGGATGAGCCCGGCCGGGATAATTGGTAGCGCGCAGCCGTGGCAGCCGGGAACGGATTGACACTTCGGCTATCCAGGATGTCGATGATCGACGGGATCAGGGCGGCGACAGGAACCTCGGCGGGAAGGGCCAAGTCGACGGCGACGGTGTCGGCATGAACGCAGACGCGGCGCAGACCCGGATCGGACGTAGTCAACATGGGCCCCTCGAAAGGCTTGGTGTGGCGGTGCCGCATCGGCACGGTACTTGAGTTGCGGGGGCGCGGTATTCGTCGATCCACAGGTGACTTGCGGCTGATCACGACGCCATTTAGCGTCGCCAAACTGTCAAGGAAGGTCCGACATGACACAGACTTTCGCGCCCAGTGGGCGGCGAGTGACGCCCGCGTTCGGCAGAGCCGACATCGCGGTCGACGCGCCGCCTGAGGTCACGCGCCCGACATCGTCGAGTCTGCTGGTGCGCCTGCTGCCGGCCCTGATGTCCGTTGCGAGTCTCGGGGTCATGGCCGCGGCCTTCTTCTCGCGGTCGGCCGTCACGCGCAACCCCACATTTCTGGCATTGCCGATGGTGATGCTGGTTTCGGTCGTGGTGACAGCGGTCACCGGACGGGGCCGCGGGTGGGGGACCGGGATTGCCGCCGACCGTGTCGACTACCTCGGCTACCTGAGCGGCCTGCGTCGAATCGTCAGCGAAACCGCTGCGGCGCAACGGGCGTCGCTGTATCGGGATCATCCGGATCCGGACATGTTGTGGACGCTGATCGGCGGCCCGCGGATGTGGGAGCGACGATCCACCGACTCCGACTTCTGCCTGGTGCGTATCGGCCTGGGAGACCGGCCACTCGCCTGCCAGTTGGTGGCCCCCGAACCGCGGAGTGGGCAGCCGTCGGATCCGGTCACCGCCGCGGCACTGCGCCGGTTCCTGCGCACACACTCGATGCTCGCGGACCTGCCCGTCACGATCGCCCTGCCCGTCGGTGCGACCGTGGTAATCGACGGCGATCCGGCCCGGGTCCGTGCGTTGCTGCGAGCCATGATCTGCCAACTGGCCGTGCTGCACGCGCCGGACGAGTTGCTGATCGTCGGCGTGATTGGCGAACGGCGTCGCACCGACTGGGACTGGCTGAAGTGGCTGCCGCACAACCAACATCCGAGTGCCACCGACGCCGTCGGGCCTGCTCGCATGGTGTATCCGACGCTCGCCGAGGCCGGGGTGGCGCTCACCGGACCTGCGGAGCCACCGCATGTGGTGATGGTCTACGACCTGGACGAGCCCGCCGTCAGCGGCCCGATCGAGGGTACGAGCGTGCTCGTGGTGGGGAGCGCCGCCGACCGAACACCGCTGCTGGTCCGGCATTCCGGCGAAGCCGAAGAGCTGACGCGTCCCGACCAGCTGGGGCCGGTGGACGCGCTGATATGTGCTCGTCGGCTGGCGGCCTACGGGGTGGACGAGTCATCCCGCCGTGGCCTGGGCACCGGTTGGGCGGACTTGGTGGGTATCGGGGATGCCGAATCTTTCGACCCGACCATGTTGTGGCGCAGCCAGAATCACGGTGATCGACTCTGTGCCCCGATCGGAACCACGATGGACGGGATACCGCTGGAGCTGGACATCAAGGAACCCGCGGAGAACGGGATGGGCCCGCACGGCCTCTGCGTGGGTGCTACCGGGTCGGGCAAATCGGAGCTGCTGCGCACCGTTGCGCTGGGGATGATGGCGCGGAACTCGCCGGCGGTGCTCAACTTGTTGCTGATCGACTTCAAAGGTGGCGCAACGTTTCTCGGCCTGGGCCGCGCGGCCCACGTTGCCGCGGTGATCACCAACCTCTCCGAAGAAGCCGATCTGGTGACCCGCATGCGCGACGCGTTGGCCGGTGAGATGAACCGTCGCCAACAACTGCTGCGCGCGGCGGGCAACTTTGTCAGCGTTGCGGCATACGAGGAGGCGCGCCGGACCGGCGCCCGACTGGCTGCGCTGCCCACGTTGTTCATCGTCGTCGATGAGTTTTCCGAACTGCTCAGCCAGCATCCCGAGTTCGCCGACACGTTCGTGGCGATCGGACGGCTCGGCCGGTCGCTCGGCATGCATCTGCTGCTGGCAAGTCAGCGGCTCGACGAGGGCCGGCTACGCGGGCTGGAGGCTCACCTGTCCTATCGGCTGTGTCTGAAGACGCTGTCCGCGACCGATTCACGGACCGTACTGGGAACACTGGATGCCCATCAGCTGCCCAACACCCCGGGCGCGGGCATCCTGCGGTCGTCAACTGGAGAGTTGATCCGCTTCCAGACCGCTTTTGTCTCCGGGCCCTTTCGGGCGCGGGCCATACCAGCGCGGCGCGACCCGACGGCGCCCATGGTGCAGCTGTTCACCGCAGGGGCCAACGGGGCCGTCACGGCACCCCGCGCGGTGCACTCGAGTGGGACACCGGCCCGTACCGTTTTGCAGGTGGTCCTGGACCGGCTGTCCGGCCACGGACCATCAGCACACCGGGTTTGGCTGCCGCCGCTGGAGACGGCAACCGCCCTGGACACCGTGCTACGCGACGCCGGCCCCGAACTGGATTTCCTGCGCGTGCCGGTCGGTGTCGTCGACCGCCCGTTCGAGCAGCGCCGGACCCCGCTGCTGGTCGACTTGTCCGGAGCCGCAGGCAATGTGGCGGTGGTGGGCGCACCGCGATCCGGTAAATCGACCGCATTGCACACGCTGATCACGGCGCTCGCCGCCACTCACGACGCGGGTCAGGCGCAGTTCTATTGTCTGGACTTCGGCGGTGGAACGCTGGGGTCGGTGCGCAGCTTGCCGCACGTGGGCGACGTCGCCGGCAGAGCGGAGCCGCGGCTGGTCGAGCGCATGGTCGCCGAATTGGAGTCAATCGTCCGATCCCGCGAGGCGTCCCTCCGCGACCAAGGCATCCGCTCGTGGGCTCACGTATTCCTGGTCGTGGACGGCTGGGCGGGACTGCGCCATGAATTCGAGACGTTGGAGGATCCGATCACCGCCCTTGCGGCCCAGGGGCTTTCGTTCGGCGTGCATGTGGTGGTATCGGCGTCGCGCTGGGCCGAGATCCGCCCGTCGCTGAAGGATCAGCTCGGCACCCGCATCGAGTTGCGCCTCGGTGATCCCGCCGATTCCGAAGTAGACCGTAAGCGAGCCCTCCAGGTACCCCACGACAGGCCCGGCCGCGGGCTTTCCCGCGACGGACTGCACATGCTGATCGCCCTGCCCGGCGACGGGGTCCGGCCACGGAATGATGGCGAATCGGCGGCGCCCCCGATACCGCTACTGCCGCCGCGGGTGGACTACGAAACCCTCATACATCGAACGAGTGACCAACTCGGCGCGGGCATTCTGCTCGGCGTTGAGGAGCGCCGGCTACAACCGGTCACAGTCGATTTCGACCGTAACCCGCACCTGTTGATCCTCGGTGACAACCACTGCGGAAAGACCAACGCCCTGCGGATACTGTGCCACGAGATCGTCCGCACCAGGACCGCCAGGCAAGCGCAAGCGTTTATCGTCGACTATCGGCGCACCCTGCTCGGCGTCATCGGGCCGGAACACCTTGGCGGCTACGCCATGTCGCCGGCCGCCCTGCACGCGTCGCTACCCGGACTGGTCGAGTCGCTGCAGAAGCGGATGCCTCCTTCGGACCTCAGCCACGCGCAGCTGCTGGCCAGGACTTGGTGGTCCGGACCGGACATCTACGTCGTGGTCGACGACTACGACATGGTCGCCACCTCAGCGGGCAACCCGCTGCTGGCGCTACTCGAATATCTGCCGCATGCAACGGATCTCGGTCTGCACCTGGTGGTGGCGCGGCGCAGCGGGGGAGCGGCACGTGCACTGTTCGAGCCGCTGCTGACGAGCTTGCGTGACCTCGGCTGCTTGGGACTGATGATGAGTGGAAGTCCGGACGAAGGCACGCTGTTGGGGTCCAGCCGTCCGGTACCGCTGCCGCCGGGCCGCGGCGTCCTGGTCGCCGACGCAGGTGATGAACAGCTTGTCCAGGTGGCCTGGAGTGCGGCGCGATGAGCTCCCCGATGAGCTCCGTGATCGAGGCAGGTCCCGGAATCGTCCGTCGATTGTGTTGCGGCACAAGCACGGGTGCTGATGCGGAGGTAAGCGCTGCGGCGCTCGGTGCGATAGACGATCCGGTGGTGTTGATGGATGGGCAACCGGTCGCCGTCGAGTCGCTGTGGCGGTCCATGCTGCGGTCACTGCGCTGCGACTGCTCAGACGGCGTGATCGTGGTGCATCCCTCGTGGTGGTCGCCGACGCGTATCGGATTGGTCAGCGCGGCGGCGCGGAACTTGGTCTCCGACCCCGATGACCTTGTGATGCAACCACGCTCATGGTTGCTGCGCCAGGCGTCGCCGGATACCGCACCAGACGAAACGGTCGTCGTGGAAATCGCCGACCGGTTGGTGGCAGTCGTTGGCCCGGAGATCGCGGCCGTACCCCGGCGGACCGAACCAGGAGCGGTTGCCGGGGAGGTCGCGGCTGTCATCGCGGACATGGCTCCGGCCACGTCGCCGGTGGTGTTGATCGATAGGCCAAGCACCGTCACCGACGCGCCCGCGCTCGCGGCGGCGATCGGCGACGCAGTGGGTGCCAGCGCCCGGAAGATAGTGCAAATCAACGATATTCGGCTGTCTGGCCTCGCCCGGCTGGCCGGCACGACTCTGTTGCCGGACCCGTCCGAACCGCAGGCAGGGGCCGCGGGCCGCAATCGGTCACGCGTGCGAACACTTGCGGGTGCCGGTGCCGCCGGTGCCGCCGTAGCCCTGCTGGGTCTGGCTGTGCCCGCGCGGCCCCCGGTGAGCCGCCATGATGTCGTACCCGCGGCGCAGGCGTCCACCACGTTTCTGGTGGAAGGCCGGGTAGCACTGACCGTTCCGGCAAACTGGCCCACTCAGCGTGTACTCGGCGGGCCCGGTTCGGCGCGGGTACAGGTGACGTCGCCGTCAGATCCTGAGGTGGCATTGCACGTGACCCAAACGCCCGTCGTGGGTGAGACGCTGCCTGACGCTGCCGAGCGGCTGAAACAGGCGATCGACGCGGAACCTGCGGGTGTCTTCGTCGACTTCAACCCCGCCGGATCCAGCGCCGGCCGGCCCGCGGTGACCTACCGCGAGGTGCGTGCCGCACATCAGGTGCGGTGGACGGTGCTGCTGGACGGGACGGTCCGGATCAGTGTCGGCTGTCAGAGCCGGCCCGCTGGCGAGGACGCCGTCCGCGAGGTGTGCGAGCAGGCCGTGCGGTCCGCCCACGCGGTGGGCTGAATTGGACGGAACCGAACCGGTCCGGCCGCGGTCGTACTTGATGTTGGAGAGGAAAGGAGAACCAGATGAGCACACCGTCGGGCGCCAACACGCTGAGCACCGACTTCGACCTGATGAGGTCGGTCGCGGCCACGACCGACACCCGCAACGAGGAGATCCGGACCATGCTGCAGGCGTTCATCGGCCGGATGGGCTCCGTGCCGCCCTCGGTGTGGGGCGGGCAGGCGGCGGCGCGGTTCAAGGACGTGGTCGATCGGTGGAACGCCGAGACGACTCGTCTGTATCACGTGCTGCACACCATCGCCGAGACCATTCGGCATAACGAGGCCACGCTGCGCGATGCCGGCCAGAACCATGCACACCACATCGCCGCCGCCGGCGGACACCTGTGATCGAGAGGATGACCTGTGGACCCGGTGCTGTCGTACAACTTCGGCGAAATCGAATACTCGGTACGCCAGGAGATCCACCAGACCTCGGCCCGCTTTAATGCCGCGCTGCAGGAGCTGAGGTCGCAGATAGCTCCCTTGCAGCAGCACTGGACCCGGGAAGCGGCGGCCGCGTACAACGTCGAGCAGCTCAAGTGGCACCAAGCGGCGACCGCGCTCAACGAGATCCTGGTCGACCTCGGCAATGCGGTACGCGACGGCGCCGACGAAGTGGCGAACGCCGACCGGCGCGCGGCCGGCATCTGGGCACGGTAGCGGCCAACAGACTCTGTGTGGTCCCGACGGAGGAGAGCCGTCGGGACCACACAGTCATTTTGACCTGCGGGGATGCGTCTCGGTAAGCTGCTCGGTTGGCGTACGGGTACGCGGGGCCTCGGGTCAATGTCGGTCGCCGAGACCAGCCCCAACCGTCGACGCCTGACCGATACCCGGCTCACCCCGGGATCCGCCGCCCGCGAGCCGGGCTCGAAGAGAAAGTACTGGTAAGCGCTGTGCCTACATATGCGCCCAAGGCGGGTGACACCACGAGGTCGTGGTACGTCATCGACGCCACGGACGTGGTGCTTGGCCGCCTTGCCGTCGCGGCAGCCAACCTGCTGCGTGGCAAGCACAAGCCGACGTTCGCTCCCAATGTCGACGGCGGTGACTTCGTCATCGTCATCAATGCCGACAAGGTCGCCATCAGCGGCGACAAACTGCAGCACAAGATGGCTTACCGCCACTCCGGTTATCCCGGCGGCCTGCACAAGCGCTCGATCGGTGAGCTGATGCAAAAGCACCCCGACCGCGTGGTGGAGAAAGCGATCGTCGGCATGCTGCCCAAGAACAAGCTCAGCCGTCAGATTCAGCGCAAGCTTCGCGTCTACGCCGGCCCGGAGCATCCGCACACCGCGCAGCAGCCGGTTCCGTACGAGATCAAGCAGGTGGCACAGTGACCGAAACAACCGAGGCCGTAGAGACCCCGGCAGCCCCGGCCGAAACTCCGGCTGCCAAACCCCGCGAAGCGTTCGTGTTCGAGCGGCCCATCCAAACCGTCGGCCGCCGCAAAGAAGCCGTCGTGCGGGTGCGGTTGGTGCCCGGCACCGGCCAGTTCAACCTCAATGGCCGCAGCTTGGAGGACTACTTCCCTAACAAGGTGCACCAGCAGCTCATCAAGGCTCCGCTGGTCACCGTCGATCGGGTGGAAAGCTTCGACATTTTCGCCCTTCTCCACGGCGGCGGACCGTCGGGCCAGGCCGGTGCGCTGCGACTGGGCATCGCCCGGGCGTTGATCCTGGCGTCGCCCGACGACCGGCCCGCGCTGAAGAAGGCCGGCTTCCTCACGCGTGATCCGCGTGCCACCGAGCGCAAGAAGTACGGGCTGAAGAAGGCCCGCAAGGCGCCTCAGTACTCCAAGCGCTGAGATCACATTTGGGCTGCAAGCGTGCATATTTGTACGCCCTCGTCAGCGTGTCGGCGGACTGACGTACACGCTCGCAGGCTACAAGTGGGCCAAAACGGGGTATGTGCACTGCCGTCAACTGTGAAAGGTTTGTCCGCATGGGTCGACTATTCGGCACCGACGGTGTCCGCGGGGTCGCCAATCGCGAGTTGACCGCCGAGTTGGCGCTGGCACTGGGCGCCGCGGCGGCCCGGCACTTGGCGAGCCCCGGCGAACCTGGCCGGCGGGTGGCCGTGGTCGGTCGCGATCCGCGGGCCAGCGGCGAGATGCTGGAAGCCGCCGTGATCGCGGGCCTGACCAGCCAGGGTGTCGACGCCCTGCGGGTCGGGGTGCTCCCGACACCGGCGGTGGCCTATCTGACCGGCGCTTACGATGCCGACTTCGGCGTGATGATCTCGGCGTCGCACAACCCGATGCCGGACAACGGCATCAAGATCTTCGGTCCCGGCGGCCACAAATTGGACGACGACACCGAAGACCAGATCGAGGATCTGGTCGCGGCCGGACCGGGATTGCGCCCGGTGGGCGCGGGGATCGGCCGTGTTGTCGACGCCGACGACGCGATGGACCGCTACCTGCGCCAGGTGGGCAAGGCCGCCGGCATCCGGCTCGACGGCCTGACCGTGGTGGTCGACTGCGCCCATGGCGCGGCGTCCTCAGCGGCGCCGCGGGCCTATCGCGCGGCGGGCGCCCGAGTCATCGCGATCAATGCCGACCCCAATGGGCTGAACATCAACGACGCATGTGGATCCACCCACCTCGATGCGGTGCGGTCAGCGGTCATCGCCCACCGTGCCGATCTCGGCCTGGCGCACGACGGGGATGCCGACCGCTGCCTGGCCATCGATGCCACGGGTGAACTGGTCGACGGCGACGCCATCATGGTGGTGCTCGCGCTGGCGATGCGGGAGGCCGGCGAGCTGGCTTCGGACACCCTGGTAACCACCGTGATGAGCAACCTGGGGCTGCACCTGGCCATGCGCTCGGCCGGCGTCACCGTGCGCACCACCGCCGTCGGTGACCGTTACGTCCTGGAAGAGTTGCGCGCCGGAGACTACAGCCTCGGTGGCGAGCAATCCGGCCACATCGTGATGCCCGCGCTGGGCTCCACCGGTGACGGGATCGTCACGGGACTGCGGCTGATGACGCGCATGGCGCAGACCGATTCGTCGCTGGCCGACCTCGCCTCCGCGATGAAGACGCTGCCCCAGGTGCTGATCAACGTCGAGGTCGCCGACAAGGCAACGGCCGCCGCGGCGCCTGCGGTGCAGACCGCCGTCGCGGACGCCGAGGCCGAACTGGGTGACTCCGGACGAATTCTGTTGCGTCCCTCCGGAACCGAACCCATGATCCGGGTCATGGTGGAAGCGGCTGAGGAAGACATCGCCCGCCGGGTGGCCACTCGGGTCGCCGCTGCGGTCAGCACTCAACGCTGACCCGAAAATGCTGGAACCCCGGCATGATGCCGGGCGTCGGATTAGACATGAGATCCGACAGTAAAAGCTCTGGGCACGCCGGTATCGATGTGGCGGCGGTACGTGCGGTGGCTGACCAGTTCGACGCCGCCGCCGACCTCGTCGATCGCGCCGCGGGCGACCATCTGGCCAGGCTCGCCTTCGGCGGGGCCAATTCAGGCCGGGCGTATGTCGCCCGTGGTGACGCGTTGCGGGCTGGGCTGCAGCGCCTCGCGGCCGAATTGCCGCAATGGTCGCGGGCGGCCGGGGAAATCGCCGTCGCGCTGCGGGCGGGCGCCGACCGCTATGGCGATGCCGAGCTATATGCCGCGGCGCGGATTGCATGATCGTGGCCGACCGGTTGAACGTGGCCGACCGGCTCGCCGAGGGCCGGCCTGCCGTCGAACACACCCAGGCCTATGTGCGGGCCTGCCAGATGCTCGGCTATCAGCATCCAGACCTGACCGCGCACCCCTCCCAGCTGCGTGACTGGTACGACAGCGAAGAGGGCCTGGACCTTCGCGCGCTTGACAGCGACTGCGCGGAGCTACGGGCGGCGGCGGCCGCGGTCTCCGAAGCGCTGCGGATACAACGTGCCCAGATCGCCGCATTGGACGCGGCCTGGACGGGATCGGGAGCGGATTCTGCGATTTGGTTTCTGCAGCGTCATTGCGACGCGGCGAACATTGTGGCAGGCGAACTTCGGGCGGCCGCGCAACGGTGCGAGTCACTGCGCGATAACCTGTGGCACCTCCTCGACGCAAAGGTCGCGACGGCTATCGACATCGACGACCGTACGCAGACGCAGCGACCAGCGTGGTTGGCCGCCGTCGATGCGGTAACCACCGGGGCAGGCGATCGCACGATGGCCGATCAGGTGGTCCGCCAGCAGATAACCCCCTACGTGGACAGTGATATTCGCATCGAATGGTTGACCGCGATGCGTTCGACACAGGCCGGGGTCGGCGCGTCCTACGACATGGTCACCGATCGCTTCGCTGCCGCGCCTGCGGCGTCGTTCGAGATTCCCGGTGACCTCGGGCCGGCCGGCCGGCCGCTCCAGCCGGCCGCACCGAATCCACTCGCAGCACCGGCGACCGCCATCGCACCTGTCGCTAGCCTCCCCAGTCTCGCGCCGGATGCCGCGCCGCCCGCGACGCCGATGTCCCCGACCCAGGGGTTGCCCCAAGCAGCGCCGACATCGGAATTGGCGGCTTCGCCGGGTGAGGGCGCGGCCATGTTCCCCGCTGCCGGCGGCGGCCTCGACGGGCTTAGTGGGCTGGGCGGGCTCGCCGGACTGGCCAACCGGATCGTCGAGTCCATGGGTGGCTTGCTGGGTTCGGCGGCTAACGGCCTGCCTGATCCGTCGATGCCCGACGATCCGCTCGACCCCGAGGACCCCTTCGACGAGGATCCACTCGACGAGGATGAAGCCGACCACCCCGACGAAGCCGACGAGGAGGGCGTTACGGGCATCGCCGTAGCCAAGCCCTCACCCGGTGAAGGGACTCCGCCGGCGGACCAGCCGCCGGCGGGGGAGCCGATAGCTGCGGGCGAGCCGCCGGCCGCAGTCCAACCGCCAGCGGGTTCGCCGCCAGGTGATGCGCCGCCCCCGGCCGTCGTCCCGCCTCCGGCAAAGGGGCCGCCCGGCCCGCCCGGTCCATCGACGCCCTGCGAGATCGCCGCCGACCAGCTGCCACAGGCGGGGCAGTAGCGAATCAGGCGGTCCGCATCTCCAGCAGCTGCTCGACGTAGCGCACTGCTTCGACGGGGTCGGTGCTCACCGGCCGCACCAACAGCGTGGTGACGCCGGCCTCGGCGAAGGCGGCCAGCCGTTCGGCGATGAACCCGCGCGGGCCGATCAGCGAGATCCCGCGCGCCAACTCGTCGGGCACTGCGTCGATGGCCTCCCGCTTGCGGCC
Organism: Mycobacterium sp. NGS41; assembly: GCF_059812725.1. NCBI lineage: Bacteria > Bacillati > Actinomycetota > Actinomycetes > Mycobacteriales > Mycobacteriaceae > Mycobacterium > Mycobacterium sp. NGS41. The sequence continues at coordinate 293,270 of NZ_JCALDF010000003.1, forward strand.
GGAAAGGTACAACTCCTGAATCCGGTCCGCGACCTCGCCGTACCCGTAGCGAGTCGCGAGGTTGTGGTAGAAGTTTCGCTCCTTGGCGCCCATCCCGCCGATGTAGAGGCCCAGTGTGGGTTTGATCCAGGCCAGCCGATCGTCGACGTCGTCACCGATGGCCAGCGACGTTCCCACCATCACGTCGAGCGGGCCCAGTCCGGGATCCCGCTTGGCCGCGCCGGCGGCCAGGGCCTCACCGAAGACCAGATGCGCCTTCTCGGGATAGAAGAAAGCCGGTTGCCAACCTTCTGCTATCTCGGCGGTGAGCTCGACGTTTTTCGGTCCCAGCGCCGCGATGGATATCGGAATTCGTTCGCGCACCGGATGATTGATGAGCTGAAGGGGCTTGCCCAGGCCGGTGCCGCGGTCGGCGGGCAAGGGTACCTGGTAATGCTTGCCGGCGTATTGGACGCGTTCGCGGCGCCACACCTGACGGCAGATGTCCACGATTTCGCGGGTACGGCCCAGCGGCGCGTCGAACTCGACGCCGTGGAACCCCTCGATCACCTGCGGCCCGGACGTGCCGATCCCGAGGTTGAACCGACCACCGGACACGTAGTCCAGACCCGCGGCGGTCATCGCCAACAGCGACGGCGTGCGGATATAGAGCGGAAGCACGCCCGAGGCCAACTCGACAGTGCTGGTCTTGGCGGCCAAATACCCGAGCTGGCTGATGGCGTCGTAGGAATACGCCTCGGCTACCACGGCCATGTCGACGCCGGACTTCTCGAGCTCTACGACCCGGTCGACGGCCTCGTGAAAGCCGCCCGAGTAGTCCAGGGCGATTCCGATTCGCATCAACGATGCTTATCACGGCGACTGCGCAGCCAGGTCGCCGCCATGCTCACTTCAGCAGCGCGACGATCTTCTCCTCAGGACCGATGGGTGGGGCCTCGGGGTCGATCGGGATGGTCTTGGGCAGCTGCACGTCGGGATCGGCGAAATCGCGATACGTCTTGTCGCCGCCGATCATGTAGAGCAGGTAGCCGGTCAGCAGCGCCCGCACCGATTTCTGCGTTTTACGGTGTGAGCCGGGCAGCCCGACCATCGTCGTCAGCCGCCGGCCCTCGGCCAGGCCACCGGATTCGGCTTTACTGACGATGCGCAGCGTGGCCGCATCCCATGCCCTGGACAGCCCGAGAGCGTTGGAATTCAGCGTCTTCGGATCGCCCGGCGTGCTGAAGATCAGACCCGGGACCTTCAGTGACGCAGCGGGCTGCTCGGCCGGAGGGTTGGTCACGGTCGGGAAGATCGAAACCACCGCTTCGGGCTTGGTCGGCATTCCGGCGGCGGCGAACACGGCGGCCGAACCGCCGAAGCCATGACCCACCAGACCGAGCTTGGCGGGATGCACGCTGATCTTGCCGGGTCCCAATCGCACACCGGCGACGATGTCGAGGGCGGTGCCCAGATCGAAGGCGAGGTTGAGCACCGAGGGTGCCAGACCGCGCTGGGTCTCGGGTGCGCCCGCCACGATGCCCCACGACGCCAGATGCTCCAGCAGGCCTGAATAGCGTGCGGTGCCGGTAAGCCAGTCGTGGCCGAACGCGATGCCGGGCAGGTTCATTCCGGCTTCCGGGGTGTAGACCACCCCGGGCAGACCGGCAAAGGCCAAGTCACCACGCAAAACCCGATGCGGGCCACGGCGGCTCAGGGTGGTGACGAGCTTGCGGATGCGAGGCACCCGTCGACGTTAGCTGTGGCCCGGGGGATTGGTCCACTGGGTCCAGTTGGCTCCATCCCAGTAGCGCTGCCCCGGTCCCGAGGGGTTGGGATACCAGCCGGCGGGCGTCGGCGACGGCGGGCCGAATTGGCCGGCCGGTGCCGCGACGGCGGGCTGGACATAGCCGCCCGTGCCCTCCCTGGCCATCGCCCGCACCTTCCGGATGGCGCTCATGTTGGAGAACAGCGCGATCCAGTTCATCACGAGCAGCGACACCATGCTCCACCAACCGGCGGCCAGGTTGTGGGTCTGTGCTGAGCGGTAGGCCGCTTCGCATTCGTGGAGGGTGCCAGTGACCGCAAAGCTCTGCTGGTGCCACAAAATCAGCGCGCCTGTGTGCTTGATCAGCCGGATGTAGTACCGGTCGCCAGACTGCTGAATATTTTGGGGGTACTGGTAGCCAGGGCCGGTATTCGCCTGGTGATACGGGTAGGACAAGACGGGCCTTTCGCGCGGTTGAGCAGGTAAACGATACCGTCGCCCGTGCTGGCCCTGCGCTACGCGGTGATCTCGATCACCCCGGCCCGCCAGAGCGCCGCGTACATGTGGCGCACCGGAATGATCAGTAGACGAGCGGCCGCGTCCACCAGCGGGTCGCCCTCTGCGCCGACCGGCGACCGGGGAATCCGCTTCGACGCGTCCTTCGGCGAGGGCGCCAACGTGAGCTTTGTCGCGGGCGGAGGGGTTACCTCATCGTCGTACGGGACAGCAGTGATGATTTCCTCCTGAAAGTCTGCGCGGGCCGGCGAATCGGACTTCGTCTTTCTTCGATCCGACGGCGGCACCTCCAATTAGGGTTATATCGACTATTTTCGCGGCGGACATTTCCGCGTTACCGTTTGTATACATTGCGGGGCCCGTAGTTATTTCTCGCATGATTCCGCTGTCGCCGGTTGCCCGCCATCGCTGCAAGGCTGCTATCAGCGGATACAACGTCAGATGGTAAGCCCATATCGCGGTTCCCCCGCCCCTCCGTCGTTGCCGGGTATTGGCCACACCCCAATTTTAAGTAGGCGGACCGGCTAACCCAATGAAGCAATCGAAAACGTCAGAAATACATCAGGTGAAGTGCTTTTCTGCGGAATAGAGAATTATATGAATTGAAATACATCGGGGCCGCAGCCAGCGCCATCTGTGCTTTGCTGGAGGGTGTTGTCCGCGCGCCCCGCCGGCAAGACGGCCAGCCGGGCCGCCGCGCTGTGAAACCGTCCACATGGCGGTGCTGCACTACCCTGGTCTGCTATGTGCGGAATCGTCGGCTACGTCGGGCAGCGTCCTGCCTGCCAAGTCGTCATGGACGCACTGGCCCGGATGGAGTATCGGGGCTACGACTCGTCGGGCATCGCGCTGGTCGGTGACGGAAAATTGACCGTGCGGCGTCGGGCCGGGCGCCTGGCCAACCTCGAGTCAGCGATAACCGAAATGAAGCCGGAGTCGGAACTGACCGGGACCACCGGCCTGGGCCACACCCGGTGGGCCACGCACGGTCGGCCCACCGATCGCAACGCTCATCCGCACCGCGACGCAGCCGGCAAGATCGCCGTCGTCCACAACGGCATCATTGAAAACTTCGCGACCCTGCGCCATGAGCTGGAGGCGACCGGCGTGGAGTTCGCCAGCGACACCGACACCGAGGTCGCGGTGCACATGGTGGCGCACGAGTACCACCACGGCGAGACGGCCGGTGATTTCGTCGGCTCCGTGCTAAACGTGGTGCGACGGCTGGAGGGCCACTTCACCCTGGTGTTCGCCAACGCCGACGACCCCGGCACCATCGTCGCCGCCCGCCGGTCGACCCCGCTGGTGCTCGGGATCGGCGACGGCGAGATGTTCGTCGGCTCCGACGTGGCCGCGTTCATCCCGCACACCCGCCACGCCGTGGAGCTCGGCCAGGACCAGGCGGTGGTGATCACCGCGGACGGCTACCGCATCATCGACTTCGACGGCAATAACGATGTCGACTTCCGCGAGTTTCACATCGACTGGGACCTGGCCGCCGCCGAAAAGGGCGGCTACGAGTACTTCATGCTCAAGGAGATCGCCGAGCAGCCCACCGCCGTGGCCGACACCCTGCTCGGGCACTTCGTGAACGGCCGGATCGTGCTCGACGAACAGCGGCTGTCCGACCAAGAGCTGCGGGAGATCGACAAGGTTTTCGTGGTCGCCTGTGGCACCGCGTACCACTCGGGGCTGCTCGCGAAATACGCCATCGAGCACTGGACACGGCTGCCGGTGGAGGTAGAACTGGCGAGCGAGTTTCGTTATAGGGACCCGGTGCTGGACCGCAGCACGCTGGTCGTGGCCATTTCACAGTCCGGCGAAACCGCCGACACCCTGGAAGCCGTCCGGCACGCCAAGGAGCAGAAGGCCAAGGTGCTGGCGATCTGCAACACCAACGGCTCTCAGATCCCGCGCGAGTGCGACGCGGTGCTCTATACCCGCGCCGGCCCGGAGATCGGGGTGGCCTCGACGAAAACCTTCCTGGCCCAGATAGCCGCCAACTACCTGCTCGGTCTGGCCCTGGCGCAGGCGCGCGGCACCAAGTACCCCGACGAGGTCGAGCGCGAATACCACGAGCTGGAAGCGATGCCGGACCTGGTGGCCCAGGTGATCGGTGCCGTCAAGCCGGTGGCCGACCTGGCCTACCGATTCGCTCAGTCGTCGGCCGTGCTGTTCCTTGGCCGGCATGTCGGCTACCCGGTCGCGCTGGAAGGCGCGTTGAAACTCAAGGAATTGGCCTACATGCATGCCGAGGGGTTCGCCGCAGGCGAGCTCAAGCACGGCCCGATCGCGCTGATCGAAGACGACCTGCCGGTCATCGTGGTCATGCCCTCGCCCAAGGGATCGGCCATCCTGCACGCCAAGCTGCTGTCCAACATCCGCGAGATCCAGAGCCGCGGCGCGATAACCATCGTGATCGCCGAGGAGGGCGACGACACCGTACGTCCCTACGCCGATCACCTGATCGAAATCCCCTCGGTGTCAACACTTCTGCAGCCGCTGCTGTCGACCATCCCGCTGCAGGTGTTCGCCGCCTCGGTGGCCCGGGCCCGCGGCTACGACGTGGACAAGCCACGAAATCTGGCCAAGTCGGTCACCGTCGAATAGCTCGGCCGCTTCGGCCATATCGCCGACGGGCATGCCGTCGTTGTGCTAAATCTCATGGGATCTCATAGGCAATAAGCGCATTTCAGCCGGTGAGCAAGTGCTGCGGTAGCCGTGTCGGAGAGGGTGGGGGTTTGAGATTCGGCGTCGTCGGTTTCATCGTGGTCCTCGTCGGGGCATACATCGCGGCGGTGGTGCTGTATGCCCAGGGCGGTTCGCTCCACCAGCCTGCGGAAGCCCCGGCTGCGGGTGACCGGTCCACGGCGACGATGGCTGTGGAAGACATCCAGTCCAACTACCGGGTCCTGTCTGCCAACCTGACTATTTCGCCCGGAGCCGCGTTGTTGGATCCGCAAACCCAGCACCTCAACCAGGACGTCACGCTCAGGGTCAGATCCGCGGCGATGCCTACCCGCATCACGTGGACGAGGGGCATGCTGCCCGGAGTTGTCGCCGTTCAGCTCACCATCGCGGGCGAGATCGAAGACTGGCCCTTCGATCGCTACCGGTCGGGGCCGATCGAGGTCGAATTGCACCACGGGGCCAGCGAGGCCGTCGTCGAGCGGGTGCCCGTGACGTTCGTCGCCCAACTTCCCGGCTGGAACGTCCTCGTCAACGAAGACAGCGGGGTCGGCCCGTACCGAGTGACTCTGCAGCGGTCGCTTGGCGCAGCCGCGTTCGGTCTGGTCATCCTGGCCGTGCTCGTCGCCATCGCCGGGCTGGGCTTATTCGTTGCGATTCAGACGCTGCGGGACCGACGACCGTTTCAGCCGCCGATGACGACGTGGTACGCGGCAATGCTGTTTGCGGTGGTACCACTGCGAAACGCACTCCCGGGGTCGCCGCCGTTCGGCGGCTGGGTCGACATCACCCTGGTCGTCTGGGTGCTCGTGGTGTTGGTGATCTCGATGCTGCTCTACGTCGCCTGCTGGTGGCGGCACCTGAAACCCCACGTCGAGCAACCCGAAGAACCAGTCGCCGCGCCGTCGGATAGCTGAACCGCGCTTCGACGCGCCTGCCGAAGTCATACGCGCCATGTCAAAGCGTGCGAAGGTTGACGCCGTGGCGGAATCGGTGCGGGCGCGACTACACGGCGTGTGGCTGGCGGTGTGGCACTTCATCACTAACGCCCCGCTGACGTACACGTGGCTGCTTGCGTTGGCGATCACAACCGTCTATCAGCACGTGGTCACCGGACAGAAATTGCATTCGGTGATGCTGCACCGCTACACCAACATCCACCAGCTGGCGACGGACCCGCTTAATGTGCTGTTCTCCAGCCTGTTTTGGATCGACGGCAAGAATCTGGAAGCGTACCTGCTGCTGTTCACGCTGTTCCTCGCCCCCGCAGAGCACTGGCTTGGCCAGCTGCGTTGGCTGGCAGTGGGATTGAGCTCCCACATCCTTGCCACGTATATCAGCGAAGGACTGCTCTACTGGGCGATCGAAAACCACGACGCGTCGGAACGGTATGTGCGCGCTCACGATATCGGGGTGAGCTACTTCCTGGTCGGCGTGATAGCCGTCCTCGCCTATCACATCGCGCGACCGTGGCGCTGGGGCTATCTTGCGGTGCTGTTCATCATCTATGGGTTCCCGCTGATCACGATGGACCGCATCGGACTGAACTTCACCGTGATCGGTCACTTTGCTGCGATCGTGATCGGTCTCGCTTTCTATCCGATGGCCCGGGAGCGCAAGCGACCCGCGCTGAATCCGGCGAACCTGAAGTCGGCCTTTCGGCGGTCCGGGTCCCGCGAGCAGTCAGCCTGACGGGCTGTCGCTGAGCATGGAATGCTGGCTCTGATGCGGCATTACTACTCTGCAGACGCGATCCGCGAGGCCGAAGCGCCGCTATTGGCCAGCCTCCCCGACGGCGCCCTGATGCACCGCGCGGCCTTCGGGCTGGCCACCGCGATCATCCGCGAACTGACCGAGCGCACCGGCGGGATTACCGGCCGCCGGGTGTGCGCGGTCGTCGGCTCGGGCGACAACGGCGGTGATGCGCTGTGGGCGGCGACCTTCCTGCGTCGCCGCGGCGCGGCGGCGGACGCGGTGCTGCTGAACCCCGACCGCACCCACCGCAAGGCGCTGGCGGCGTTCACCAAAGCCGGTGGCCACGTCGTGAAAAGTGCATCGGCGACAACCGATCTCGTCATCGACGGGGTGGTGGGCATATCCGGCTCGGGTCCGCTGCGGCCGGCCGCGGCCGAGGTGTTCGCGGCTCTGGAAAAGGCGGGCGGGGTTCCCGTGGTGGCGGTCGACATCCCGAGCGGCATCGACGGGGCGACCGGGGCGATCACCGGGCCGGCGGTGCACGCCGCGGTGACCGTGACCTTCGGCGGGCTCAAACCCGTACACGCGCTGGCCGACTGTGGCCGGGTCACGCTGGTCGATATCGGACTGGACCTGCCGGATACGGACGTGCTGGGTTTCGAGGCGGCCGACGTGGCCGCGCGCTGGCCGATGCCCGGTCCCCGAGACGACAAGTACACCCAGGGCGTGACCGGCGTGATGGCCGGCTCGTCGACGTATCCGGGGGCCGCCGTGCTGTGCACCGGTGCCGCCGTCGCAGCCACCTCCGGCATGGTCCGCTACGCGGGCGGCGCGCACAGCGAGGTGCTTGCGCAGTGGCCCGAGGTCATCGCGTCGCCCACCCCCGCAGCGGCGGGGCGGGTGCAGGCCTGGGTGGTCGGCCCAGGGCTGGGCACCGACGACAGCGGGGCCGCCGCGTTGTGGTTCGCGCTGGAGACCGACCTGCCGGTGATCGTCGACGCCGACGGACTGACCATCCTGGCGGCCCACCCCGATCTGGTGGTCAATCGCAATGCGCCGACGGTGCTGACCCCGCACGCCGGTGAATTCGCCCGGCTGGCCGGGGGCCCGCCGGGGGACGATCGCGTCGGGGCGTGCCGCAAGCTCGCCGACGCGTTCGGCGCCACCGTGCTGCTCAAGGGCAACGTGACCGTCGTCGCCGACCCGGGCGGACCGGTCTACCTGAATCCGGCCGGCCAATCCTGGGCGGCTACCGCGGGATCCGGCGACGTGTTGTCCGGGATGATCGGCGCTCTGCTGGCGTCGGGCCTGCCGCCCGTCGAGGCGGCCGCGGCCGCGGCCTTCGTGCACGCCCGCGCCGCGGCGCTGTCGGCGGCCGACCCGGGCCCCGGCGACGCGCCCACGTCGGCTTCGCGAATTCTGCACCATATCCGCGCCGCCCTGGCCTCTCTCTAACGTTGTAGCCGCTTCATACGAAAGGATTCGCCGTGTCCCGCACCCACCCGTCGATGGCCACCCATTCGATCGCTCCCGCCTACACCGGCCGCATGTTCACCGCGCCGGTACCGGCACTGCGGTTGCCCGAGGAGTCGATGGATCCGGAGGCGGCTTACCGTTTCATCCACGACGAGCTGATGCTGGACGGCAGTTCGCGGCTGAACCTGGCCACCTTCGTCACCACCTGGATGGATCCGCAGGCCGGGAAACTGATGGCCGAGACCTTCGACAAGAACATGATCGACAAGGACGAATACCCGGCGACCGCGGCCATCGAGCAGCGATGCGTCTGTATGGTCGCCGACCTGTTTCACGCCGAGCACCTCAGCGACCAGGACCCGACCAGCGCCTGCGGGGTGTCCACCATCGGCTCCAGCGAGGCGGTGATGCTTGGGGGGTTGGCGATGAAATGGCGCTGGCGCGCAAAGGTTGGGAAGGATTGGAAAGGTCGCACGCCCAACCTGGTGATGGGCTCTAACGTGCAGGTGGTCTGGGAGAAGTTCTGCCGCTATTTCGACGTCGAGCCGCGCTACCTGCCGATGGAAGAGGGCCGCTACGTCATCACTCCCGAACAGGTCGTCGATGCGGTGGACGAGGACACCATCGGCGTGGTGGCGATCCTGGGCACCACCTACACCGGTGAGCTCGAGCCCATCGCCCAGATATGCGCGGCGCTGGACAAGCTGGCCGCCGGCGGAGGTGTGGACGTTCCGGTCCACGTCGACGCCGCGAGCGGCGGCTTCGTGGTGCCGTTCCTGCACCCGGATCTGGAATGGGATTTCCGGCTGCCCCGGGTGGTGTCGATCAATGTCAGCGGCCACAAATACGGGTTGACCTATCCCGGCGTCGGTTTCGTCGTATGGCGCAGCAAGGAGTACCTACCCGAGGATCTGGTGTTCCACGTGAATTATCTGGGCGGCGACATGCCGACGTTCACGCTGAACTTCTCCCGCCCCGGCAACCAGGTCGTCGGCCAGTACTACAACTTCCTGCGGCTGGGGCGCGACGGATACACCAAGGTCATGCAGGCCCTGTCGTCGACCGCGCGGTGGTTCGGTGAGCAGCTACGCACCGGGGAGCATTGCGAGCTGATCTCCGACGGCTCGGCAATCCCGGTGGTCAGCTTCCGGCTGGCCAAGGACCGCGGCTACACCGAATTCGACGTCTCCCACGAGCTGCGGACCTTCGGCTGGCAAGTACCCGCCTACACCATGCCCGACAACGCCACCAACGTGTCCGTGCTGCGCGTCGTCGTGCGCGAAGGGCTCTCCGCCGACCTGGCCCGCGCCCTGCACGATGACGCTGCAAAGGCGCTGGCGTCGCTGGACAAGCTCAAGCCAGGCGGGCACTTCGACGAGCAGCACTTCGCGCATTAAGCGCGGGTGGTAACAGCCCGCGAGCGTTACCTGGCGGCGATTTGAGGCCGAATTTTTCGCCATGTGGTTACGCTCGGCGACGTTCGGAGCCCGCGCTCTGGGACAATGGCGGCCGTGGCCGTTACGCCGATATCCCTGACGCCGGGCGTCCTAGCCGAGGCCGTGGTGGACCTGGCCGCCATTGAGCACAACGTGCGGGTGCTGCGCGAACACGCCGGCAGCGCGCAGGTCATGGCTGTCGTCAAGGCCGACGGTTACGGCCATGGCGCGATCCGCGTGGCCCACGCCGTGCTGGCTGCCGGGGCGGCCGAACTCGGCGTCGCCACCGTCGACGAGGCGCTGGCATTGCGTGCCGACGGCATCACCGCGCCGGTGCTGGCCTGGCTGCACCCGCCCGGCATGGATTTCGCGCCCGCGCTGCAGGGCAATGTGGAGATCGCCGTGTCGTCGGTCCGCCAGCTCGACGAAGTGCTGGAGGCGGTGCGCCGGACCGGCCAGACGGCGACGGTGACGGTCAAGGTGGACACCGGGCTGAACCGCAACGGCGTGGCCGCGGCGCAGTATCCGTCGGTGCTGACCGCGTTGCGCGAGGCCGTCGCTGAGGAGACGGTCCGGCTGCGCGCGCTGATGTCGCACATGGTCTACGCCGACCAGCCCGACAACCCCATCAACGACGTTCAGGCTCAACGGTTCACCGAGATGCTGATGCAGGCCCGCGATCAAGGAGTGCGGTTCGAGGTGGCGCACCTGTCGAACTCGTCAGCCACCATGTCGCGGCCCGACCTGGCCTTCGACATGGTGCGCCCAGGCATCGCCGTGTACGGCCTGAGTCCGGTGCCGCAGCTCGGCGATATGGGACTGGTGCCCGCGATGACAGTGAAATGCGCTGTGTCGCTGGTGAAGTCGATTCGCGCTGGCGAAGGCGTGTCTTATGGGCACACCTGGGTCGCCGAGCGTGACACCAATCTGGCGCTGCTGCCCGTAGGCTACGCCGACGGCGTCTTCCGGTCGCTGGGCGGACGCCTGGAGGTGCTGATCAACGGTCGGCGTTATGCCGGCGCGGGGCGGATTTGCATGGACCAGTTCGTCGTCGACCTGGGTCCCGGACGGGTCGATGTCGCCGAAGGCGACGAGGCGATTCTCTTCGGGCCCGGCAGTTCGGGCGAACCTACGGCACAAGATTGGGCGGATCTGCTCGGCACCATCCACTACGAGGTGGTCACCAGCCCCCGCGGCCGCATCACCAGAACCTATCGTGAGGCCGAAAACCGTTGAGCGGTGAAGAGACTCGCAAGCGCAATACCTGGCGTGCGGGAAGCACCGGGCTGACCGCGGTCGCCACGATCGTAGGGGCGTCGGCGCGCCGGTCGATGGCCGAGCGCGCCAGCGTCCTCGAAGACCCGTGGTCCGACGAGGATTTCGAGCGGCTGGACAGCGATCGCGGTCGGGTGGTGACCACGCCCGACGGGGTACGGCTGGCCGTACGCGAGGCGGGTCCGGTGGATGCGCCGCTGACCGTCGTATTCGTCCACGGATTCTGTCTACGTATGGGCGCCTTCCACTTTCAGCGGATGAGGCTCGGGGAGCAGTGGGGCGCGAGCGTGCGAATGGTGTTCTACGACCATCGTGGGCACGGGTTGTCCGGCGAAGCCGATCCCGACACCTACACGCTGACCCAACTCGGCCAGGACCTGGAAACTGTGCTGCAGACGGTCGTCCCGCGCGGGCCGATCGTGTTGGCCGGTCATTCTATGGGCGGCATGACGGTGTTGTCCCATGCCCGACAGTATCCCGAGCAGTATGGCCGCCGGATCGTCGGCGCTGCGTTGATTTCGTCTGCGGCCGAAGGAGTTTCCAGATCGCCGCTGGGTGAGTTCCTGAAAAACCCAGCGCTGGAAGCGGTCCGGTTCACGGCTCGGTCCGCACCGAAGCTGATGCACCGCGGCCGCACCGCCTCGCGGTCACTGATCGGCCCAATCCTGCGTGCCGCGTCGTTTAGCGACCTGCGGGTCAGCCGGAGCCTGGATGCGTTCTCGCAGCGGATGATGAACGGCACCCCGATCGCCACTCTGGTCGGGTTTCTACATGCCCTGGAGGTGCACGACGAAACCGCCGGGCTGTGGACGCTGCTCAAGATCCCGACCCTGATCACGTGCGGTGACCACGACCTGCTCACCCCGGACGAATACTCGAGGAAGATGGCGGCCTGTTTGCCGCAGTCCGAACTGGTCATCGTCACTGGTGCCAGCCATTTGGCGTTGCTGGACAAGCCCGATGCGATCAACGAGGGACTCGTCCGGCTGGTCGATCGGGTCACGCCGAGCAAGATGGCGCTGCGGTACCGGCGTTTCCGCGAAAGGTTCCGACGGCATGGCTGACGGGTTTTCGGGCACCGCGACGTTGGAGCGCGTCGAGGACACCGTTGCGTTGGGGTCGAAGTTGGGTGAGCAGCTGCGCGCGGGCGACGTGGTGGTGCTCTCCGGGCCGCTTGGCGCCGGAAAAACGGTGCTGGCCAAGGGTATTGCCGCGGCCATGGATGTCGACGGCCCGGTCACGTCGCCGACCTTCGTGCTGGCGCGCGTACACCCGCCGCGGCGGCCGGGCGGTCCGGCGATGATCCACGTCGACGTCTACCGGTTGTTGGATCATCGGGGAGCCGATCTGCTGGCCGAGCTCGACTCGCTGGATCTCGACACCGAACTCGACGATGCGGTAGTCGTGGTGGAGTGGGGCGAGGGCCTGGTCGAGCGGCTGTCCGATCGGCACCTGGACGTGCGCCTCGAGCGGGTCAGCCATTCCGACGTGCGGATCGCGACCTGGGAGTGGGGGCGCTCGTGACTGTGATTCTCGCCCTCGACACCGCCACTCCGGCCGTCACGGCCGGTGTCGTCCGGCTGCCCGATCTCGCCGTGCTGGCCGAGCGGGTCACCGTCGACGCGCGGGCGCACGCCGAGCGACTGACTCCCAACGTGCTGGCCGCTCTCGCCGATGCCGCGCTGACGATGGCCGATCTCGCCGCGGTGGTCGTGGGCTGTGGTCCCGGCCCGTTCACCGGCCTGCGGGCCGGTATGGCCACGGCCGCCGCGTACGGCCATGCGCTGGGCATCCCGGTCCATGGTGTGTGCAGCCTGGACGCCATCGGCGGGCAAACCACCGGCGAAACCCTGGTCGTCACCGATGCGCGGCGGCGCGAGGTGTATTGGGCGCGCTACCGCGACGGCATCCGCACCGACGGTCCCGCGGTGAATGCCCCGGCTGATGTCGACCCCGGTCCGGCGCGCGGGGTTGCCGGCTCGCCCGAGCACGCGGCGCTGTTCGGCCTACCGGTGTGCGAGCCGGTCGCCCCGACACCTGCGGGTTTGGTGTCCGCAGTTTCCGATTGGGCCGATCAGCCCGCGCCGCTGGTGCCGTTGTACCTGCGCCGGCCGGATGCCAAGCCATTGGCGGCTCGGGCATGACCCGTCACACCGCCGTCACGTTCCGCGCGCTGACGCCCGCCGACGCGAAACGCTGCGCCGAGCTGGAAGCCCAGCTGTTCGACGGCGATGACCCGTGGCCGGCAGCGGTGTTCAATCGCGAACTGGCCAGCTCGCACAACTATTACGTGTGCGCGCGCAGCGCCGACGGACTGCTGGTGGGATACGGCGGCATTTCGCGGTTGGGCCGCAGACCGCCGTTCGAGCATGAAGTGCACACCATCGGTGTCGACCCTGCCTACCAAGGACAGGGCATCGGCCGCCGGTTGCTCAACGAACTCCTGGAGTTCGCCGACGGCGGTGTCGTCTACCTGGAGGTGCGCACCGACAACGAGGTCGCCATCGCCCTGTATCGCAGTGTGGGATTCGACCAGATCGGTCTGCGCCGACGCTACTACCGGGTCAGCGGCGCCGATGCTTACACCATGCGGCGGGAAGCACAGTGACGACCATCCTGGCGATCGAGACCTCTTGCGACGAAACCGGAGTGGGCATCGCGCGACTCGACCCCGACGGCACCGTGACATTGTTGGCCGACGAGGTCGCGTCCAGCGTCGACGACCACGTCCGGTTCGGCGGCGTGGTGCCCGAGATCGCCTCCCGGGCGCACCTGGAAGCGCTCGGTCCCGCAATGCGTCGCGCGCTCGAGGCAGCCGGACTGAACCGACCCGATATCGTCGCCGCCACCATCGGGCCCGGGCTGGCAGGTGCGTTGTTGGTGGGAGTGGCTGCGGCCAAAGCGTATTCAGCCGCGTGGGAGGTGCCGTTCTACGCGGTGAACCACCTGGGCGGGCACTTGGCCGCCGATGTCTATGAACACGGACCGCTTCCTGAATGCGTGGCGTTGCTGGTGTCCGGAGGTCATACCCACCTACTGCGGGTGCGTTCGCTCGGCGAGCCGATCGTCGAGCTGGGCAGCACCCTCGACGACGCGGCCGGCGAGGCGTACGACAAGGTGGCGCGGCTGCTGGGCCTGGGCTACCCGGGTGGAAAAGTGCTCGATGACCTGGCCCGCACCTGCGGCCGGGAGGCCGCGGAGATCCCCGTTTTCCCGCGCGGCATGACCGGCCCGGCCGACGACCCGTACGCGTTCAGCTTCTCCGGGCTCAAGACCGCTGTCGCGCGGTACGTGGAAAGTCATCCCGACTTCCGGACCGCCGATGTCGCGGCCGGCTTCCAGGAGTCCGTCGCCGACGTGCTGACCAAGAAGGCGGTGCGCGCCGCTACGGAGTTGGGTGTGTCGACCCTGCTGATCGCGGGGGGAGTGGCCGCAAATTCCCGGCTGCGCGAGCTTGCCAGCCAGCGCTGCGCGGCGGCGGGCCTGACACTGCGGATTCCTCGGCCACGGCTGTGCACCGATAACGGGGCGATGATCGCCTCGTTCGCGGCACACCTGGTGGCCGCAGGAGCGCCGCCGTCGCCGCTGGACGTGCCCTGCGACCCCGGGCTGCCGGTGGTGAAAGGGCAGATGACCTGACGGTCAGGTCGCTTGGGTGACGATGAGCAGGTTGTTGCTGGTCGACCAGGCCTGGGCGAAGGTACCCATGGGGATTTGCTCGTCGCGGCCGGTTGGGGTGCCGCTGTCGTTGAGGTGGACGATGTCGGAGCGGGTGTCGACCCCCGTGACGACGACCGCGTGGTCGGCGTTGGTGCGCTGCCCCTTGCCCGGCGGGTAGTTCCAGATGGTTTCGGCGTTGATCGCGGCGATCACTTTGTGGCCGCCGGCCAGGTCCTGCTCGAGTGTCGCCATGGTGTTGCCGGAGGTGAGGTCGGATTGGACGCCATATTTCTGCAGCAGCACGACCATGTCTTCGGGGGAGGTGCCGTCAAAGAGGTAGATGTTTCCGCGGTGGCTCACGCTTTTGGTGAATATGCCGCGCAACTCGATACCGATTTGCGAGGGTTCTCGGCCGGTGACCTGGCCGACCACGTCGGCGACGGACATCAGGCCGCAGTCTTCCTGGTGCTGGTAACGCCAGTAGGGGGCGGCGGCTCCGGGGTCGCCGTACATCTGGCCGTTCGGGTCAGCGCTGGCCACTCCGACGCCGGGTCCGGCCAGTCCGATGGCGGCCGCGACGATCAGTGTGGCCGCGCCAACGATGCGGTTCGGGTTGAGGATGCCGGTGAACATGAATGGATTATTCGCGCGGTACCTGATGGATTCCTGAAAGCCACGCCGGGAAGCAGCGGGGCCCCCTTGAGTGCTAGCACTCTCGTGTATAGAGTGCTAGGTGGCAATCGGACGAGCCCTGTGCCGGCACCCGCGACGACGGTGCAAGGACGCGGACGAATGCCGAATCACCTGGTAATTCGGACGGTTCGGGGCTCGCCCCGGACCGACCGCCA
>NZ_JCALDF010000030.1:0-61000 GCF_059812725.1 Mycobacterium sp. NGS41
ATGCTGCTCGATGGTGTAGCCAGACTCGGGTCACGCCCTCGCGTCCCATGTGGTTTCGTGCGGCTATTTCGGTACATGTGCCGAGGCGCGCGCATAACATCCCTATTGTCTATTGCTAGGCGATGGAGGCGGATTGAGCGGACTCGATAACCTCGATTTCTTCACCGACAAGTCGCTCGTCGATGACCCCAACGACTACTACGACGCGATCCGTCGTTGCCCAGCACGGCGTGAGCCGGCGCATGGCGTGGTGATGGTGTCGGGGTATGACGAGGCTGTCGCCGTCCAACGCGACGCCGAGCAGAACTTTTCGGTGTGCAACATAGTCAGCGGACCATGGTCGGGGATTCCGAAGAAAACCGACAGTGACGACATTTCGGATCTGATCGAACAGCACCGCCACCGAGTTACGTTCGGCGACTACTTCATCACGTTTGATCCTCCGCGGCATACCGCGCACCGCTCACTGTTGAACAGGTTGTTTACGCCCAAGCAGCTCAAGAAGAACGAGGATTTCCTGTGGCGTCTGGCCGACGAGCAACTCGACTCCTTCGTCGCGCAGGGCAAGTGCGAGATCGTCTTCGACTACAACTTTCCGTTCACGCTCGTCGCGATCATCAATTTGCTGGGCGTGCCCGAGGCCGACCATGACCGATTCCGCCGCGCTGCGACGGCCAGCAGGCTCGAAGGCGAACGTAGCGGCTTCGTCGGCGTAAAAGAAGAGTGGTTCGTCGAGTACATCGAGGAGCGGCGGCGCACGCCGCGCGAGGATGTGCTCACCGAGCTTGCGCTGGCCAAGTTTCCCGACGGCACGACGCCCGCCGCGATTGACGTTGCCCGCGTTGCCACGTTCATGTTCGCTGCCGGCCACGGCACCACGATCGATCTGCTGAGTCTCGCAATGCTAATGCTGGCGGAGCGACCGGACTTGCAAGAGCAGCTGCGCGAGGACCGCTCAAAGGTCCCCGCGTTCATTGAGGAAATGCTGCGCTTCGAAAGCCCGATCAAATCGAATTTCCGCATGGCGCGGCGCACCACCAAAATAGGCGACGTCGATGTACAAGCCGGCACCAGCGTACTGGTGATGAATGGTGCCGCAAATCGCGATCCACGACGGTTCGAGGAGCCCAGGGAATTTCGCCTCGAACGCCCAAACATATTGCAACACATCGCATTCGGCCGTGGTATCCACACTTGTCCGGGTGCCCCGATCGCCCGCGCCGAAGCGCGGGTGAGTTTGGAACGAATCCTCGACCGGATGGCCGACATTCGGCTTTCAGAAGCCGAGCATGGTCCGGTGGGCGATCGTCGTCTCAAATGGGACCGCACCTTCTTGTTCAGGCGCCTCAAGGAATTGCATCTCGAGTTCACGCCGGTTGACTGAACTTTCCCCATTGCAAAAACGCGGTTTATCAAATCGCGGGACGACTTTTTCAGCGTGTGCACCGTCATGCCGCGGTCACCAACCGTCCAGCAGCAATGCGGCCTGGGCGGAGGTCAGCCGCACTGCTGCCCAACGGGTACCAGCGGGTTCGACCGAAAATGTGTATCTGATCGGGTTTTTGGCTACCAGTTCTTGAGATTGCCGTAGCGTACGGCTAAGCCGACTCCCAACGATGCAGAGCTGGCGGTACATCACTAGACGACTCAACGCGCGGAGCGAGCCCGATGCCCGTCGAACCGAGCACGCCAGGCGGTGCGAGCAGAAACATCTCGACCAGGCTGCCGCCTCGCTGGTTTGTCGCCGCGGTCACCGCGATCGGCGGCATGCAGTTGATGGCAACGATGGACGGCATGATCGCGGTCGTCGCGCTTCCGCGGATCCAGAATGAGCTCGGCATGTCCGATGCCGCGCGGAGCTGGGTGATCATCGGCTACGTGCTGACCTTTGGCGGGCTGGTACTGCTGGGCGGCCGTCTCGGTGACAGCATCGGGCGCAAACGCGCCTTCATCGGCGGCGTCGCGCTGTTCACTATCGTCTCGGCGATATGCGGCATCGCCTGGGACGGGGGCGTGCTCGTTTCGGC
Source organism: Mycobacterium sp. NGS41 (assembly GCF_059812725.1). Taxonomy (NCBI): domain Bacteria; kingdom Bacillati; phylum Actinomycetota; class Actinomycetes; order Mycobacteriales; family Mycobacteriaceae; genus Mycobacterium; species Mycobacterium sp. NGS41. The sequence continues at coordinate 2,028 of NZ_JCALDF010000030.1, forward strand.
GCGGCTGCTGCAGGGCGTGGCCGCCGCGATCATCGCCCCGACCGGTATGGCGCTGGTGGCGACCACATTCGCCAAGGGCCCGTTGCGCAATGCTGCGATGGCGGTGTTGGGGGCGATCGGCGGTCTCAGCTCGATACTGGGCCTCGTGGTGGGCGGGGTGCTCACCGAGGTGTCGTGGCGGCTGGTGTTTTTGGTGAACGTGCCGATCGGGCTGCTGGTTCTCTATCTGGCCCACATCGCGCTGCGGGAAACGGAGAAGGAGCGGATAAAGCTCGACGCGGCTGGGGCAGCGTTGGCCACGTTGGTCTTTACCGCGGCCGTGCTCGGCTTTTCGATGGGGCCGGAGAAGGGCTGGCTGTCGCCCATCACTATCGGTTCGGGGGTCGTGGCCCTGGGCGCTTTCGTGGCGTTCGTGATGGTGGAGCGCAGGGCGGAGAACCCCGTCCTGCCATTCAGCTTGTTCTTCGACCGCAACCGGCTGGCCATGTTTGCAGCCATCTTTCTGGCCGGCGGGGTGATGTTCACCCTGGCCCTCGTCATCGGTCTGTATGTCCAGGACATCATGGGTTACAGCACGCTGCGCGCGGGCGTGTGCTTCATCCCGTTCGCCATCGCGGTGGGTGTCGGGGCGGGCGTGTCGTCGCGGCTGGTGATGTCGTTACCGCCGCGCGTGGTGGTGATCATCGGCGGCGTCGTCGTGCTGGGCGCGGCGCTCTACGCCTCGATGCTGCACCGCGGCGTTCCGTACTTCCCGAATTTGGTGATGCCCCTCGTCGTCGCCGGTATCGGTATCGGCGTGATCAACGTGCCGGTCGCGCTCTCGCTGATCGCCAGTGTCGGTTTGGACCGGATTGGGCCCATATCGGCGATCTCGCTCATGCTGTCCCGTCTCGGCGGACCGGTGGTGCTGGCCGTTGTCCAGGCCGCAATCACGTCGCGCACGCTGCATCTCGGCGGCACCGTCGGGCCGGTGAAGTACATGAACGCCGCCCAGTTGCATGCGCTGGACCAGGGCTACACCTACGGCCTGCGGTGGCTGGCCGGGGTGGCCCTCCTGGTCTGTGGGGTGGCGCTGCTCATTGGCTACAGCGCGCAACAGGTGGCACATGCGGCGGAAGTCAAGAAAGCCATCGACGCGGGGGAACTGGAGCCTGATGCCAACCCGCACAACAGCACCGGCTCCGCGGAGCGCCTTTAGCCTGCCATTCGCAGTCCGCGGTCACCGGCTACCGAGCTGGCTCAGGGCTGGCAGTGCAACGCCACCGGCGGCACCGCCAGGTCCACGAAGTAGCGCATCACCGTGTTGTCCACGCACTGGTTGCCGTTGAACACCGCCGTGTGCTGGGTTCCGTCATAGGTGATCAGCGGGGCGCCCAGCTGCTGGGCCAGGTTCACCCCGGCCTGATACGGGGTTGCCGGGTCGTGGGTGGTGGACACCACCACGACTTTGCCGAACGGCACCTGCGGCGCGGCGTGCGGTGTGGTCGTCGCCGGCACCGGCCACAGCCCGCACAAATCGCGGGGTGCGTTGCCGGTGAACGGCCCGTAGCTGAGGAACGGAGCGGCCTGGCGGATCTGCTGATCGGCAGCGACCCAGCTCGCGGAATCCGTCGGGGACGGCGCGTCCACGCAACGGATCGCGTTGAACGCGTCCTGGCCGTTGTCGTAATGCCCGTGTTTGTCGCGGCCGTCGTAGTCGTCGGCGAGCATCAGCAGGTCACCGGCGTCGGTATGACGCTGCAGCCCGAGCAGACCGCTGGTCAGGTACTTCCAGTGCGCCGGCGTGTAAAGCGCGTTGATGGTGCCGGTGGTCGCGTCGGCGTACCCAAGACCGCGTGGGTCCGACGTCGGACCCGGCTTGGCGACCAGCGGGTCGACCAGGGCGTGGTACCGGTCGACCCATTTTGTCGGGTCGGTGCCCAGCGGGCAGGCCGGCGAGCGAGCGCAGTCGGCGGCGTAGTCATTGAAGGCGGTCTGGAATCCCGCCATTTGCTTGATGTTCTCCTCGATCGGGCCGACGGTCGGGTCGATGGCGCCGTCGAGCACCATCGCCCGCACATGGTCCGCGAACCGTTCGAGGTAGGCGGTGCCCAACTCGGTGCCGTAGCTGAAACCCAGGTAGTTGATCTGCTCGTCGCCCAGGGCCTGGCGGACCATGTCCATGTCGCGCGCGGCGGACGCGGTGCCGATGTTGGCCAGGAACGGGAGGCCCATCTTGTCGGCGCACTCCTTGGCCAACTGCTTGTAGACCTGCTCGATGTGGGCGACTCCGGCGGGGCTGTAGTCCACCATCGGGTCACGCCGGAACGCGTCGAACTCGGCGTCGGTGCGGCACCGCAGTTCCGGCGTGGAATGGCCAACGCCTCGTGGGTCGAAGCCCACCAGGTCGAAGTGGCGACGGATATCGGTGCCATCCAGGTCAGGCGCCAAACCCGCCGCCATGTCGACGGCCGACGCCCCGGGTCCGCCCGGATTAACCAGCAGCGACCCGATCCGCTGCTCAGTTGCCGGGATCCGGATCACCGCCAACTTGGCTTGCGCGCCACCGGGGTTGTTGTAGTCGATCGGGACCGGCACCGTCGCGCACTTCGCGGTGGGTATGTCACGGGTATCGCCGCCGAGCAACTCGCTGCAGCTGCCCCAGTTCGGCTTCGCCACCGCCGGCGGCTGCGGGTTCTGCGTCTGTCCCGCACCGGGCCCGGGCTCGGGAGTGGCGCCGGCCACCGGCAGCACCGCCGGCTGCCCGAAACACAACAACCCCCCGGCGAACACTGAAAAAAGCGCCGAGCTCAATGGTCTCCGGCGCGACATGGCTGTCATCGTTGCAGCCACGCATTCCCGCCATGACGCGAAATGATCACGCCTTGGTCACTTTGCTGAGGAGGGGTTGGGTCGCACGTGTTCAGCACTTGGCGCCGGCCGGCGGCGTGGTGCCATCGATCAGGTACGCCGTTATTTTGTTGTCGATGCAGTCGTTGCCCTCGAAGACCACCGTGTGCTGAGTGCCGTCGAAGGTAAGCAGCGACCCGTGCAGTTGGTTGGCCAGGTCTACTCCGGCCTGGTACGGAGTCGCCGGATCATGCGTCGTAGACACCACCACCATCGGCGCCATGCCGGGCGCCGAGACGAGATGGGGCTTGCTGGTGGGCGGCACCGGCCAGAAGGCGCAGGTGCCCAACGGGGCGTGACCGGTGAACTTGCCGTAGCTCATGAACGGTGCGAGCTCCCGCGATCGGCGGTCTTCGTCGACGACCTTGGCCCGGTCGGTGACCGGGGGCTGGTCGACGCAGTTGATCGCCACCCGAGCGTCGGTGGCGTTGTTGTAGTGGCCTTTTGAATCGCGGCGCATGTACATATCGGCCAGCGCAAGCAGGGTGTCTCCGCGACCGTTGCGCAACTCGTCCAGGCCGTCGGTCAGGTGGCGCCACAGCGTCGGCGAGTACAGCGCCATGATGGTGCCGATGATGGCGTCGCTGTAGCTCAGCTGACGCGGGTCGTTGGTTTTCGCCGGCTTGCTGACCATTTGGTTGTTCGGGTCGACCAGCGGGTCGACCAGGCTGTGGTAGACGTCGACGGCCTTGGTCGGGTCGGTGCCCAGCGGACAAGTGGGCTTTTTCGCGCAGTCCGCGGCGTAGTCGTTGAACGCGTCCTGGAATCCCTTGGCCTGACGCAGGTCGGCCTCGACGGGATCGGCATTGGGGTCGACGGCGCCGTCGAGGATCATCGACCGTACGTTCTGCGGGTAGGCCTCGGCGTAGGCGGAGCCGATCCGGGTGCCGTACGAGTAGCCCAGGTAGGTCAGCTTGGCGTCACCCAGCGCCGCGCGAATCGCGTCCAGGTCCCGGGCGACGTTGACGGTGCCGACGTTGCGCAGGAAGTTCACCCCCATCTTGGTGACGCAGCGGGCGACGAACTCCTTGGTCTCGTCCTCGATGTGCTGCACACCCGCCGGGCTGTAGTCGACACCCGGCTCGGCCCGCAGCCGATCGTTGTCCGCGTCGGAGTTACACCAGATCGCCGGCCGCGACAACCCCACCCCGCGGGGGTCGAACCCAACCAGGTCGAACCGTTCGCGGACCTTCTGCGGCAACGACTGGACAATCCCCAGGGCGGCGTCGACACCGGACTCACCGGGACCGCCGGGATTGATGACCAGCGAACCGATTTTGTTTCCGGTCGCAGCAAAGCGAACCAACCCCAGCACCGTGACGTCGCCGTTGAGGTGGTCGTAGTCGACCGGCACCGCGATCCTGCCGCACATTGCGCCGGCCGGTAGCTTGGCCGGGTTTTTGGCGCGGCACGGAGACCACTCCACCGGCTGGCCCAGCCTGGGCCCCGCCATCCGGGGGTGCCCGTCGACAACGCGGAGACAGCCGGCGAGCAGCATCGCCACGGCAGCGATCGCCGTCCAGATCAGCAGCGTGCGCGCGATCTTGTCGCGGCGAGACAGACACATGCCAACACATGCTGCCAGAGGCCCCGGCAGATGCTGGCTAGCGGCCGGTTACCCGGGATTACCACCGTGATGAAGCCGACCCGACGGCAACGACTGCAACCGACGATGGCATGTCTCACAGCGGGCACACGGTGACAACGGCGGATGTGAGATGGCAGACTGTGGGGGTCAGACGAACCCGGGGACCCGTTAGGGCCACGAGGATCGACCGGACTAAACCACTAGGGACAAAGATGTCTTCGAAGTCTGAGCAAAATGTCTATGGGTCCAGCACGTCCACCTCGTCTACGGGATCAGCGCCCGCCGCGCCACGGACCAAGATCCGCACCCACCACCTGCAGAAACGGAAGGCCGAAGGCCACAAGTGGGGCATGCTCACGGCCTACGACTATTCGACCGCCCGGGTCTTCGACGAGGCCGGCATTCCGGTGCTGCTGGTCGGCGACTCCGCTGCCAATGTGGTCTACGGCTACGACACCACGGTGCCGGTTTCCATCGACGAGTTGATCCCGCTGGTGCGGGGCGTGGTTCGGGGTGCCCAGCACGCGCTGGTCGTCGCCGACCTGCCGTTCGGCAGCTACGAAGCCGGACCCACCGCCGCGCTGGCCGCCGCTACCCGGTTCATGAAGGAGGGCGGCGCGCACGCCGTCAAGCTCGAGGGCGGTGAGCGGGTCGCCGAGCAAATCGCGTTTTTGACCGCCGCGGGCATCCCGGTGATGGCGCACATCGGGTTCACGCCCCAAAGCGTCAACACCCTCGGCGGCTTCCGGGTGCAGGGCCGCGGCGACGCCGCCGAGCAGACCATCGCCGACGCCATCGCGGTCGCCGAAGCCGGGGCGTTCTCCGTCGTCATGGAAATGGTGCCGGCCGAACTGGCCACTCAGATCACCGGCAAGCTGACCATTCCGACAATCGGGATCGGAGCCGGCCCCAATTGCGACGGCCAGGTCCTGGTCTGGCAGGACATGGCCGGCCTCAGCAGCGGCAAGGCGGCCCGCTTCGTCCGGCGGTATGCGGACATCGCCGGTGAATTACGCCGTGCTGCAACGCAATACGCCGAAGACGTGGCCAGCGGGGTGTTCCCCGCCGACGAGCACTGCTTCTGAGTCAACCGACCTGCAGCACGATCCTTCAGCGCAGATGGCCGGCAGCGAAGCCGTCCGGAACGCCGTCGCTTTGATGTGGCACTCTATGGATGCATCCACGACCACGACCGCGACGCGCCCCCACCGGAGGCAACGATGCCTGTAAACGCGCCCAAGACGTCGCGTCATACCGAGGTGGAACGCAAGTTCGACGTCGGCGAGTCGACGGTGTCGCCGTCGTTCGAGGGCATCGCCGCGGTGGCTCGAGTCGGAAAGTCGCCGGTCAAATCGCTGGATGCGATTTACTTCGACACCCCGACACAGGATCTGGCGCGTAACAAAATCACGCTGCGGCGCCGCACCGGTGGCGCCGATGCCGGTTGGCACCTGAAGTTGCCCGACGGCCCGGATGCGCGCACCGAGATCCACGCACCCCTCTCCACCGGCACCGATCCCGGCCACTCGGTGCCGGCAGAGCTGCTGGACGTGGTACTGGCGATCGTTCGCGACCGCCCCGTTGAGCCGGTCGCGCGTATCACCACCCAGCGGGAAAGCCAAGTGCTGTACAGCGTGGAGGGCGAGGCGCTGGCGGAGTTCAGCAACGACCACGTCACCGCCTGGACCCTCAGCGATGGCTCCGACAACGGCCCCGCCCAGCAAGATTGGCGCGAATGGGAAGTGGAGCTCATCGCGACCAATGGGACCGCTGATGCCGAATTGTTGAACCGCCTGAGCAATCGGCTGCTTGATGCCGGCGCCGAACCCGCCGGTCACGGCTCCAAGCTGGCGCGCGTGCTGGCCGCCACGTTGCAGACCGACGCCAACCAGCCACCCGCCGACCCGGTACACCGCGCGGTGGCCGAGCTGGTCGACGAGCTGCTGGTCTGGGATCGCGCCGTGCGCGCCGACGTCGACGACGCCGTACACCAAATGCGGGTAATCACCCGCAAGATTCGCAGCCTGCTGCGGGATGCCCAGGATTCGTTGGGGGCGACCGACGGGGCATGGATCCTCGATGAACTGCGCGAGCTGGCCGGTGTTCTGGGTGTGGCGCGCGACGCCGAGGTGCTCGCGGAGCGCTACCAGCATCAATTGGACCAGCTGGCACCGGAACTGGTGCGTGGACCCATTAGGGAGCGTCTGGTCGGGGGTGCGCAGCGCCGTTACCAGACCGGGCTGCGGCGGTCGCTGATCGCGATGCGGTCGCCGCGATACTTCCATCTGCTGGATGCCCTCGATGCGATGCTCGCCGAGATTCCGACCGCCCAGACGGGTGACGAAGCGACGCCGGTCACCATCGACGCGGCCTACAAGCGGGTCCGCAAGGCCGCCAAACGGGCAAGGGCCGCCGGTGAAGCAGGCGAGCACGACCGTGACGAGGCGCTGCACCGAATCCGCAAGCGCGCCAAACGACTTCGCTATACCGCGGCGGCCACCGGGGCAGATAAAGTGTCCGATCGGGCCAAGGCCATCCAGTCGCTGCTCGGCGATCATCAGGACAGCGTGGTGAGCCGCGAACACCTGAGTCACCAGGCCGAAGCCGCGCACAGCGCGGGCGAGGACACTTTCACCTACGGCCTGCTCTACCAGCGCGAGAGCGACTTCGCCGAGACTTGCCGGCAGCAGCTGGGCGACGCGCTGCGCAAGCTCCACAAGGCGGTGCGCAAAGCGCGGCCATAAGCGCGGCGAGCAGACGCAAAAGCACCCATTTTGAGCCCAAAATGGGTGCTTTTGCGTCTGCTCGGCAAAGGCGGGCGAGTTGGCCTGTAAGCCGGATTCTGTTCCTCACCGCCGCGGCGTAAGCAACGGCGGCAAGGCGGCGACCATCCATCTGGGCACTCCGTTGCCGGGTGCCTCGAGCGGTCTACCCGCAGGCTCGGGCGAGCAACCCTCGGACGCCTGCGCGGCCGCACCTTCCGGTGCGGCCTTCTTGACCTTGCTTCGGGTGGGGTTTGCCGAGCCATCCCGGTCACCCGGGATGCTGGTGCGCTCTTACCGCACCGTTTCACCCTTACCACCGCGAGGGTGGCGGTCTGTTTTCTGTGGCACTTTCCCGCGAGTCACCTCGGATTGCTGTTAGCAATCACCCTGCTCTGTGAAGTCCGGACTTTCCTCGACTCACCACCGGAGGTGCGAGCCGCGGCCGCCCAGCCAACTCGTCCGCGACGAACACGGTACTCGCTGCGGCATACCGCGGCCAATAGCTGCGAACCAGCCGCCGCGGACTTGGGGCGCGGAAGAAAGGTCAGTTCATTCCACGAAGCGCTATCACATGCGCTATCGCATTTCGCAACGGATGGAGCCGTCTGCGGCGGTGCTGAAGTGGCGCGTGTGACTGAGCTGCATTCACAATCGCTCACTGGTAGAACGTGCTAATGGCCCCGTGGGAAAAGCGCGTCGACTCCGGTGATTGGGACGCCATAACCGCCGAGGTCAACGAATACGGTGGCGCGCTGTTGCCCAGGCTGATCACGACAAGCGAAGCGGCACGGCTGCGCAAGCTGTACTCCGACGACGGCTTGTTCCGCTCGACCATCGACATGGCGCCCAAGCGGTACGGCGCCGGACAATACCGTTATTTCCAGGCGCCGTATCCCGAGCCGATCGAACGCCTCAAGCAGGCGCTTTACCCCAGGCTGTTGCCGATCGCCCGCGACTGGTGGACCAAGCTGGGCCGCCACGCCCCTTGGCCGGACAGCCTCGACGAGTGGCTGGCGGAATGCCATGCCGCCGGCCAGACCAGGTCGACTGCCCTGATGTTGAAGTACGGCGCCGACGACTGGAATGCCCTGCACCGAGATCTGTACGGCGACTTGGTGTTTCCGCTGCAGGTGGTGATCAACCTGAGCGATCCGGAGCGCGATTACACCGGCGGCGAGTTCCTGCTCGTCGAGCAACGGCTCCGGGCCCAATCCCGAGGTACTGCAACGCAATTACCGCAAGGGCATGGTTTTGTGTTCACCACTCGGGAGCGGCCGGTGCCGTCAAAGCGGGGCTGGTCGGCGGCGCCGGTGCGGCACGGACTTTCGACGGTCCGTTCCGGCGAACGCTATGCCATGGGACTGATTTTCCACGACGCCGCCTGACGACTATCGTCGCCGCGTGAACACTCCTCCGGAACAGCTGAAGGTAGTCATCGCCGGCGGCAACGGGTCGTTGGGCCGTCGGTTCGCCGCCGATCTGGGCAGTCGCGGCCACGACGTGGTCACCTTGACCCGTCGCGTCGACCCGACACTTGGCGTGCGCCAAGTCCTATGGGACGGCCGCACAGTCGGCGACTGGGCCGCCGAACTCGACGGAGCCAATACCGCAGTCATCAACCTGGCCGGCAAGCTGGTGGACTGCCGGCCCACCCGCAGCAACGTCGCCGAGCTCAGAGACAGCAGGGTGCTACCCACCAGGGCGCTCGTCGAAGCCAGTCGGCAACTGAAAACCCCGCTGGCACACTGGATTCAGGCCAGCACCACCGCGATCTGGTCGGATGCCGGCGAGACCCGATGCGACGAAACCACACCGCTGCCCACTGGCCTACCGCAGATGACTGGCGTGGCCGAACCGTGGGAACATGCGGTCGACGGCGCCAACACACGTCATGGCGTGATCCTGCGCACCGCCGTGGTGCTCGACCCGGACTCCCCCGCGCTGACCCGACTGGTGGGGCTCACCAGATACGGGCTGGGCGGACGTGTCGGCACGGGCCGCCAGTGGTTTTCCTGGATTCACCTGTCGGACTGGCTGGCAATCGTCCGCGCGTGTCTGGGCTTGTCGCCGGAGGTGACCATCCCGTCGGGCGTGCTCGTCGCGGCCACCGATCATCCGGTACGCAACCGCGACCTGATGGCCACCCTCCGTCGGCAACTGCACCGACCGGCCGCGCCGCCCACGCCGGCCGCACTGGTGAAGCTCGGGGCGGTCGTGTTGCGCACCGATCCCGCGCTCGGACTGACCGGACGGTATGTGACGTCAAAAGTATTGAAAGACAGCGGCTTTGTATTCAGCTTTCCGACGCTCGAGGCGGCCCTGGCCAACCTGTTGAGTTAGAAGCAGACGATGCTTCGGGCGCCGCGTCCGGCGGTCATGTCGCTGAACGCCGCCTCGACGTCATCGATCCCGACCCGTCGTGTCACCAAAGCCTCGAGATCCAGCCGGCCGCTTCGGGCGAGGTCAGCCAGCACCGGGATATCGCGGGCCGGGTCACTCGCCCCATAGACGCTGCCCTGAATCTTCTTGCCGTCGGACATCAACGACAGCGCGGGAAGCGTCACCTCTTCTTTCAGGCCCGCGGCACCCACCAGCGTCACCTTGCCGCCGCGGCGGGTGGCTTCATAGGCAGCGCGGATCGTCGCAGGCTTGCCCACCACCTCGATTCCGTGATCCACCCCGGTGCCACCGGTGAGATCACGTACGGCAGTGGCGAGATCGGCCGCACTGGCGTCGACGGTGTCGGTCGCTCCGTTGGCCACAGCCGTGGGAAGCTGGCCAGCCATCCGGTCGGCGGCGATGATCCGACCCGCGCCGGCCAGCCGGGCTCCCTGAATCGCGGCCAAACCTACACCGCCGCAACCGATTACCAGTACGCTCTCCCCCGGGCGGACGGCCGCGGTGTGCATCACCGCACCAACCCCGGTAGTAACACCGCAGCCCAGCAACGCGGCCTGATCGAGGGGCAGCGACTCGTCGACCCGAACCACCGCCGCGGCCGGCAGCAGCGTCTCTTCGGCCAACGACGCGACGCCCATTCCCGGCCACACCGGGCCGGCGCCTTGGGCGTACGGAGCGCCGTAGACGTGGTCGTAGCTGTGCAGACACAGCTCGGTTTCGCCGCGCAGGCAGTGCGGACACGACCGGCATGGCACGCTCCACGTCAGCACCACGTGCTCACCCGGTTTGACGGTGGTGACGTTGTCACCCACCTCGGTGACGATCCCGGCGCCCTCGTGACCGAGCGTGCACGGCAGCAACGTCGGTATGGACCCGTCGCGCAGCGACAGGTCGCTGTGGCATACGCCGCTGGCGGCCAGCCGAACCCGCACCTCGTGGCCGGCGAGCGGCCGCAGCTCCAGCTCCTCCACCCTGGTGGGCTGCCCGACCTCGCGCAGTACGACAGCCTTCATAACGACTTACGATGGCGGGACGACCGCACCGGGTCAAGCGTGCGCCAAAGGACCCAAAGAGGATATGCACCATGACGGGATCAACAACGACGGCGGAATCGGTTTTGACGATCGGCGGCGAGCCGCAGCCAGGAGCCGCCGGCAGCTATCCCGTGCACAACCCGGCCAGGCCGGCCGAGATCGTCGGCCACGCTCCAGCGGCCGACCTCAGTCAGCTCGATGCGGCGGTGGCCGCCGCGCGGCGGGCGGCTGCGGGGTGGCGGGCGCTCAGCATCGCCGAGCGCGTCGCCGCCATCTCGGCCGCGGCGGCAACAGCGGCCGAACAGCTGACCGGGCACGACGGCGCGCGGCTATACACCCGCGAGCACGGCAAGGTGCTCGCCGAGGCGACGTTCGAACTCAACACCGGACCCGGCCTGGCCGGCCTGATCGGGTCGATGGCCGAGACCGCGCTGGCGCCTGAGCAGATCGACAAGGGTTCCGCATACCCGCGGCTGCACCGCGAGCCGTTCGGCGTTGCCGCGCTGGTGCTGCCGTTCAACTGGCCGATCGCGCTCACGATGACCAAGCTGACGTCGGCCTTGGTCGCCGGCAACACGTGCGTGGTCAAGATGCCGCCGACCTGTCCGCTAACGGCGCTGCAACTCGCCGGGGCGCTGGCTGCCGCGTTGCCGCCGGGCGTGGTGAACGTGCTGTCCGGACCGGGCAGCGAGCTGGCGCAGGCGCTGGTCACCCATCTGGGCATCGACCTGATCTCGCTGACCGGCGGGGTCGCCACCGGACGTGCCGTAATGGCGGCCGCCGCGCGGCGGCTCACGCCGGTGCTGCTCGAACTTGGCGGCAACGACGCGGCGATCATCGCGCCGGACATCAACGTCAGCGACGAGCTGGTGCAGCGGCTGGTCACGGCGACTTACACCACCGGCGGTCAGGTCTGCATGGCGATCAAGCGGCTGTATGCGCCCACAGGACTGGTCGACGAGCTGGCCGACGCGGTGCTTGCGCGCTGCGAGCGCGAGGTGGTCGGCGACGGGCTTGCCGAGGAGACGACGCTCGGCCCGCTGCACACCGCCGCCGGACGCGACCGCGTTGCCACGCTGGTCGGCGACGCCGAAGCACGCGGCGCCAAAGTCCGGACCGCCGGACGGATCCGCGACGACGACGCCGACGCGGGCGGGTACTTCGCGTTACCAACCGTCGTCACCGATCTGGCCCCGAACTCGCCGCTGGCCACCGAAGAGCAGTTTGGTCCGGTATTGCCGATCTTCGGCTACGACGACATCGACGAGGCCGTAACAGCCGCCAATGCAACCGAATTCGGGCTTACCGCATCGGTATGGACCGGCGACGACGCACTTGCCGACCGGGTCGCCGGGCGGCTGGTGGCGGGCACCGTCAGCATCAACTGCCACGGCATGGCCGCCCAGGACCCGCGGTTGCCGTTCGGTGGCTGCGGCCAGTCCGGCATCGGCCGCGAGCTCGGCGTCGAGGGGATCCGGGCCTTCACCCAGCCGCGGACGTTCGTTCGGCACCCCGTGCCGAGCTAGCGGCCTCTAGCGCGAATCCGCATGGAGCTGCCAGGCTGTCTCGCGCCATCGGCGGTACTGATTTCTGCGAAGCGGGAGTTCTCCGCGTACGGCCCCTCACACTGGGCGGTGCTCACGGTGTTCGCGATCGGGTCCGCGGCGCTGGTCTGGATCGGACACCGACAGAGCGAATCGCAGGCCCGGCTCCTCGGCCGCGTCCTTGGGGCGGTGACCGCGGTGGTATACGGTGCGGGTCTGGTCCATACACTGCTCCCGCCTACCATCGCGGATTCGGTGCCGCTGCGCCTGACCGATCTTGCAACCCTCACGACGGCCTACGCATTGTGGTCGCAGCGACATTGGGCCTTCGCACTCACCTACTACTGGGGCTTGGTCCTAAGCACACAGGCGTTGATCTCACCGGTTCTATACGCCCCAGACTTCCCTGGATATGAATTCCTTTGGTTTTGGGCGATCCACCTGCTCGTCGTATGGGCGGCCATCTATCTCACGTTCGGACGAGGGATGCGACCGCGCTGGCGCAGCTACCGCATCGCGGTCATCACGACCCTGGTATGGGCGGCAGTCACCTTGTCGTTCAACACAATCGCGGGAACGAATTACGGCTTCCTCAACGCAAAACCCGCCACCCCGACGCTCCTGGACATGCTCGGGCGATGGCCGGTCTACCTACTGACCGGGGGCACCCTCATTGTCTTCATTTGGGCTCTCATGACCTGGCCGTGGGAGCGGAAGGCAGTTCGGGTAGGGCGCAGTGAACAGCAGGGCCGGGTCCCCGATTAGCAACAGGACGCGATTCAGCGGAGACGAGCCCGCAGTCGACCGCGATCGGTATTGCCCCGGAAAGTGGGCGGTTGTTCGAGACGCCTAAGTTGTGGGCGTGGAAGCTCGCGCCGTGCTGGCTACCCCACTGTCGGGGCCGCTGGCCAGATTCGGGAACGCAGGCGCGAGCGCCCTTGCTCTCTGGGCGCGGCGATCCGGAGTAAGGCTCGAGGTGATCGACGCTCACCCCTCCGCGGCGTCGGCTATCCGGGCCGCCGAGGCGACCCGCCCCGACGTGATGTTCGGGCCCTACGGTTCGGGTCCGGCGCTAGCGGCCGCGGCCGCCGGAAAAGGGGTCATCTGGAACCACGGTGGCGCCACCGCCCAGTTGGCGCGGCCGGCGTATCCGGGTGTTGTCAATGTGGCGTCTCCCGCCTACCGCTATCTCGCCGCGGTGCTCGAAACCCTTGCCGCCGAAGGTCTTGGCGAGGGGTCGGAGGTGGTAGTAGTCCACGTCGACACCGGGTTCGGCCGCGAGGCCGCCGAAGGGGCGGCGATGGCTGCGCACCGACTCGGTCTCCTGCGGCGGTCGGTCACTTTTCGGCCAGGCCGGGCGAGTGACGTGCTGGCGCAGGTCCCGGCGGGCGATGTGCTGCTATCGGCCGGTTCCTTCGATGATGACGTCGCCATCGCGCAGTGGGCCAGCGCAAACCGTTGGCGCGCAGTTGGATTGGTCGCTGCCGGAGTCGATGAGCTCCAGCAGGCCATCGGTGATCGCGTTGAGGGGCTTTACGGACCGTGCCAGTGGTTCGACGACGGGACAGATGATCCCGCGGACGGACCCAACAGCGAGTGGTTCAGCCATTGTTACCGGGACGCGAACGGTACTGAGCCGCCCTATCCGGCTGCTGCGGCATTCGCCGCGGGTGTCGTTTGGCAGCGCTGCGTGCAGGAAGCTGGAACCGTTGAGCCGTTGCCGGTGCTGGCCGCGGCACAACAACTCGACACCACCACGTTGTTCGGTCGGTTTCGTGTCGACCCGGTCACCGGCGTGCAGACCGGCCATCAGATTCGCGTCGTTCAGTGGCGAGGCAGACAGCGGGTGCTGGTCGATCGGCCGCTTCGTCGGACGTGAGCGTATCGAGCGTTGCTGATCACGAAGCGGAAATTCCGAAGTTCGTGTGATGAATCTGTTGCCGGTTCGCCTGCACGGCAAGGTGTTTACGATCACCAATAGCAACGCGAGTACAGTAGTTCGATGGCTGTTGCCGCGTCGAATGAGCGGATGATTGCGGGGGTCGCTGCCGCGGCCGTCTCGCTCGGGGTAGCCCAACTGGTGGGTATCCCGTTCGGTGCGCGAGCCGATGCGCGAACTGCGATTGCCTCGGCCGTCGTCGACCTGACGCCGGGGCCCGTCAAAGAGTGGACGATTAAGGCCCTGGGCTCACTGGACAAATTCTTCTTGGCAATCGCGGTGCTCGTCGTGATCGCCGCGATCGCTGCAATCGCAGGGACCCTCGAAACTCGGCGCCGCCCACTCGGCAGCGCCGTGATCGCCGCGGCGGGCATTCTCGGATGTATCGCGGTGCTGTCGCGGCAGGGCTCGACAGCAATCGACACGATCCCCACCGTCGTCGGCGCTGCCTGCGGCGTGGCGGCCCTACGCTTCCTCACGCGTCGGTTATGGCCCATACAAGAAGACGCAATAGAGGCAGCCGAGCACGACGAACCGGATTCCGGCAGACGCAGATTGGTCATGTTCGGATTGCTCGGGTTCGGCATCGTGAGTGGTGTGTTTGGTGCGGTCATCACGCGGTTGGCGTATTCGGTGTCCGCCGATCGCAGCAACTTCGCACTTCCCCGACCGCGCAGACCGGCACCGCCAATAGCGGCTGATGTGCAACCGAACGGCGTTGCGCTACCGAGATTTGTCACGGCCAGCGCTGACTTTTATCGGGTAGACACCGCGCTCATAGTTCCCCAACTCAGCCACTCGGACTGGCGGCTGCGCATCCACGGCATGGTAGACCGCGAAATCACCTACAGCTTCAACGACCTCGCCAAGTTCGACGTCGTCGAAACGGTGACCACGTTAACTTGTGTCTCAAATCCCGTTGGGGGAAACCTTATTTCGACGGGAGTCTGGACCGGCTACCGGATAGCGGATCTGCTGGCGGCGGCCGGTGTGCACGCCGACGCAGACATGCTGCTCTCGACGTCGATCGACGGATTCACCGCTGGCACGCCGGTGGAGGTGCTCACCGATGGCCGCGAGGCGCTCCTTGCTGTCGGCCTCAATGGTCAGCCGCTGCCCATCGAGCACGGTTATCCGGCCCGGCTGGTAGTACCCGGTCTGTACGGTTACGTGTCGGCCACCAAGTGGGTCGTCGAGATGGAGCTGACGCGCTTCGACAGATCGAAAGCGTACTGGACGCGGCAGGGCTGGGCATCGCGTGCACCCATCAAGACCGAGTCCCGCATCGACGTTCCGAAAGGTGGGCAGAAGGTGCCGATCGGGCCC
Organism: Mycobacterium sp. NGS41; assembly: GCF_059812725.1. NCBI lineage: Bacteria > Bacillati > Actinomycetota > Actinomycetes > Mycobacteriales > Mycobacteriaceae > Mycobacterium > Mycobacterium sp. NGS41. Next base: position 17,513 of record NZ_JCALDF010000030.1, read on the forward strand.
GTGGTGTTTGGCGGAGTCGCGTGGGCACAGAATCGTGGCGTGCGCGCCGTCGAGGTCCTCATCGACGACGGCGGGTGGCAGCCCGCCGCACAGGGCGCCAGCTATTCCAACGAAACGTGGCGGTTGTGGAGCTTCCCCTGGCAAGCGAAAAGCCCCGGAAGACACAGCATCACGGTGCGCGCCATCGACAACACTGGCGCAGTCCAAACTGCAGATCAGGCCGATACCGTCCCAGACGGCGCCACCGGCTGGCACACGGTGCACTTCACCGTGACGCAATGAATCACTATTTCGCCGACAATTTCCGCCAACTGAACAGCGCAATCACGATGCCGACCAGCACCGTGATCGGACCGATGATGGACCAGGTGGTGGTGTTGCTCATCGGGCTACCACCAAGCACTCCAAACCCCTGCAGCGCCCAAATTAGACCGAACACCGCGACAAGCAACCCGACCGCGAACGTGACGACGAAAGTCCTTCTCATACAGGGATGCTACGCGCTGAAGAGGAGATCGTCGCCGCGAAGAATCGGCGCAGCGAGTCCGCCATCTGTGCGCGAACGGGTGCACCCGAGATGACCACGTCGACCATCGCCAACGACTGGTGGGTATGACCGCGGGCGCGGATGTGCTCTGCCGGGACGCCGGCCGCATCGAGCGCGGCCGCGTAGGCCTCACCGTCGTCGCGCAGGGGATCGAACTCGGCCGTCACCACAATCGCGGGCGGCAGCCCGGACAGGTCGTCAGCACGGATGGGTGCGAAACGGGGATCGCTTTGATCGGAGGGATCGATGTAGTGGTCGCCGAACCACCGGACCAGCGGCGTCGTGAGACCATAGCCGTCCGCATTCTCGACGAAGGATGCGCATGTCGTCTCGCCGGCCGTCATCGGTGTCAACAACGCCTGTCCCACGATGTTCGGTCCATCCATATCCCGCGCCAGCCGGCACACCACCGCGGCGATTCCACCACCCGCACTCCAGCCACACACCGCGAGCTGCCCCGGTTTGCCGCCGAGCGCCTCGGCGTTGTCGGCCACCCACTGCACCGCAGCCATGGCGTCATGGACAGCCGCCGGGAATCGATGCTCGGGCGCGTGGCGGTAGTCTGCCGAGACGACGACCGCGTCGCTGCGCACGCAAAGGTCCCGGCATAGCGGATCATCCGAGATAGCGTCACCCAACACGTAGCCGCCGCCGTGGAAATACACGACGATCGGGTGCGGGCCCGGGGTTGGCGGTCGGTAGAGCCGATACGCCAGATCACCTGTGGCGCCTGGCAGTACGCCATCGACGATTTCGCCGACGTCTGGTCCAGGCGGTCGTTCGATTGACATCTGCGTGTAGAAAGCGCGGGCGTCCGCGACGGCCATCGATTCCAGCGGAGGCAGATTCAGCGCCGCCACCGCGTTGAGGACCATCTCGACGTCGGGTTGCAGGCGGCGCACCACTCCGTCGTTGCACTGCGACCCGTTGGGGCCAGAGCGCTTGAAACCCAGATAATCGCGGGCGATCACCTCGTCGCAGCTGGCGCGGTAGAAGTCGAAACCTGCGCAGTAAGGGAGAAAAACCCGTGGCTTGCCAGGCACATTGGCGCCGATGTACCAAGAGTTCGCGGCCGGGTAGAGGGTGATGTCGGCGCAGTCGTTGACATGTTGTGTCCATCCGGCCTCGGCCATCTCGGTTGGTTCGATGACATCGAATCCGCCTGCGCTCAGGTGACCGATGCAGTCGAGCACCCAGTCGGCGTGCTGTTCGATCGAGACGACCATGTTCGACAGCACCGACGGGCTCCCGGGACCCGTGATGAGAAACAGGTTCGGAAAGCCGGCCGTGGTCAAGCCGAGGTAGGTCTGCGGTCCGCTCGCCCATTTTCCCCTGAGCGCCAAATCGTTTCGGCCTCTGATGTCGACGGCCGTTATCGCACCCGTGACGGCGTCGAAACCGGTGGCGAAGACGATCGCGTCAAAGGTGAACGACTCGTCGACGGTATCGATGCCGGATTCGGTGACCTGCCGGACCGGATGCTTCCGGACATTCACGAGGCGCACATGCGGCAGGTTGTAGGTGGCGTAGTAGTTCGTGTCCAGGCACGGCCTTTTCGTCCCGATGGGGTGATCGATGGGGCACAGGTCGGCCGCCGTGTGCGGATCGCCGACGATCGAACGGATCTTGTTCCGGAAGAACTCGGCGAACTCGTGGTTGGCCGCGGAGTTGCTCAGCACGTCGGCGAAGACATTAATCGCCTCGAATAGCAGGCCGCCCTCCCAGGCTCGCTCAAATTGTTGTTGCCGTTGGATTTCCGAGACGCTGAGGGTCGGGATGATGCTGCGCTCCATGGGAATGCCGGCGGGCGAAACCTTGGCCGCCGCGCGGTATTCCGTCTCGTTTGCCAGTTGCGCGAGCTTCTCGGGCGGCAGCGGGCCATTGCGCGCCGGAATCGAGAAATTCGGAGTGCGCTGAAACACCACCAGCTCTCGCGCTTCCTGGGCGATCATCGGAATCACCTGCACGCCCGAGGAACCCGTGCCGATGACTGCTACCCGCTTGTCCCGGAAGACAACTGGCTCATGCGGCCAGTTGCTGGTGAAGTACACCTCGCCGCCGAACCGCTCAAGTCCGCCGATCTCGGCTGGCTTGGGCATGGACAGACAGCCGGTGGCCATCACGACGAAACGGGCGGTGACATCGCCACCGTCGGTGCGCACATACCACATCGACGCATCGTCAACCCAGCGTGCCTGCCGGACTCGCGTGGAGAAGCTAATGTGACGCCGCAGGTCGTGCTTATCTGCGACGTGGTTCAAATAGCGCAGTATCTCCGGCTGAGTGGCGTACTTCTCCGACCACTGCCAGTCCCGCTGCCAGTCGGGATCGAAACTGTACATGTAGTCGATGCTGGGCACATCCACCCGGGCTCCCGGATACCGGTTCCAGTACCACGTGCCGCCGAGGTCGCCGCCCGCTTCGAAGACGCGGAATCGGTACCCAGCGTGACTCAGACGATAGGCGAGATACAGGCCGGCGATGCCTGCGCCCACGACGACAACATCGACGTCAGGGGTCGGTCGTTGTGCGCTGGCTGTGTCGGTCATCCTCTGATCATCACCGCCAGGCCGGCCGGTTGTCTCGAGTATGGCAATACTTGATTTCTCACGGCATCGCCTCGGCCCACATCATTTGGCCCTCGAAGCCCAGCGATGTCGCCATGGCGCGGTAGCGGTCGCGATAATCGCGGTAACCGGCCTCGTCTCCGCGCGCATGGGCCAGCAGCGCGCGTAGCCGCAGCAGGGAGATCTCGTGTATTACCAGGCCGGGATCGATTGGCACAGACGCCAACTGATCCATCGCCCGCGATGCCTCGTCGAGATCACGTGCACCGCCCCGTTGCAGCAATGCCTCCACCAGCACACCGGTGGCCAGCGCGGTCCAGATGCACCCTCCGGAGTTGAATAGCTCTTCGACGACGTTGCGCGCCAATTCGATGGAGCTTGCGATATCGCCGGTCCGCGCCATTTCCCGGGCGATGTGGGCGTCGGCCAAAGGCAAATTGGTCCGGCTGAACCGGTCGATCGCGGCCCGCTCTCGGACCTTGGCGAGCAATTCGAAGCCACGTTCGCGCGCGGGGCCGTCCTGATATGCCAGCGCGAGGCCATGAACCCCTTCTGCTAAATCGAGAGCGAGATCATCACCGGATTGCTCTGCGATGGCGAGGAATTCCGCAGTGTGGCGCAATGCTGTCGCATCAGGCACCAGCACGCCGTATGGGATTGCGGGGACGTACGTGAACCACATGACGCCGGCAAGCGTCCCTGGATCGGTCGCGAGCGCACGCGCCGCCGTGATGGCCCGGTCGAAGTCGTCTTTCCAGCCGCCAACGCCGAGGCACCATCGGGCAAAACCGCGCATGGTTGTTGCGACCGTCAGGGGCGACTCGAAGATGAGGCTGCCTTTGGCGGGATCATCCTCGGCAAGGTCAATGACGAGCTGGGCGAACCGCAGCATGTCGGCCATTTCGGCGGTCTCGTGTTTGGGCAGCATTGCGGCATAGCCCAGCGCGACTGTCAACGTTGGGTCGCCGATCGCCTCCAACAGTTGGACGAGCTCGTCGGCGAGCTGCGATGCCTCCTGGCGATGCGCTTTCATCGTTTGCCACGTCACCAGGCCCGCCATACCAATCGCTAGCGATTGCCGATCGTCCGCGGCGGTGCACAACTCCCGCAGCTCCTCAAAGCCGGTGTCGGCACCACTGCCGCCGATTCGAAATGCGGTGGCACACAACAGCGTGCGGGGCGCGATCCGCATGGTCAACCGATCGGGGTCGTCGTGGGAGAGCCGATCGGCGACCTGTCGGGCACGTCGCCAACTCCTCCGGGCCGCGTCCATGTCGCGGAAGGTAGACCACGTTCCGGCGCGCATGTGCCAGTCGAAGGCTGCATGCAAATCCCCCGCCGCCTCAAGGTGTTCGGCGATCAGCGCCGCGTTCTCGTCCGCTGATCCACGCGCTTGTATTGCTGCCGCAAGCCGCTGATGCGATTGCGCACGCACGGATTTGAGCTGCGACTCGTAGGCCACCGTGCGGATCAGCGGATGGCGAAACGCATACGCGGCACCCGGTGCGAATTTCACCTGACTCACAAGTTCCGCCTCGATCAGCGGCGCCACGTCCACGTCGGCGATCAGTTCGCCAAGAAGATCGTCGTCGAATCGCGCTCCGATAACCGCCGCAGCGTTCAGCGTCTGTTTGGCCGATGCCCCAAGGCGATCAATGCGTGCCCCGATGGTGGCTTGCAGTGTGGCCGGTACGTCGACATCCGCGACGTCACCACACGGTTGATAGGCGCCGGGTTGGCCCTGCAGCACGCCGCGTTCAGCAAGATCGCGTACGATCTCCTCAACGAAGAACGGATTTCCGGCCGCCCGGTCGGTGATTTGCGCGGCAAGATCGCCCGTCGACGAGCCAGCGCCAATGAGTTCAGCCGTCAACGTAAGAGTGTGTTGATCGCTCAACGGCCGCAACGTAATTGTTTGCGCACCGGGCATTCGACTCAGCGCCCCTTGGTATTCCGGACGGTAGGTGATCAGGGTCAACGATGGGATCTGCGGCACGACGGCCAGGAACTCGGTCAGCATCGACTCGCTGATCTCGTCGATCCAGTGCGCGTCCTCGATGACGTAGACCGCCGCTTCCTGCCGGTCCAGCGCTCCGGCAGTCACCAGCGCGGTCAACCGCCGGCGCCGCGCATCCGGGGCGATATCCGGCAGCGGCGTGGCCGAATCACGAATGCCCAGCAGGTCATCCAGCAGCAGCAGGTCTTCCGGGTCGGCCGCGGGGAACCGGACGCGCAGCTGGGTGCGCGCAGTGTCGACGTCCAGTTCGTCGACTTCCATTGCCGCACGCAGCATCCTGGCTACCACACGGAACGCGATGTCGGCGGCGTGCGACTCGCAATAGGTGCTGAACACCGGCACACCGCGACCGCTAGCAATCGCGGCAGTTTCACGAACCAATCGGCTCTTGCCGATACCCGCCGGCCCCACGATGTTGACGATGCAGCCAGAGCCGGCGATCGCTTCTTCGAGGATGCTGCTGACAGTCGTCAGTTCCCAACTGCGCCCGACCAGTTTCGATTCGGTGCGGCGATGCGGTTGATGCTCGCCGATGGCCAACAAGCGCCTGGCGAGCAGCGTGGTCCCGCCTTTGACGTGAACCATTTCGGGCTCACTGAGGACGACCGCATCGCGCGCCAACTTGGCCGTCGAATCGCTCAGCATCACCCCGTCCGGTGGTGCCACCGACTCCATTCGCTGCGCCATCCCCACTTGCTCACCGATGGCGGTGTATCCCATTGGCCCCGAACCGATTTCACCGGCGATCACCTGTCCGGAGTTGAGACCGATCCGCAGCCGCAGATCCACGCCGTCTAGATCTCGGACGTCGATGGCAAGCCGCTGCGAAGCTTCCTGAAGGCCCACGGCCGCCAGACAGGCACGAATGGCGTGATCCTCCAACGCTATCGGCGCGCCGAATACGGCCATGATGCCGTCGCCGGTGAACTTGTCGACCGTGCCGCCGTAGCGCTGCACCACCGTCACCGCGCGATCAACGAGATCGGCCATGATCTCCCGCAGGCGCTCCGCGCCCACCGCGGCGGCGATGTCCATCGAACGAACGACATCGGCGAACAGGACCGTCACCTGCTTGTACTCCGCTGATTGAGTGGTATGCGCCACCGGCGCACCGCACTCACTGCAGAACTTGGCCGTCGCGCCCAACTGGGTGCCGCACGACCCGCACGAGAGGCCTGCCGCAGTCAGTGCAGCGTCGTTGTCCACCTCAGTATCGTGTCACCGCTGATCAGTGGTGTCTGTCGTTTTGATATGCGCCGGTCCCGTCATTCAGCCGACCACTTTGACCTCGCATCACGAGCCTGATACAGGCTCAGAAGTTGATAGCGCATGCGCTATCGCATTTCGAAAGCGGATGGGGCGAGCCGCGGCGGTGCTGAAGTGACGCCTGTGAATGCAACCACGAAACCACGCGTTGACACCGGCCAAAAACCGACGATAGTCAACAGCTATGGCGCTGCTGCCAGACCCTGAACCCAGGCAGCGACAACACGTCGTGATTTCGGTCGATGACCATGTCATCGAGCCACCCGACATGTTCACCGGCCGGCTCCCCCAAAAGTTGGCCGAGAAGGCGCCCACGGTCGTCGAGACCGCAGACGGCCGCCAGGTGTGGCGTTACGAAAACCGCGAGTACCGGAATATCGGGCTCAACGCGGTGATCGGGCGGCCGCACGAGGAATGGAGCATGGAGGCAGCCCGCTTCGACGAGATGCGGCGCGGCTGCTGGGACATCGACGCGCGCATCGCCGACATGGACCTGGCCGGCATCTGGGCATCGCTGAACTTCCCGTCGCTCATTGCCGGGTTCGCCGGCACGGTGTTCTGGAAGAGCGACGACCTGGAGCTCGGGCTGGCCACGCTGCGCGCCTGGAATGACTGGCACCTCGGGGTATGGGCGGCCAGCTATCCGGACCGCATCATCCCGCTGCAGCTGCCGTGGCTGGCAGACCCGCAACTCGCGGCCGACGAGATAGGCCGCAATGCCGCACGCGGTTTCAAGGCGGTCAGCTTCCCCGAACTGCCGGCCCAGTGCGGCATCCCGAGCCTGCACAGCGGCGTGTGGGATCCGTTCTTCGCCGCCTGCGAGGAAACCGACACCGTCGTCTGCCTACACACCGGGTCGGCGCAGTGGGCGCCAATTCCGGCTCCCGACACCCCATTTGAGACCATCACCACGCTATTCCCGGTGAACGGCCTGGTGGCCTGCGCGGACATGCTGTGGTCAGGCATCCCGGTCCGCTTCCCGGGGCTGAACATCACGCTGGCCGAGGGCGGTCTCGGCTGGGCGGCCATGCTCGCCGATCGGGCTGACTACGTGCTGGCCCACTCCGCCTGCGGCCGCGAGGGTGGATCGTGGAAGGGCGACTTACTCCCCAGCCAGGTGCTAAAGCGCAACTTCTGGTTCTGCTCAATCGATGACCCATCGGCGTTCGGTGCGCTGGACGCGATCGGGGCCGACCGCATCCTCGTCGAAAGCGACTACCCGCACGCCGACTCCACCTGGCCCGACACCCAACAGGTCGTCGCGCGCAACGTCGCGAAACTGTCGAAAGAGGACGCGGCCAAGATCACCCACCGCAACGCCGCACAACTCTTCCGCCACCCGCTACCGGACGAAGGGTGGCTGGCAGCGCAGGTGTAGGGAAGCCACAAGGAGGGCCCATGCTCGACCTGTTGATCCGCGATGCCCAGATCGTCGACGGCACCGGCGCCCCCGCCCGCCACGGCGACGTCGGCATCAGCAACGGACGCATTGCCGCGGTCGGTGACGTGGACGATTTGGTCTCGAAAACCGTTGATGCCCACGGCCTTACATTGGCTCCGGGATTCGTCGACCTGCACACCCACTACGACGCCCAGCTGTTCTGGGACCCCACCGCCAGCCCGTCTCTGCAGCATGGTGTCACCACCGTCTTCGGCGGCAACTGCGGCTTCACACTGGCACCCGCTGCCGAAGACCAGCACGACTACCTCGCCCGCATGCTGGCACGGGTCGAAGGCATGCCGCTCGACGCGCTGCGGGCCGGGCTCGACTGGGGCTGGGCGTCTTTCGGTGACTGGCTCGACCGGCTGGAGGGCCGCATCGCCGTCAATGCCGGTTTCCTGGTTGGTCATTCGGCGCTTCGGCTGGCCGCAATGGGCAGCGAGGCGGTCGGCGGCAGCGCCACGCAAGAGCAGATAGAAAAGATGGTCGGCGTGCTGCACGACGCCCTGAACGCCGGCGCGCTCGGGCTCTCCACCTCGCAATCACCTACCCACAACGACGGTGCCGGCCAACCGGTCCCGTCGCGCAGCGCGTCGCGCGACGAACTGGTGACGCTGGCGGCCGGCCTCCGCGACCACCCGGGCACCACGCTGGAAGCGATCATCCCCGGCTGCTTGTCGGGCTTCACCGACGACGACATCGCACTGCTCACCGACATGTCCGTCGCCGCGGACCGACCACTGAACTGGAACCTGCTGGCGGTCACTTCGGCCAACCCCGACGGGCACCAAAAACAGTTGCGCGCCTTCGACATTGCCGCCGCACGCCGTGGCCGGGTGGTGGCACTGACCTTGCCGCAGGCCATGAAGATCAGACTGTCGTTCCTGTCCGGCTTCGTGCTCGACGGACTGCCCGGCTGGCGCGACACCATGCACCTGCCGGTACCCGAACGGCTGGCCGCCCTCGTCGACCCCGACACCCGCCGCCGCCTCGCCGAAGGGGCCGCGTCGAAGGAGGCGGGGATGCTGCGCAGACTGGCGCAGTGGGACCGGCTGAACATCGTCGAGACGTTCGCCGGCGAGAACGCCGACGCGGCCGGACGCACCGTCGGCGAGGTCGCCGCCACAAGGGGCGGCCAGCCGTTCGACACGCTGTTGGACATCGTGATCGCCGACGAGCTGCGCACCGGGCTGCGCCCGGCGATGGCCGGCGACGACGCGGCCGACTGGCGCGCCCGCGCCGAGGTGTGGCGTCATCCGGGCGCGGTGATCGGCGGCTCGGACGCCGGTGCCCACCTGGACATGATGTGCGGTGCGATCTATACGACATCGCTGCTGGGCCGCGGCGTGCGCGAGCACCAGGTGGTGACGCTCGAGGAAGCCGTCCGGCTGATCACCGACGTGCCGGCCCGGTTCTACGGGCTGACCGAACGCGGCCGGATCGCGACCGGCTGGCATGCCGACCTGGTGCTGTTCGACCCGGCGACCGTCGACCACGGACCCGAGCGCACCCGCTACGACCTCCCCTCCGGCGCCCCCCGATTGGTCGCCGACGCTGATGGGATCGCCACGGTCCTGGTGTCGGGCGTCGAGGTGTGCCGCAACGGCGCCGCCACCGGCGCCTTGCCCGGCACCGTGCTGCGGTCCGGCCGCGATACGGAAACGGTGGCGGCTCATGGCTGAAACGGCGAGCCCGCGCCTCGAGGAGTTCGACCCGGCCACGTTGCAGGACGGGCTGCTGTTGCAGGTCGAGAACGTGCACGAACGCCTGCGCGAGGCGCGGGCCCGGCATCGGGTGATGCGGGGCAACCCGTTCGCCGAGATCAGCGGCGGAGAGCTGGGCAGCCTCGGAGTGACCGTGCTCGGGTTCGATGAGTGCCAATACGTGCTCACGCATCCGGAGACTTTCTCGTCGTCGATTTACGACCAGATAATGGGCCCGGTCATGGGCCGCACCATCCTGGAACTCGGCGGAGCCGAGCATCGGGCCCACCGGGCGCTGGTGTCCCCGTCGTTCCGATCGGCGCTGTTAGAGCGGTGGCGCAGCGAGCTGGTCGAGCTGGTAGTCGACGAGCTCATCGGCCGGTTCGCTGTGCGAGGAAACGCCGAACTGGTCCGCGAGTTCACCTTCGCGTTCCCGGTGCAGGTCATCGCGCGCATCCTGGGCCTGCCCCGGTCGGATTACCCGCGTTTCCAGCGGCTGTCGATCGAGCTGCTCAACGTGGTCTACAACTGGGACGCCGGCATCGCCGCGTCCAGGGCGTTGAAGACGTATTTCGGTGAGGTGCTCGCCGACCGCCGGCGTGCGCCGCAAGACGACCTGGTCAGCACCCTGGCGGAATCCGAGATCGACGGCAGCCGACTGACCGACGACGAGATCTTCGCGTTTCTGCTGCTGATCCTGCCAGCCGGCGTGGAGACGACGTACCGCTCGTCGGGCAATCTGTTGGTCGCGTTGCTCAGCCAACCGGCGCTGCTCGAGGCGGTGCGGGCCGATCGCGGCCTGGTGCGCGGCGCCATCGAGGAGGGGCTGCGCTGGGAGCCGCCGATCAGCTCGGTGGTGCGGCTGGCCGCGTGCGACTGCGCGTTGGGTGGGGTCGAGATTTCGTCGGGAACGACCGTCAACATCAGCGTCGCGGCCGCCAACCGGGACCCCGTCCACTACCCGGACCCGGACCGCTTCGACCCAGCCCGCAACCACATCACGCACCTGACGTTCGGCGGCGGTCCGCACCTGTGCCTGGGCATGCACCTGGCCCGGATGGAGACGACGGTCGCACTCAACGCGCTGCTGGACCGGCTGCCGGAGCTGCGGTTGGACCCCGGCGCACCCGCGCCGAAGATCACCGGTATCGCATTCCGTTCACCCGCCGCGCTGCCAGTCGAGTTCACTGCGGCATAGTCGGGACCGATGATCCCGACGAAATTGCTGCTGAAACTGTTCGGTGCGGTGCTGATCGTGGCCGGTCTTGCCGGATGCGCTGCACACTCACCCACCGCGTCGTCGCCATCGGCGACCCGGTCGCCCGCGGCCGGCGCGTGGGTGGAGGACGCTGTCACGTTCTCGGTCGGTGACATGACGGTGTACGGCACGTTCCGTCATCCGGCTGGCCAGGGCCGCCCGGTCCCCGGGGCATTGTTGATCGCCGGCAGCGGGCCGACCGACCGTAACGGCAACTCAGCAGCCATGCCCGGCCAGGCCGACACGCTGCAGAACCTTGCCCACGCCCTGTCCGACGACGGCGTGGCCAGTTTGCGTTACGACAAGCTCGGCACCGGTCAAACCGGCGCCGGTCCCTACGCCGCAGACCCGGCAAAAGTTGATATGGCCGTCTTCCAGGACGAGGCGACGGCAGCGCTGAACTTCCTGGCCGGCCAATCCGGCGTCGACCGCGGTCACCTGATGGTGATCGGCCATAGCGAGGGCGCCCTGTATGCGCTGCTGCTCGCCACCGCCGCACCCGGGACCACTCCGCCGGTACAGGCGCTTGGGCTGGTCGAGCCGCAGAGCCGCCGCATCCTCGACCATGTATCCGAGCAAGCACACGCCCAGGCCGACGCCGCCGTCAAGGCCGGAAGACTGACCGCTGCGCAGGCCACCGAGAGCACGGGCGCGATTGACAAAGCCATTGCGGAATTTCGCGCGACCGGAAAGGTTCCGGCCGACGAACCGGCTGGACTGAAGCCGATCATCAACGCCGCCAATGCACGGTTTCTTCAGCAGGAAGATGCCATCGATCCCGCAGACGTCGCCGCCAAGCTCCCCCGCGGTATGCCGGTGCTGGTCACCTGCAGTGACGCCGACATTCAGATCACCTGCGATGATGTCGACCATTTGATTTCGGGCCTGAGCACTGCGGGGACCAAGACCGACTACGTGCATCTGACCGGCGTAGACCACGTCCTCAAGGAGGATGCGAGCAAGACGGCCGGCAGTTACACGAAGCCGCTGCCGTTCTCCACCCAGCTCACCGGCGCACTCGCCTCGTTCGTCAAAGAGAACGTGACCTGAAACCCATCACGCCGAGCAGACGCAGAATCGCCTCAAAACCATCGGGTTTGGGCGATTCTCCGTCTGCTCGCGCCCACCTACAGATAACCCGTTTGGTTCACCAGTCGCACCGAAGATGCTCCGTCGGAATAGAACTCGGCGATGCTGAGCGAAGCAAGATCGAGGTGCAGCCGGTAAAGGATGCCAGGCCCGGCATCCAGCGCCAGCCGCAGCAGCATCTTGATCGGCGTGACATGGGAAACCACCAGCACCGTCGCGTCTTGATATCCGGCGAGAATGCGTTCGCGCGCCCGACGCACCCGCACCAACGCATCGTCGAAGCTTTCGCCGCCGGGCGGCGCCGTGCTGGTGTCGCGCAGCCAGCGCCGGTGGAGATCCCGATCGCGTTGGGCCGCTTCGGCGAACGTCAGCCCCTCCCAGGCGCCGAAGTCGGTCTCGATCAAGTCGTCGTCGACGGTCACATCCAGCCCCAGTGCCTTCGCCGCCGCCGCGGCCGTGTCGTAAGCCCGCTGCAGCGGTGAGGAAATCACCGCAGCGATGCCGCCACGCTCCGCCAGATACCGCGCCGCAGCCTGTGCCTGCTGCCGCCCGAGTTCGGTGAGCGCGGGGTTGCCACGCCCCGAATAGCGGCGCTGCACCGACAACTCGGTCTGCCCGTGTCGCAGCAACAACATCCTCGTCGGTGTACCGCGAGCGCCGGTCCAACCCGGTGGAGAATGGGCCGCAACGGATTTCGCTGGCTCAGCAACCGGCGTTGCTTCGCCGTTGAGAGCGGCTGCGGCGTCCATCGCCTCGTTGGCCAACCGATCGGCGTGCGAGTTACGTTCCCGCGGAATCCAGGCGTAGCTGATCCGGTCAAAGCGCGACGCCAACGTCCGCGCCTGAGCGTGCAGCTCCGCCAGATCGGGGTGCTTGACCTTCCATCGTCCGGACATCTGCTCGACCACCAGCTTGGAATCCATGAAGACCGCGACCTCGGTGGCACCCAGCTTCACGGCATCGTCCAAACCCGCAAGCAGGCCCCGGTATTCGGCGACATTGTTGGTCGCCCGCCCAATCGCCTCTTTGGTCTCGGCCAGCACCGTGGAACCGTCTGCGGTCCGTACCACCGCGCCGTATCCGGCCGGCCCGGGGTTGCCGCGCGACCCCCCATCGGCCTCGATGATGACCTTCACTGCTGGAATTCCTTGACTCGCAATAGGATAGCGCCGCATTCCGGGCATCGCACCACGTCGTCGTCGGCGGCTGCGGTGATGCGGGCCAGCTCGCCCCGGCCGATCTCGATGCGGCAGGCGCCGCACCGATGTCCCTGCAGCGGGCCGGCGCCCGGACCTCCCCGGGCCCGCTGTCGTTCGTAGAGCGCCGAAAGGGCCGGATCCAGCGTCGCCGTCAGCTCGTCGCGTCGCAACGAATGTTGCTGGCGGGCCTGGTCGATTTCGGCCTCCGCGGCGTCGAGAGCGCTTTGCGCGCTGTCCAGGTCGACCTGCAACGTCTCGATCGCCCGCGCCTCGGCGGCCAGTTGCTCTTGCAGCTCTTCGCGGCGCTCCATCACCTCCAGCAGAGAATCTTCCAGGCTCGTCTGACGGCGTTGCAGGGTCTCCAGCTCGTGCTGCAGATCGCTTAATTGCTTGGCGTCTATCGCCCCCGACTTGAGCAACGACCGGTCCCGGTCCTCGCGCTGCCGCACCGCGTCGATCTCCGACTCGAAGCGCAACACCTGGGCGTCCAAGTCCTCCACCGCGATTCGCACCGCTCCCAGCCGGTCGGTTGCCGCGTCGTGTTCGGCCCGCAGTTGCTCGTAAGCCTCCCGCTGCGGCAGGTGGCTGGCGCGGTGCGAGATCCGGGACAGCTCAGCATCCAGTTGGGTTAATTCCATCAGCGACCGTTGCTGCGTTACTTCGGCTTTCATGGCTGATCGCTCCAAGCGTCCATCTCGAGGTTCCACGGGTCGGTGCGGATGCTGCATACCCGCACCGACAGGGCGGTGCCGAATCGTGAGCGCAGCAGGTCGGCGGCCTGGCCGCACCACGGGAATTCGCTTGCCCAGTGCGCGACGTCGATCAAGGCGACATCCGACGCGCGCAGATGTTCGTCGGCCGGATGGTGTCGCAGATCGGCCGTCACGTAGGCCTGCACCTCCGCGCCGGCCGCCGCCCGCAGCAGCGAATCCCCGGCGCCGCCGCACACCGCGACCCGCGACACCGGCATGTCGGGGTTTCCCGCGGCGCGCACTCCCCAAGAGGTCTTCGGTAAGGCTGCCTCGACTCTAGAAGCAAAGGCGTGCAATGGTTCTGGCCGCGCCAGGGCACCGACGCGGCCGAGCCCGGCGTCCGACGGCGGCGGGACCAGGGCGAAGATGTCGAACGCCGGCTCCTCGTACGGATGGGCGGCGCGCATCGCCGACAGCACCGCGGCGCGCGCCCGCGCCGGTGCGACCACTTCGAACCGGTCTTCAGCCACCCGCTCCACAGCGCCGACGCTGCCGATCGCGGGCGACGCCCCCTCGTGCGGCAGGAACTGTCCGATACCTTCAACGCTCCAACTGCAGTGTGAATAGTCGCCGATGTGCCCCGCGCCGGCGTCAAACACCGCCGTCCGCACGGCTTCCGCGTTCTCGCGTGGCACGTAGATGACCCACTTGTCCAAATCGGTCTGGCCCGATAACGGCTCGAGCACTCCTTCGACGGCCAGGCCGAGCGCGTCCGCCAACGCGTCGGACACACCGGGTGACGCGGAGTCGGCGTTGGTGTGGGCGGTGAAAAGTGAACGGCCGGAACGGATCAGGCGGTGTATCAAAGCGCCTTTCGGGGTGCTGGCCGCGACGGTGTCGACCCCCCGCAGCAGCAACGGATGATGGGCCAGCAGCAGGCCGCCGTCGGGAACTTCGTCGACGACCGCGGTCGTCGCGTCGACCGCGACGGTCACCGAGTCCAGCAGATCGTCCGGGTCGCCGCACACCAGGCCGACCGAATCCCACGACTCGGCCAGCCGCGGCGGGTATGCCTCGTCCAGCGCGTCGATGACTTCGGCCAGTCGCACGCTCATCGCAGGAACTCGGCGATCGCGTCGGTCAGCAGCGGCCATTCCGGACGCACCGCCGCGCGCAGGTATCGCTCGTCCAGGCCGACGAACGTGTCGCAACGACGAACGGCAATATCGTTGGCCTGCAAGTGCTTCCGCACCAGCTCGGCGTCCGGCATGCGGAACAATACGAACGGGGCCCGGCCGTCGACCACCTCGGCACCCACCGACCGCAGGCCGGTCACCATCTGCATGCGCAACGTCGCCAACCGCGCCGCGGCATCGGCGGCTTTCGCGACGGCCTCGGGCGCGCAACAGGTCGCGATGGCCGTCAGTTGCAGCGTGCCCAGCGGCCAGTGCGCACGCCGTGCGGTCAGCCGGGCCAGCACCTCCGGCGCACCCAAGGCGTAGCCCACCCGCAGCCCGGCTAGCGACCACGTCTTGGTCAGACTGCGCAGCACCAGCACGTCGGGCAGCGAGTCACCGGCCAGCGATTCCGGCTCGCCGGGAATCGAATCGGCGAACGCCTCGTCGACCACGAGAATCCGCCCGGGCCGTCGCAGCCTCAGCAACTGCTCGCGGGCATGCAGCACCGCGGTCGGGTTGGTCGGATTGCCGACCACGACAAGGTCGGCGTCGTCCGGCACGTCCGCGCCGTCCAGACCGAACGGCGGCCGCAACACGACGTGGTGCACCGGCACCCCCGCCGCGGTCAGCGCCAGGGCAGGCTCGGTGAAAGACGGCGCGACGATCGCCGCCCGCGCTGGGCGCAGGTTGGGTAGTAGCGCGATCCCCTCGGCCGCCCCGGCCAGCGGCAGGACCTCCTCGCGGGAGCGGCCGTGGCGCTCGGCAACCGCGTCCTGCGTCCGAAGCACGTCCTCGGTGCCGGGGTAGTGCGCCAAGTCGGGCAGCCGCGCCGCCAGCCGTTGCATCAGCCACTGCGGCGGGTGCGCATCGCGTACGTTGACGGCGAAGTCCAGCATCCCGGGCGTGACGGCCTGATCGCCGTGATAGCCCAGACTCGCCATCCACGAAACACTAGTGCGCCGCGGCGCCGCCCTCCTACGTCGGCCAGCCAAATGCGAGGCGGCCTCTTGCCAGCGCCGGCACGTGCAAACCTGCGCCTCGCGGTTTGCGCTCCCGCCGGATCACCGACAATGGGAGCGTGACAGACACGATGCCGGCGAGCGGAGCACCACAACTGGTGGTCTTCGACCTCGACGGCACCCTCACCGACTCCGCCGAAGGGATCGTCGCCAGCTTCCTGCATGCGCTCAGCCACATCGGCGCGCCTGTGCCCGAGGGTGACCTGATCGCCAAGATCGTCGGCCCGCCCATGGACGAAACCTTCCACGCAATGGAGCTCAACGGCCGCGCCGAGGAGGCGATCGCGGCCTTCCGTGCCGAATACGGCAGCCGGGGCTGGGCGATGAACACGCTGTTCGACGGGATCACCGCGCTGCTGGCCGACCTGCGCGCCGCCGGCGTCCGGCTGGCCGTCGCCACCTCCAAGCTGGAAACGACGGCCCGGCGCATCCTCGCCCACTTCGACCTCGAGCAGCATTTCGAGGTCATCGCGGGGGCAAGCCCTGACGGTTCACGCAAGACCAAGGAGGAAGTGCTGGCTCACGCGCTGGCCCAGCTGCATCCGCTGCCCGAGCGGGTGCTGATGGTCGGAGACCGCAGCCACGACGTGGATGGAGCTGCCGCACACGGCATCGACACCGTGGTGGTCGGCTGGGGGTACGGGCAGGCCGACTTCGACGACGGGTTCGGCACCGTCACGCACGCCGCGACCGTCGACGAACTGCGGAGGGCGTTAGGTGTCTAAGGGTGTCTGATCCGCTGCACGTCACATTCGTCTGTACCGGCAACATCTGCCGTTCGCCGATGGCGGAGAAGATGTTCGCGCACCAGATCGAGGAGCGCGGCTTGGCCGACGCGGTGCGGGTGACCAGCGCCGGCACCGGTGACTGGCACGTCGGCAGCGGCGCCGACGTGCGGGCGGCCCGCGTTCTGCACGCCCACGGCTACCCGACCGACCACCGCGCAGCCCAGGTCGACCACGACCATCTGGCGGCCGATCTGCTGGTGGCGTTGGGCCGCAACCATGTTCGTTTGTTGCGACAACTGGGCGTCGAGGACGAGCGGATACGGATGCTGCGATCATTCGACCCGCGCTCGGGTGCTTTCGTCCTCGATGTCGACGATCCCTACTACGGCGACCACGACGACTTCGAAGATGTTTTCGCCGTCATCGAGGCCGCGCTGCCCGGCCTGCACGCCTGGGTCGACGAACGGCTCGCGCAGAACGGACATGGTTGATGCGCCGTCTGGCATTCCTGCTGCGACCGGGCTGGATAGCGCTGATCCTGGTGGTCGTCGCCTTCACCTACCTGTGCTTTGTGGTGCTCGCACCCTGGCAGCTGGGAAAGAACACCAGAACATCGCGACAGAACCACCAAATCGAGTCTGCGCTCAACACTGCGCCGGTCCCCCTGAAAACACTGCTACCACAGCAGGATTCATCTGCTCCGAACGCGCAGTGGCGCCAGGTGACGGCGACGGGCCACTATCTGTCCGACATTCAGGTGCTGGCCCGGCTGCGAGTGGTCGAGGGCGACCAGGCCTTTGAGGTACTCGTGCCCTTCGTCGTCGACGACGGACCGACCGTCCTCGTCGATCGCGGTTACGTGCGTCCCGAACCTGGCTCTCATGTACCGCCGATCCCCCGTCCGCCGCAAGGCACGGTGACCGTCACAGCGCGGCTGCGCGACTCCGAACCACTGGTAAAGGACAAGGAACCGTTCTCCAGAGACGGTGTCCAGCAGGTGTATTCGATCAACACCGGGCAAGTCGCGACCTTGACCAAGGTCGCACTGGCCGGCTCTTACCTGCAATTGGTGGACAACCAGCCCGGCGGGCTCGGCGTGATCGGCCTGCCTCATCTGGACGCCGGACCCTTCCTGTCGTACGGCATCCAATGGATCTCGTTCGGCATCCTCGCCCCGATCGGATTGGGCTATTTCGCCTACTCCGAACTGCGTCTCCGCCGCCAGGAAAAGCAGAAGGCGCCGGCGCCGGACGCCCCGATGACCGTCGAAGAGAAACTCGCCGACCGCTACGGCCGCCGGCGATAAGCCACACGGCGTTGAGTGTGTACTGACGGCTTTCGGCGTGCAGCGACGGCGGAAAAATCGCAATTTCGGCTCCCTACATACACATTCAAAGCCGTGAACTCACACTCAACGCCGACCCGCTACGCCCATCGGCGATAAGCCAGTAGCCCCGCCAACCCGGCCGCCCCCGCCTGCACCAGCCGCGACAGCACCACCGCGCGGCGCAAGTCAGCCACCGTCGGCTCCCGGCCGCAACCCAGCGTCGGTCGTATCTGCAGCTCATGGTGGTACTGAGTCGGCCCGCCGAGGCGCACCCCGAGTACACCTGCGAATGCCGCCTCGACCACACCGGCGTTGGGGCTGGGATGCCGGGCGGCGTCACGGCGCCAGGCGCGTACCGCGTCCGACGGTGATCCACCGACGGCCGGCGCACACACCACCGCCAGCACAGCCGTCACCCGCGCGGCGAGATAGTTGACCACGTCGTCCAATCGCGCTGCGGCCCAACCGAATCGGATATAGCGCGGTGAGCGGTAGCCGATCATCGAGTCCAGGGTGTTGACGGCCCGATAACACAACACGCCGGGCACCCCACCCACCGCCGCCCACAGCAGCGGCGCCACCTGAGCGTCGGATGTGTTCTCCGCGACCGATTCCAGCGCCGCGCGGGTCAGGCCGGGGCCATCCAGCCGGGCCGGGTCGCGCCCGCACAGCGACGGCAGCAGCCGTCGAGCAGCTTCCACGTCTTCGTCATCCAGCAGCTCCGACATCACAAGCCCGGTTCGCGCCAACGAGGTTCCGCCCAGCGCTATCCAGGTGGCGATGCCGGTGGCGACGACGTTTCGAGGTGTGCGCTGCAACGTCGCGCCTAGCAGTCCTACCGTCCCGACCAACAGGCCCACATGCAGAACGCCGGCCATCTTGCTGTCGCGGTAGGTGACCCGTTCCAACTCGGCCGCCGCGGCACCGAACACCGCGACCGGGTGTCCCCTGGCAGGGTCGCCGAGCGCAAGATCGGCTAGGTAACCGGCCACTACGCCGATGGTTCGGGCCTGCCGTGTCGACGCAAACACTTCGGCAGCGTCTCATACTCGCCGCCGTGAAGGCGCCCGACGACGGCCTGATCTCGAGATTTGCCGATGCCTGGATGCATGAATCCGCTGCCCGCCAAAAATGTCTGCCCGGCAGCGCCCGATACGTGGTCTACTCGCACGTATGAATCCATGCGGCGGATATCCCCAATGAAGCGGCCCGCCACCCGAGTCGCCGACCTGTTGAACCCGGCCGCGACGTTGTTGCCGGCCGCCAACGTGATCATGCAGCTGTCCTTGCCGGGCGTCGGTTACGGCGTGCTGGAAAGTCCGGTGGACAGCGGCAACGTCTATAAGCACCCGTTCAAACGGGCCCGCACCACCGGCACCTACCTGGCGGTGGCTACCGTCGGGACCGAGTCCGATCGCGCATTGATCCGCGGGGCCGTGGACGTCGCGCATCGGCAGGTCCGGTCCAAATCGTCGAGCCCGGTGCCCTACAACGCGTTTGACCCCAAACTGCAGCTATGGGTCGCCGCGTGTCTGTATCGCTACTTCGTCGACCAGCACGAGTTCCTGCACGGCCCGCTCGACGACGAGACTGCCGACGCCGTGTATCACGATGCCAAGCGACTGGGCACCACGCTGCAGGTACCGGAACGCATGTGGCCACCAGACCGGGTCGCGTTCGACGAGTACTGGAAGCGCTCACTGGACGACCTGCAGATCGACCCGCCGGTGCGAGAGCACCTTCGCGGAGTGGCCTCGGTGGCATTTCTGCCGTGGCCGTTACGGGCCCTGACGGGACCGTTCAACCTGTTCGCGACGACGGGGTTCCTTGCCCCCGAGTTCCGCACGATGATGCATCTGGACTGGTCGGAGTCTCAGCAGCGCCGCTTCGAGTGGCTGCTGGCTGCGTTGCGACTGGCCGACCGGCTCATTCCGCACCGCGTCTGGATCTTCGGCTATCAGCTTTACCTGTGGGACATGCGCTCACGCGCGCGACGCGGCCGGCGGATCGTGTAGGGCCGGATCCCTGGATGCGACTTGAGGGCAAGGTCACCATCGTCACCGGCGCGGGCTCCGGTATCGGGTGGGCTGCCGCCAGACGATTCGCCGACGAAGGGGCGCGCGTTGTGTGCGCTGACATCAGCGGGCAGGAACGCGACATCGCCGATCTGCTCGGCGACGTTGCCGTGCCGGTGCGCGTCGACGTCACGAAGGCCGACGACGTCCAACGCATGGTGGCCAGCGCCGTTGACTCCTTCGGCCGAGTCGACATCCTGCTCAACAACGCCGGGTTCGGCGGACCCCACGCGGCCTTGGCCGACATTGACGAAGCGATGTTCGACACCATCGTGGCGATCAATCTCAAGGGCGTATTCCTCGGCATGAAGTACGCGATCCCCGCCAGGCTCGACGCACGGCGGTTCCCGCCGGAGAAGTCACTGTCAACACCGCCTCGGCGTCCGGACTCGTCGGGTGGAAAGGCTTGTCCTGCTACGCGGCGGCCAAAGCGGCCGTGGTGCAGATGACGAAATCCGCGGCGCTGGACTACGCGCGAACAAGCGTGCGCATCAACGCCATCTGCCCCGGCATGACCTACACCGGTATGGCCGGAGCCAAGCCCGGCGCCGAGGTGCCGCCGGGTAGTCATCTGCCGACCCCGATGGCGCGGTGGGGTGAGCCCGACGAACTCGCTTCTGCCGCACTGTTTCTCGCCAGTGACGAAGCCTCATTCATCACCGGCGCGGCGCTGGCCGTCGACGGCGGGTATTCGGCGAGCGGCCCGATGCTGGGTGGGGCGCGCAAACCGGGCTATCGTGTCGACTCATGACCTTCCCGGCGCTCAACCATGTCGCGGTCACCGTTCGTGACCTCGAGACCAGTGGCCCCTGGTACCGCCGGCTACTGGGCGAGCCGGTGCTTGACGAACACACCGACGCCGGCTTCCGCCATTTGGTGTGGCTGCTGGATGGCCGCACGTTGTTCGGCATCCATCAGCACGACCGTCCCCCGGCCGACGAGGAATTCAGCGAGTTCCGCGTCGGCCTGGACCATGTCGGCTTTGGTTGCGCCGACCGCAGCGAGCTGGAGCAATGGGTCACCCGGCTCGGCGAGCTGGGCATCGAGCACGGCGGCATTGTGGACGCGCCCTACGGCTCGGGTTTGAGCTTCCGCGACCCCGACGGCATCGCCCTGGAGTTCTTCGCGCCGCCTGGGTGATGTCGTCGGGGTCGCGCCAGCTCACCGCACCGTGGCGAAGAAGGCGCGCAGGTCCTCGACGAACAACTCGGGTTGTTCAAACGCGGCGAAGTGTCCTCCGCGCGGCATGCTCGTCCAGTGCGTGATGTTGTAGACCGGCTCGCACCAGCGCCGCGGCGCCTTCAGCAGCTCTCCGGGAAAGGCGGCGACGCCGGTCGGCAGTTCGACGCGGTCCATCTGACCCCAGACCTTGAAGCTTTGCCAGTACAAGCGGGCCGAGGACGCGGCGGTGCCGGTGACCCAATACAGCATCACGTTGTCGAGTAGTTCGTCGCGGGTCAGGACGTTCTCGGGGTTGCCGTCGCAGTCCATCCACGCCTCGAACTTCTCGACGATCCACGCCAGTTGACCCACCGGTGAATCGACCAACCCATAGCCCAATGTCTGCGGGCGGGTGGACTGCTGCTTGGAATAGCCGGTGCCCCACTGCCGGTGCTTGGCCAACTCGGCCAGGGCCCGCTGCTCTTCCTCGGTCGGATTGGCCATCGCTTCGGCGGTGGGCCTGCCGATCGGCATGTTCAGATGAATGGCCGCGCAGTGACCACGGTTGCGGCCCAGCTGCGTGGTGACGGCTGCGCCCCAGTCGCCGCCCTGGGCGCCGTATCGCTCATAGCCAAGCCGCAGCATCAGCGTCTCCCAGGCCTGCGCGATCCTTTCGACGCCCCAGCCGGTGCGGTCGGGCTTGCCCGAAAACCCGTACCCCGGAAGCGACGGGCAGACGACATGGAACGCGTCCTCGGCGCGGCCACCATGAGCCGTCGGATCCGTCAGCGGCTCAATCACCTTGTGAAACTCCACAATTGAGCCCGGCCAGCCATGAGTGATCACCAGCGGAAAGGCATCCTCATGAGGGGATCGCTGATGGATGAAATGGATGTCCAGGCCATCGATTTCGGTGACGAACTGATCAAATCGGTTCAGCGCGGCCTCACGCGAACGCCAGTCGTACCCGTCGGCCCAATACGCGGCCAGCTCACGTGTGTACGCCAGCGGAATCCCCTGACTCCAGTCGTCGACACATTCGGCTTCCGGCCACCGGGTGCGCGCCAACCGCGACCGCAAATCGTCAAGAACATCCTCGGGAACGTCAATGCGAAACGGCTTCACCCGTTCATAGTGCCGGGCGCCGTCGCGAGCAGACGCAAAGCCCCCCAAACAGGCTTGTTTTGGGGGCTTTTGCGTCTGCTCAGCGGACCTTGCCGGCGATTTGGCGGGCGATGTTGACCGCGGTGCCGGCCGCGGGGTTGGTAGCGCATGCCGCGACGTCGACGACGACGTTGTTGCTCGCGGTCAGGGCACGCTGACAGGCCCAGCCGTCACCGCCCTGCAGCGTATCGGTGGTGCTCAGGACGCCGTTGGTGTTGTCGATCGGCCCCATGGTGAAGATCTTGTCCGGACCGCCCGGCGACAAGACATGGTATTCGTGGTTGGCGCACAGCGGCCAGAACTGGGCAGACGCCTTGAAGAAGCTCGCCGCCCCCTTGGCGTCCGGAAACAACACGACGGCCTGGATGACGTGGTGAGCGAAGTTGGGAACGGGCTCCTGTAGTTCCTGCGAGCGCACGGCGGTCCACCCGCTCTTCGCATAGATCGTGGACTCGGCCGGCTGAGTGAAGCGGCAATTCTTATCCGGCTTTCCGGCACTGGTGTCGCTCATCTGGGTAAGCGTCGTCTTGACCGGTATTTCGGCCGGAGAAGCCATCGCGGTGCCGATTTCGGGCGGGCTGAGCAACAATCCGTCGAGCGCGTCGACCGCAACTGGCGGACGTGATGGTGTCGCGGCGACAGATGTGGTGGTCGGCGCCGCACTGTTCCCGCCGCTGCTGCAACCGGCGATGAGACTGACGACAGCGGCCGACGCAAGCAGCCGGAATGCCACCGGTTGGTTCACGCCCCCGACCCTGCCATAGCCTTTCTGCCTGGGCAATCAGCAACGGCGTGCGCCTCGGCGCGGTGGCTGGGCGCGTACGTACGCATGCCTACACCGCAACTATTGGCGATTTCGCTGATGCTGCGTGCGCTACAGCGCGACGAACGTGCAGCTGTTGCGAAAATCTCGCGAGATTTTCGCAACAGCTGCACGTTCGGCGAGCGCTGCCAACCTCACCGCCCATACCGCTCCGCTATCACTTCGGCCTGCCGATCGGCGAGCGCCATAGCGGTCAGCATCGGGTTCGCCATTGGGCTGGAGGGAAACAGCCCCGTGTCGCACACATAGATGTCGTCCAGACCGTAGACAGCGCCGAACGAATCCGTCACATGCCTGCGTGGGTCGGCACCCATCGCCGTCGAACCGAACACATCGTTGGATGCGGCCGGAATATCCTGTGGCCCAAGGGGTGCGCTGCGAATGGCATCCGCCGCCCCGACATCGTCATACCGCGGCGCCAGTCCGTGGATCCCGGGAATCACACTTCGCGCCCCAGCGGCGAAGAACATCTCGACGAGGCGCGCCATGCCCTCTTGCAGACGGCTGACGTCACCCGCGCCGACGTCGTAGTGGAGGCTGGTTCCGCCGCCGGGTCGTCCACGCACGCGTCCCACCGAATCCGTGCCGTCCACCCACACTGCCCACGGCGCCGTCTGGCCGAACTCCGCCAGCGGATGCGGGGGGCCGAGTATCGACGGACTCGACCACAGCGACTCGAGCTTGATGCCCTCGCCCATGAGCCCGGTGACGTGATAACCCTGCGCCGCCCCGCTCCACGGTGACACATCGTCATCGAAAATTCCGAAAACGATTGCATTGGGGTGCATTCGGATGTTACAGCCGACGGCATCGGCGCGGTGTCCGCTGCGCTGCAGAATTAGCGGCGATGCCAGCGCACCGGCGGAGAGGACGGTGCACCGAGCATCGACGCGGACCCGGTGCGTGCGTCGTCCCGTTACCGGATCGGCGACGGCCCCGCGCACCCCGCGAACGCGATTCCCGTCCCTGACCGCCTTGTCGACGTGCACGGAGGTGTACACCCTGCCGCCAGCGGCCAGCAACTCGTGGATGCCGCGGCGGTCGTGCCCGTTTCCCTTGAACGCCTCGAACTGGTATCCGAGCGCTTCGGCTCCCGCACGGAACAGCTCGTTGCGACGGCCCTGAACGGTTTCGCCTCCGGGAGGCGCGCCCATGAAGCGCTCCACCGACTCGTAGTGGCGCGCCATGACCTCAGGCGTAAGTCCTTCGACGCCATGCATATCCGCCCACCTCTGAAACAGGAGGTCGGGCGCGCGCATACAGATGGCGGAGTTGAACACCGAGCCGCCACCCAGACACCGTGCCTGCAGCGTCGGCAGCATCACGTTGCCGCGCGTAGTGCGCAGTCCGCCATCCCAGAAGAAGCGGGCAAGGGTCTCCCCCGCCTCGCCACCCTTGTCGTGCTGCGCCATCACGGGTCCAGCTTCGAGGACGACCACGTCGAGCCCGGCCGTCGCCAAGCGATGAGCGAGTACGACGCCCGCCGGTCCGGAACCCACCACGCAGACATCGCACTCGAGCGCCTGCGCCCGGTCGTATTCGGAATGCACACGCACACGCGCGGTTTGCGTCGCTACGCCGACGTTCGGAGCAGGTCGTCGCGCCTCCAGCTTGGCCTGAACGCCGTGCAGTACATGTCGCGCCGCTCCGCCGGCCAGACCGGCCACGGGTCCCGACGCGGGTCGAAGATATCCCGCCAATACGTCCTCGAACGCTTCCAGGAAGCGATGCACGTCGGGTTCTTCGAGGATCAGCGGAGGGAGAAGTTTGATCGCATTTATCCCAAAGCCCGGAATATGCACCAGGATTCCGCGTCGATGCAGGTCGACGTGCACTGCGGCGGCGAAGCCGGCCGGCTCCGCGGCACTCAAGATGCGCTGCTGTACCCGCAACGCCAGGTTGGCTGACGTCTTGAAGTGAATACCGATGATCAAGCCGGCACCGGTGATCCGGTCGATCACATCGTAGCGTTCGGCCAAGTCCAGCAGGCCGCGGCGAAGCCGGTCGGACAGGGCCTGCGCGCGGGCGGGCGCGTCGAGCTGGTCGAGCACCTCCAGCGTCGCCAGTCCCGCCGCCATGGCCAAGTTGTTCTCGGCGTAGGTGTTCCAGTAGATCGGTCCGGCTTTGAAGTCGGCGTAGATCCGGTCGTAGATGTCCTGGGTGAGCAGTACCGCGCTCACCGGCGCCTCCCCGCCCGACAGGATCTTGCTGATCGTCAGCATCTGCGGACGAACACCCGCGGCATGACAGGCGAACCATGAGCCCAGCCGTCCCAGACCGGTCTGCACCTCGTCCATGACGAGCACGGTTCCATAGCGTTCGCAGAGCTGCTCGGCCGCGCGCAGGTACTCATACGAGACGGCCTCGCACGTCATGCCCTGAACCGGCTCGACGACGAGCGCCGCGACGTCACCGTAGGCCAGCTCGCGGCGCAGCGTCTCAATGTCATTGCGCGGCACGGGCGTACACGTCGGCATCAGCGGTTCCTGGCCGGACTTCATCTCGGCGAAGCCGCACAGCGAGATGGCACCGTACGTGCGTCCGTGAAAGGCTCCGTCCAGGTACAGCCATCGGCGCCGTCCAGTCACCTGTCGGGTGAAGCGAAGGCAGATGTCGACGGCCTCCGAACCGGAGTTCGCGAACACCACTTTCTGGAACGGCGGCCCGGCCAGCGTCAGCAGACGCTCCGCAAGTAGACCGCCAAGCACCGACGCGTTGACGGCGGTGAGGTTCGGCAGGTCCATGTCGAGGATGTCATGCAGCGCCGCGCGGACATGCGGGTGATTGCGCCCGATGAAGTAGACGCCACCGCCGGTGAGCATGTCGAGGAACTCACGCCCGTCGTCGGTCCAGAGGTAGGCGCCCTTGGCGCGAGTGAAAACCGCGTCCATTCCAGCGATTTCAAACATGTGCAGCAGCCGTGGATGGACGTGGCGCTTGGCTAGGTGGGTGCTCGAGTGCAGATGCTCCTGCACGAAATCGCCGAATGTCATGACGCGCGATGGTCGGTCGAGTAGCCGTATTCGGTGAAGACGGAGCTCCAGTGCTCGCGTACCAGATCGGCCAAGTGGTCGTCGATGGTCAACACGTTCGTCCGGTATCCCTTCACGCTGTCGAGGTATCCGCTGATAGTTGCCTCATACTCAGGCACTTTCGGCAAGTCGAGGTGTTGATAGATCTGGTCGAGCGTGTCCCGTGGGCGTGCGGTGAGATCCGCGTAAGTGACCTCGATGAAGTTCTCGGGCGGGATGAGCGCACGGTCTTCGAAGAAGCGCTCGTAGAGTCTTTGGCCGACCACCACCACCTGGGTGGCACGCTCCGCTATGTACTCCGTTTTGGGCACCTGCAGGAAGTTGTCCCAGTCGACGCGGCTGCGCATGTGTATGGTCGATGCGGCTACGACGAACGGATTCCGGTGGATATGAACGAATTTCGCGTCGGGGAACACGTCGAGCAACATTCTGATCCGCGCGGTGTGCAAGCAGCTCTTGACGACGGGCCGCCGGCCTCCGGAGTGCATCCGGACCTTGGCGACGAACCAGCGCAGCGCCGCCTTCCACTCGTCGCGCTCTTCCTCACGCGCTTCGAGGAAGTCGATGTATCGCTCGAACCTCGGTGCGCGGTCGGGCATCATGACCGACAGGAACGGTGACAGCCCAGTCAACTTGGCCAGCGCGATCTCGTCCTCGCCCTCCTCATCCCAGCCCTGCGCCATGTTGTCGAAACCGCGTGTCTCCGACAGGAAGCGGGCGGTGAGTTTGGGAAAGAATGTGCCGCTGGTCGACATGAACGTGGTGGGGAAAACGACTTGATACATCGTCGTATGCGTGTTCGCTGGGTCGCGGCCCAACAAGTTGTGCAGATGGGTGGTCCCCGTTCGCCAGTGACCCAAGATGATGATCGGCGGCGGGTCCACCACGCTCGCGGCGATAGGCCGGTCGTAGCGGGCGCGCTCTATCGATCCGACCGCGGTGGAGGCGACGCTCCATACGGTGATCCATGCCGCCCGGGGCAAATAGCGGGCGCTCACCCGAAACCGGGCTTCCGCGAGTATCCGAAACCACATCGGCAGCTCGATGCCGGTGAGGATGTGATCGGTTGAGAAATAACGCTCGAGTCGCTGGACCCGCGGGGCAACGGGAAGCGTGTCGTCCGAACGCCGGACCGGCGCGGGTGGGTGCGGGATGCCGGCGGGAATGCCGATCCGCTGCTGCACCTCGGGATCAGCGAGGTAACCGAGCGTGAAAATCCTACGCAGCGTGGATAATTGCGCACGCACAGGGTAACGGCCGGATCGCTCCAACGCGCTAAGTCGCGCGACCCGCTCGTCGAGAGTGGCGGCTGAGAACAGCACACCGCGTCGCCGGATGGCGGTGCCGACCTCGATGAGCAGCAATAGGGTCCGAATTTGCGTCCGTTTGGCGAGGGCAAGGCGGGCCAGCAGAGTATCGATGTACGAGGCGACACCTGCAGTCGAGACGCCGGCGCCGACGGGGTCGCTCGACGAGAAAAAGGCTTCGGCGAACGCGGTGACGACGACACGTTCTCTGGCGGTCAGCACGTGCACAGGGACCCCCACACGTCGTCAACAATCAGGCAACTGTAGCCCCGATCGGGGGGTCGGGAGGGGCGGTTCGCACCGCAAAAGACACATCCCTCGTCGATTTGCTAGCCGTACCTATGGCAACGTCCCGCGTGGGCTACAGAAACGCTCGGTTGCCATACCGGTCGAGCGAAACGAATTCCCCGACCGGTCGACGCGTCGTGGGACCGTACTTGCCGATCGGCCAGCCTAACGGAATCACCGCGCACGGAGTGACATTCCACGGCAAGCCCAGGGCGCGCCTGGCCAATAGGGTGCTCCACAACGGCATGGTGATCAATACCGCGCCCAACCCCGCCGCGCGTGCCGCCAGCAACAGGTTCTGCACCGCGGGATAGATGGAACCGTAGGCGCTGCTGGTAGCTATCGTCGGCCGGGGCGCAATGACACCCTTGAGGCATGCCACCACGACGACCGGGATGTCGTCGAAGTGGTCCGCCTGCCATCGCACGGCTTTCTCTATCCGCAGCATCTTGTCGTCCATGCGTTTCCCAAGGGCGCGTTTATAGATCGGACCGAAGGTATTCATGGCTGTGCGATTCAAGCGGCCGAGCTTCGCAACGGCTTCGCGGTCCTTGACGACGATGAATTCCCAGTTCTGGGCGTTAGAACCGGTGGGTGCTTTCATCGCCAGTTCAAGGAGATGCAGTACGAGCTCGTCGTCGACCGGGTCACTCTTGAGACGACGGATGGCGCGTTGTGTCCGCATCGCCTCTTCGAGAGGCATGTTGAGTGGTTGTGGTTGGCTCATGACCATGATTCCAACACGGCCCCGCCGACCGGGCGCAGGAGGCGGCGCGCCATAGCTGCCCCGCAAACCCGCCCGGCACGTGAGGATGTGACGATGGAGCCCAAATTGACCGCGCGGGTGGAACGAACTCGCCCGATCCCGGTCCTTCTCTGGCAATTCGCCGAGCCTCGGCTGTGCATCTCGTCCGGCCCGCTCGGCGGGGGCATCGGCGTCCGGGACTGGGTGGTCAACGCCACGGTCCCGCTGGATTACGACCGGACCGACCCAGACCGTCATCTGACCGAGATTGGCACCGCGCTCGGGCTCGCCGGCACCGGCTGCGGGCTGCTCACGGCGGTCGACGTGACCCGCCACCACCTCGCCGCGGATAGCGACGTGCATGCCGCAGCAACCGTCGGGCTCTCCAGCCCGGCCTGGGCGGCCGCGCCCGACCGGCATTTCCGTCGCGAACTGCCGTCCGGCGCCCGAACGACCGCGTTTGCCGACTACCTGACCGTCGAGTACCGGCCGCTTACCGACGGTGACGCGTCTCGGGTGGGGACGATCAACATCGTGGTTGCGGTACCGGTGCGGCTGTCTCAGGCGGCCCTGGTCAACGCCGTGGCCACCGCAACAGAGGCGAAGGTGCAGGCGTTGCACGAGGCCGGGGTACGGGCCACCGGAACCGCCTCGGACGCGATCATCGTGCACTGTCCCAGGGACGGGACTGCCGAGACATACGGCGGGCCGCGCTCGGCGTTCGGCGCCCGGATTGCGCGAGCGGTTCACGCTGTCGTACTTGCCGGCGCTCACTCCTGGATTTCAGGGCCGCCCGAGCGGCGCTCCGACCCGTGAACTCGAAAACATTGGTGGGCGCGGACGGTATCGAACCGCCGACCGCTGGTGTGTAAAACCAGAGCTCTACCACTGAGCTACGCGCCCTTGAAACCCGGGAGGTCCGCCGGGCAGGCTACACGCAAGAAGGCTAACCACTCAAAACGCTCAGGCCTTTAGAGCCGCCAACGCATCCGTCCACAGTCCCTGGTCGCGGGCTTCTCCGGGCTGCTTCTCCTCGGCGAACTGAATGATCCCGGACCGATCGACCACGAAGGTCCCGCGGTTGGAGTAGCCGGCGTCGTTGTTGAACACGCCGTAGGCCTGGCTGACCTCCCCGTGCGGCCAGAAGTCTGACAACACCGGAAAGGTGAAGCCACTTTGGGTCGCCCAGATCTTGTGGGTCGGCGGCGGGCCCACCGAGATGGCCAGCGCCGCGCTGTCGTCGTTCTCGAACTCCGGCAGGTGATCGCGCAGCTGGTCCAGCTCGCCTTGGCAGATGCCGGTGAACGCCAGCGGGAAGAACACCAGCAAGACATTCTTGGCGCCGTGGTAGTCGCTGAGGCTGACACGTTGCTGGTTCTGGTCGCGCAGGGTGAAGTTCGGTGCTGTCGTTCCAACAGCCAGCATCAGCGTTTACCGGCCCGCGATTTGGGCTGTACCAACCGGCTGGCGCTCCAGTTACCGAGGTTGACCGACGACGTCGGCATCAGGCCGGCGGTGGGGGCCGCTTCGGCGATCTCGGCGGGCAGCACGTGCCCGGTCCTGCCGGTCTTGGGTGTCAGCACCCAGATCACGCCGTCTTCAGCCAGCGGAGAGATCGCGTCCATCAGGGTGTCCACCAGGTCGCCGTCGCCGTCGCGCCACCACAGCAGCACGACGTCGATTACCTCGTCGGTGTCTTCGTCGAGCAACTCACCGCCGCACGCTTCTTCGACCGCTGCCCGGATGTCGTCGTCGGTGTCTTCGTCCCAGCCCCACTCCTGGACGACCTGGTCCCGTTGGATGCCCAGCTTGCGAGCGTAGCTCGGGGCGTGATCCGCCGCGACCACCGTGGGACCTCCTCTAGCCATGCGCGCACCGTGCGATGGGCTTAATCGTCGCACATGCTGCGCACGTCGAACATGCCCGCCTCAGGAGGCCACACACAGTTTCAATGACTTGGTCTTCGTGGCGTTGAGCCGGTCGACCCGTCTGTTGAACTCCGCCGTTCCCACATGGGTGGCGATCGCGTTGGCCACTGCACGCACCGCGTCGACGTACTCGCGGAATGCGTCCTGCATCTCCTGCGACAACGGGGGCGCGATGCTGGTCTCCACGGTGTTGCCGCTGTTGTTGCTGGCGTCGATCGCCGGGCCTTCGGTGGGGCCGGTATTGCGTCCCGCATTGAACGCCGCAACGAAGGCGTTCACCTTGTCGATGGCTTCCTTGCTGGTGGTGGCGAGCCCGTCGCACGCACTGCGAATAGCTTTGGTCGTCAGCGACTGTTGCCGCTGGGTCTCCCGGATACTCGAGGTCGCCGCGGAGGCCGACACCGACATCGAGACCGACGAGCGGTAGGCCGGGGCGAGGCTGCCGTTGGCCTTGGCACTGCCATTGGTGACCTTGGTACAGCCAACGATCGCGATCAGGACCACCGCCACACAACCGAACGCCAGAGCACCTCGCCTGGGGAACGCCACCAGGTGCCTGCGAGGGTAGGCACGCCATCCGATGAGCACGGCTTCTGACGTTACCGGGTCGGCATGGCAACCGTCGTGGACGCACCGATTTCGCGCTGGATGTCCAACCTCGGCTGCGATCGGGCGGTAGCTACCCGACCGGCACACCGGTGCGGCACGATAGAGGGAAGATCGCCAAGCAGATACCCCGCCGACTACAGGAGCGGAAGTTGACCACCGAGTTCGCGCGCACCGATCTGGCCAAAACCCCAAGCAGCACAAGCGAACCCGACCGAGTGCGGGTGATCCGCGAAGGTGTCGCGTCCTACCTGCCCGACATCGACCCCGAGGAGACGTCGGAGTGGCTGGAGTCCTTCGACCAACTGCTGGAGCGCTCGGGGCCCGCGCGGGCGCGCTACCTGATGTTGCGGCTGCTGGAACGGGCCGGCGAGCAGCGGGTGGCTCTCCCCTCGCTGACGTCGACCGACTACGTCAACACCATCCCGACCGAACTCGAGCCGTGGTTCCCCGGCGACGAGGACGTCGAACGTCGCTACCGGACCTGGATCAGGTGGAACGCGGCGATCATGGTGCATCGCGCGCAACGGCCCGGCGTGGGCGTCGGCGGCCACATCTCCACCTATGCGTCGTCCGCCGCACTCTACGAAGTCGGCTTCAACCACTTCTTCCGCGGCAAGTCGCATCCCGGCGGCGGAGATCAGATTTTCATCCAGGGCCACGCCTCTCCGGGGATCTACGCGCGCGCCTTCCTCGAAGGTCGCCTTACCGCAGATCAACTTGACGGCTTCCGCCAGGAACACAGCCATCCCGGCGGCGGCCTGCCGTCCTATCCGCACCCGCGGTTGATGCCGGACTTCTGGGAATTTCCCACGGTGTCAATGGGGCTTGGCCCGATGAACGCGATCTATCAAGCCCGGGTGAACCATTACCTGCACGACCGCGGCATCAAGGACACCTCCGACCAGCACGTGTGGTGCTTTCTGGGCGACGGCGAGATGGACGAGCCCGAGAGCCGCGGCCTGCTGCACCTCGGCGCGCTGGACGGCCTCGACAACCTGACGTTCGTCATCAACTGCAATTTGCAGCGTCTCGACGGCCCGGTACGCGGCAACGGCAAAATCATCCAGGAACTGGAGTCCTTCTTCCGCGGGGCCGGGTGGAACGTCATCAAGGTGGTGTGGGGACGCGAGTGGGACGCGCTGCTGCACGCCGACAAGGACGGCGCGCTGGTCAACCTGATGAACGTCACGCCCGATGGTGACTACCAAACGTACAAAGCCAACGACGGCGCCTATGTTCGCGACCACTTCTTTGGTCGCGATCCGCGTACCAAAGCGCTGGTGGCGGACATGAGCGACGACGAGATCTGGAACCTCAAGCGCGGCGGCCACGACTACCGCAAGGTCTACGCCGCCTACCGCGCTGCCATCGACCACAAGGGTCAGCCGACGGTCATTCTGGCCAAGACCATCAAGGGTTACTCGCTGGGCGCACACTTCCAGGGCCGCAACGCCACTCACCAGATGAAAAAGCTTGCGCTGGCCGACCTCAAGTACTTCCGCGATGCCATGCGCATTCCGATCAGCGACGCCCAACTGGACGAAGACCCTTACCTGCCGCCGTACTACCACCCCGGCCCGGACGCCCCCGAGATCCGCTACCTGCTGGACCGGCGCCGGACCCTGGGCGGGTTCATCCCCGAGCGCCGGACCAAGGCCAAGGCGCTTTCGCTGCCCGGCCGTGACACATACAAAGCGCTGAAGAAGGGCTCGGGCAACCAAGAAGTCGCCACCACCATGGCGACGGTGCGCACATTCAAAGAAGTGTTGCGCGACAAGGAGATCGGCCCGCGGATCGTTCCGATCATTCCCGACGAAGCGCGAACTTTCGGGATGGATTCCTGGTTCCCCAACCTCAAGATCTACAACCGGAACGGCCAGCTGTATACCGCCGTGGACGCCGAACTGATGCTGGCTTACAAGGAAAGCGAAGTCGGGCAGATCCTGCACGAGGGCATCAACGAAGCCGGTTCGGTGGCCTGCTTCACCGCGGTCGGCACGTCGTACGCGACGCAGAACGAGCCGATGATCCCGATCTACATCTTCTATTCGATGTTCGGCTTCCAGCGCACCGGCGACGGGTTCTGGGCGGCGGCCGATCAGATGGCTCGCGGCTTCGTGCTCGGCGCCACCGCCGGGCGCACCACGCTGACCGGCGAGGGCCTGCAGCATGCCGACGGTCATTCGCTGCTGATCGCCGCCACCAATCCGGCGGTCGTGTCCTACGACCCGGCGTTCGCCTACGAGATCGCCTACATCATCGAAAGCGGGCTGTCGCGCATGTTCGGCGACAACCCGGAGAACGTGTACTTCTACATCACCATTTACAACGAGCCCTACGTGCAGCCGCCCGAGCCGGAGAACTTCGACCCCGAAGGCGTGCTGCGGGGCATCTACCGCTACCGGGCGGCCACGGAGCGGCGCGCCAGCACCGCGCAGCTCTTGGCTTCCGGGGTGTCGATGCCCGCGGCGCTGCAGGCAGCGGAGATGTTGGCCGCTGAGTGGGACGTCGCCGCAGACGTGTGGTCGGTGACCAGTTGGGGCGAACTGAACCGCGACGGCGTCGCCGTCGAAAGGGCGAAGTTGCGCCACCCCGACCGCCCGGCCGGTGTGCCGTACGTGACCGAAGCGCTGGCCGGGGCCACCGGGCCGGTCGTCGCCGTGTCGGACTGGATGCGCGCGGTTCCCGAGCAGATCCGGCCGTGGGTGCCCGCCACCTACGTCACGCTGGGTACCGACGGCTTCGGCTTTTCCGACACCCGGCCCGCTGCTCGCCGCTACTTCAATACCGACGCCGAATCGCAGGTGGTCGCGGTGCTGGAGGCGCTGGCACGCGACGGGGACATCGACCCGTCGGTGCCGGTCGCGGCCGCGCGGCAGTACAAGATCGACGACGTGCTGGCCGCCCCGGCGCAGACCTCGGACCCCGGTGTGTCGTGAAGTTTCGGTACCGAGCAGACACAGAATCGCCTAAAAACGTGCCGTTTTGGGCGATTCTGTGTCTGCTCGCCCCGGAGAGGTTGGCAGAAACATCCAGAAAAGTGGCGTAGCTTTTAGGGGTGAGCGACAACCAATTCGTACGTCCGACATCGCCGCTCGAACTCCTGGACACCGTTCCCGATTCCCTGCTGCGGCGATTGAAGCAATACTCGGGCCGACTGGCCACCGAGGCCGTCTCGGCCATGCAGGACCGGTTGCCGTTCTTCGCCGACCTGGAAGCATCCCAGCGCGCCAGCGTCGCGCTGGTGGTTCAGACGGCCGTGGTCAACTTCGTCGAGTGGATGCAAGACCCACATAGCAACGTCAGCTACACCGCCCAGGCCTTCGAGCTGGTCCCCCAGGACCTCACCCGACGGATCCCGCTGCGCCACAGCGTGGAAATGGTGCGCGTCACCATGGAGTTCTTCGAAGAGGTGGTGCCGCTGCTGGCCCGCTCCGAGGAGCAGCTGACGGCCTTGACCGTGGGCATCCTGAAATACAGCCGCGATCTGGCGTTCACCGCGGCCACGGGCTACGCCGACGCGGCCGAGGCGCGCGGGACCTGGGACAGCCGAATGGAGGCCAGCGTGGTCGACGCGGTGGTGCGCGGCGACACCGGCCCCGAGCTGCTGTCCCGCGCCGCCGCCCTGAACTGGGACACGACCTCGCCCGCGACGGTTGTGGTGGGGACCCCCGCACCCGGCCGCGGCGGCTCCAACGAGGATCTCGACAGCGAGCAGGCCAGCCAGGACGTTCGCGATATCGCCGCTCGCCACGGGCGCGCGGCACTCACCGACGTGCACGGCACCTGGCTGGTGGCGATCGTGTCCGGCCAGCTGTCGCCGACCGAGAAGTTCCTGGGCGACCTGTTGGAGGCGTTTTCGAACGGCCCGGTGGTCATCGGGCCGACTGCGCCCATGCTGACCGCGGCGTATCACAGCGCCAGCGAGGCAATTTCCGGCATGAACGCCGTAGCCGGCTGGAGCGGTGCGCCGCGGCCCGTGCTGGCCAGGGAGCTGCTGCCGGAACGCGCTCTGATGGGCGATGCGTCGGCAATCGTGGCGCTGCATACTGACGTGATGCGCCCGCTGGCAGACGCCGGACCAACGCTCACCGAGACCCTTAACGCTTATTTAGATTGCGGTGGAGCGATCGAGGCCTGCGCGCGCAAGTTGTTCGTTCATCCAAACACCGTGCGATACCGGCTGAAGCGGATCACCGATTTCACCGGCCGCGATCCCACCCAGCCGCGCGACGCATATGTGCTGCGAGTGGCGGCGACGGTGGGCCAACTCAACTACCCAACGCATCAGTCCAGCGTTGCGAACAACGCCCTGACTCAGCTTCCCGGGCCGGTCAGAGGCGGTCTCGTCGGCGCGTCGGACCGATAGTGACCCAGATGACAGATCGCGGCACGATATCAAACGTGTAGCTTACCGAGCTGTTTTGTAGGGAGTACACAAAAACCTAAGATAAGGTTCATAATCTGTTACACCCGCCAAAACCGTTTCCACAGTGTTCTCTTAGACACGTGATTGCGTTGCTTGCACCCGGACAGGGTTCCCAGACCGAGGGGATGCTGTCGCCGTGGCTGGAACTGCCCGGCGCAGCCGACCAGCTCGCGTCGTGGGCGAAGGCCAGCGGCCTGGACCTCGTGCGGCTGGGTACCACCGCGTCGACGGAGGAGATCACCGACACCGCGGTCGCCCAGCCGTTGATCGTTGCGGCCACCCTGCTGGCTCACCGTGAGCTGGCCAGCCGGGGCCTGCTCGCCGACAAGGACCTGATCATCGCCGGCCACTCCGTCGGCGAGATCGCCGCCTATGCGATCGCCGGTGTGATGGCCGCCGATGACGCCGTCGCACTGGCCGCCACCCGCGGCGCCGAGATGGCAAAGGCCTGCGCCATCGAGCCGACCGGCATGTCCGCGGTGCTCGGCGGCGACGAGGCCGACGTGTTGGGCCGTCTCGAGCAGCTCGACCTGGTGCCCGCGAACCGCAACGCCGCCGGCCAGATCGTCGCGGCCGGCGCGTTGACCGCGTTGGAGAAGCTTGCCGAAGACCCGCCGGCCAAGGCCCGGGTCCGCGCGTTGGGCGTCGCCGGTGCGTTCCACACCCGGTACATGGCTCCGGCGCTCGACGGGTTCGCCGCAGCCGCGGCCGGCATCGCGACCGCCGAGCCCACCGCAACGCTGCTGTCCAACCATGACGGAAAGCCGGTGGCCTCCGCGGCCGCGGCGATGGACACGCTGGTCGCGCAGCTGACCCGCCCGGTGCGCTGGGACCTGTGCACTGCATATCTGCGTGAACGCACTGAGAACACTGTCACGGCGATCGTGGAGTTCCCGCCTGCGGGCACCCTGACCGGTATCGCCAAACGAGAACTTCGGGGAGTGCCGGCGCGTGCCGTCAAATCACCCGCAGACCTGGACGAGCTGGCCAACCTCTAAGTCAGTTCGACCAGTACAACAACGCACGTCAGTTCGATTTGCACAACAATTACGAAGGGAAGCTAGCTGTGGCCGTAACTCAGGAAGAAATCATTGCCGGTATTGCCGAGATCATCGAAGAGGTCACGGGTATCGAGCCGTCCGAGATCACCCCGGAGAAGTCGTTCGTCGACGACCTGGACATCGACTCGCTGTCGATGGTCGAGATCGCGGTGCAGACCGAGGACAAGTACGGCGTGAAGATCCCCGACGAGGACCTCGCTGGTCTGCGTACCGTCGGTGACGTCGTCGCCTACATCCAGAAGCTCGAGGAAGAGAACCCCGAGGCCGCCGAGGCGCTGCGCGCCAAGATGGCCACCGACCACCCGGACACCGTTGCCAACGTCCAGGCAAGGATGGAAGCGGAAAGCAAGTGACCAAGCCTTCCACTGCTAATGGCGGTTACCCCAGCGTTGTGGTGACCGCCGTCACAGCGACGACGTCGATCTCGCCGGACATCGAAAGCACGTGGAAGGGTCTGTTGGCCGGCGAGAGCGGCATCCGCGTGCTCGAGGACGAGTTCGTCACCAAATGGGACCTGCCCGTCAAGATCGGTGGCCACCTCAAGGAGCCGGTCGACAACCACATGGGCCGGCTGGACATGCGACGCATGTCGTACGTCCAGCGGATGAGCAAGCTGCTCAGCGGCCAGTTGTGGGAGTCGGCCGGCAGCCCTGAGGTCGACCCGGACCGGTTCACCGTCGTGGTGGGCACCGGTCTGGGTGGCGCCGAGCGCATCGTGGAGAGCTACGACCTGATGAACGAGGGCGGGCCACGCAAGGTGTCCCCGCTCGCCGTTCAGATGATCATGCCCAACGGCGCCGCGGCGACCGTCGGGCTGCAACTAGGGGCGCGAGCCGGGGTGATCACTCCGGTGTCGGCCTGTTCGTCGGGCTCGGAGGCGATCGCCCACGCATGGCGTCAGATCGTCATGGGCGACGCGGACGTCGCCGTCTGCGGCGGGGTCGAAGGGCCCATCGAGGCGTTGCCCATCGCGGCCTTCTCGATGATGCGGGCCATGTCGACCCGCAACGACGAGCCCGAGCGGGCCTCACGCCCGTTCGACAAAGACCGCGACGGCTTCGTGTTCGGCGAGGCCGGTGCGCTCATGCTCATCGAGACCGAGGAGCACGCCAAGGCCCGCGGCGCAACGCCGTTGGCCCGCTTGATGGGTGCCGGTATCACCTCGGACGCCTTCCACATGGTGGCGCCCGCGGCGGACGGCTTGCGGGCCGGTAGGGCCATGACGCGTTCGATGGAGCTGGCGGGCCTGTCCCCCAAGGACATCGACCACGTCAACGCCCATGGGACGGCCACGCCGATCGGTGATGCCGCGGAGGCCAACGCGCTCCGGGTCGCCGGTTGCGAGCATGCCGCGGTGTATGCGCCGAAGTCGGCGCTGGGCCACTCCATCGGCGCGGTCGGAGCGCTCGAATCTGTACTCACGGTGTTGACCCTTCGGGACGGCGTCATCCCACCGACCTTGAACTATGAGACCCCCGATCCCGAGATCAACCTCGATGTTGTTGCGGGCGAGCCGCGCTACGGCGAATACCGCTACGCGATCAACAACTCGTTCGGGTTCGGCGGCCACAATGTGGCGCTCGCGTTCGGGCGTTACTAGGTACGGCGTCCGGCGACGACGCGGGCCGCAACCGGCCCGAGGAGTAGCCGGACTACATGGAAGGAAACGGTCGCAAGACCCATGACCAAATCGCCACAGTTGAGTACGGGGAATGGCTTCCCCGACGTGGTCGTCACCGGCATCGCCATGACGACCGCGCTGGCAACCGACGCCGAGAACACGTGGAAACTGTTGCTCGACGGGCAAAGTGGGATCCGCACGCTTGAGGACTCGTTCGTCGAGGAGTTCGACCTGCCGGTCCGTATCGGTGGCCATCTGCTGGAGGAATTCGACAGCACCCTGACGCGCATCGAGTTGCGTCGGCTCTCGTACCTGCAGCGGATGTCCACCGTGCTGGGCCGGCGGGTGTGGGAGAACGCTGGTTCACCCGAGGTCGACACCACCCGCTTGATGGTGTGTATCGGCACCGGAATGGGCTCCACCGAGGAGCTCATCTGGGGGTACGACGAACTACGCGCCCGCGGCACCAAAGCGTTCAACCCGTTGGGCGTGCAGAAATACATGCCTAACGGCGCGGCCGCGGCGGTCGGGCTGGAGCGGCACGCCAAGGCCGGGGTCACCGCCCCGGTGTCGGCGTGTGCGTCGGGCGCCGAAGGCATCGCGCAGGCCTGGCGGAACATCGTGCTCGGCGAAGCCGACATCGCGATCTGCGGTGGTGTGGAGACCAAGATCGAGGCGGTGCCGATCGCGGCGTTCGCGGCGATGCGGATCGTATTGTCCACCAACAACGAAGACCCCCCTGGTGCCTGTCGCCCGTTCGACAAGGACCGAACCGGCTTTGTGTTCGGCGAGGCGGGCGCGCTGATGGTGATCGAGACCGAGGAGCACGCAAAGGCTCGCGGCGCCAACATCCTGGGCCGGGTTATGGGCGCCAGCATCACCTCGGACGGCTTCCACATGGTGGCGCCGGACCCCAATGGGGAACGCGCCGGCCATGCGATCACGCGGGCGGTCCAGCTGGCAGGCCTCAGCCCCGGCGACATCGACCACGTCAACGCACACGCCACCGGCACGCAGGTCGGTGACCTGGCCGAGGGCAAGGCCATCAACAACGCCCTGGGCAGCCATCGGCCGGTGGTGTATGCGCCCAAATCTGCTCTCGGCCACTCGGTGGGTGCGGTCGGTGCAGTGGAGTCGATCCTGACGCTGCTCGCGTTGCGGGACCAAGTGGTCCCGCCGACACTGAATCTGGTGAACCTCGATCCGGAGATCGAGCTGGACGTGGTGGCGGGTAAGCCGCGGCCGGGTGACTACCGGTATGCGGTCAACAACTCGTTCGGATTCGGCGGGCACAACGTGGCGATCGCCCTCGGGCGCTACTAGACGGTGCCTTTAGAAAAAGCCAAGGACCATCGGATAAGACCGTACGCGACACCCAGACAACAGGAGATCTGCGATGACAATCATGGCCCCTGAGGCGGTTGGCGAGTCGCTCGACCCCCGTGATCCGCTGTTGCGTCTGAGCAATTTCTTCGACGACGGCAGCGTGCAGCTGCTGCACGAGCGCGACCGCTCCGGCGTGCTCGCGGCGGCTGGCACCGTGAACGGCCTGCGCACCATTGCGTTCTGCACGGACGGGACCGTGATGGGCGGCGCCATGGGCATCGAGGGCTGCACGCACATCGTCAACGCCTACGACACCGCCATCGAAGAGCAGAGCCCGATCGTGGGCATCTGGCATTCGGGCGGCGCCCGGCTCGCCGAGGGGGTGCGGGCCCTGCACGCCGTGGGCCTGGTATTCGAGGCCATGATCCGCGCATCCGGTTACATCCCGCAGGTTTCGGTAGTCGTCGGCTTCGCCGCCGGCGGCGCCGCCTACGGACCGGCGCTGACCGACGTCGTCGTGATGGCGCCGGAGAGCCGGGTGTTCGTCACCGGCCCGGACGTGGTGCGCAGCGTCACCGGCGAGGACGTGGACATGGCGTCGCTGGGCGGTCCGGAGACTCACCACAAGAAGTCCGGTGTATGCCACATCGTCGCCGACGACGAGCTCGACGCCTACGAGCGTGGCCGCCGCCTGGTCGGGTTGTTCTGCCAGCAAGGGCATTTCGACCGCAGCAAGGCCGAGGCCGGGGACACCGACATCCACGCCCTGCTGCCCGAGTCCGCGCGACGGGCCTACGACGTGCACCCCATCGTGACCGCGATCCTCGACGAGGAAACGCCTTTCGACGAATTCCAGGCCAACTGGGCGCCGTCCATGGTCGTCGGGCTGGGTCGGCTGTCCGGCCGCACGGTCGGCGTGCTGGCCAACAACCCGCTGCGGCTGGGTGGCTGCTTGAACTCCGAGAGTGCGGAGAAGGCAGCACGTTTCGTGCGGCTGTGCGACGCGTTCGGCATTCCGCTGGTGGTGGTTGTCGACGTTCCGGGCTACCTGCCGGGTGTCGACCAGGAGTGGGGCGGCGTGGTGCGCCGCGGCGCCAAACTGCTGCACGCGTTCGGCGAGTGCACCGTTCCGCGCGTCACGCTGGTCACCCGAAAGACCTACGGCGGGGCCTACATTGCGATGAACTCGCGGTCTTTGAATGCCACCAAGGTCTTCGCCTGGCCCGACGCCGAGGTCGCGGTGATGGGCGCCAAGGCGGCGGTTGGCATTCTGCACAAGAAGAAGCTCGCCGCCGCACCGGAAGACGAGCGCGAAGCGTTGCACGACGAGCTGGCCGCCGAGCACGAGCGGATCGCCGGCGGCGTGGACAGCGCCATCGATATCGGTGTTGTCGACGAGAAGATCGACCCGGCGCACACCCGCAGCAAGCTCACCGAAGCGCTGGCGCAGGCTCCGGCACGCCGCGGCCGCCACAAGAACATCCCGCTGTAGTCGCCCAAGTACCGCGAGCAGACGCAGAATCGCACCCGGAAGGCCTTCCGGGTGCGATTCTGCGTCTGCTCACCGGCGGTCACCGGCGGCAGAGGATCGTCGAAAGCGCTTGGTGTAGCTGGCCTTCTGCGTCCTGGGGCAGCTCCTCGGCCCGCCAGCCGACAAAATCGTCCGGACGGACCAGTAGCGCACCTTCGCGCGCGAGTCCAGTGACTCCTGTCCACTCGTCGCTGTCGATGCAATGAACTGTGATCGGAACGTCCAGCCCTGCCGACACCGAAGTTGCAGCGGCGCGGCATCGCTCGTCGCCAGTGAGAACGCTAAACCCGGGACCGAGCAGGTCGAGCGTCGAAACGCGCTCGCCGCGATGCCGCACCCACACATGCGGCACCCGGGTGCCGGGTTGTCCACGCAACTCGTCCACCAGCGCTACGTCGTCCGCGTCCGTCTCGCCGGTGATGACTGCCGCCGACCGGTACCGATAGCCGATCAGCAGGGCGAACATAGAGCTCTCTTCTTCCGCCGGCA
This sequence comes from Mycobacterium sp. NGS41, assembly GCF_059812725.1. Classification (NCBI taxonomy): domain Bacteria; kingdom Bacillati; phylum Actinomycetota; class Actinomycetes; order Mycobacteriales; family Mycobacteriaceae; genus Mycobacterium; species Mycobacterium sp. NGS41. The sequence continues at coordinate 59,133 of NZ_JCALDF010000030.1, forward strand.
GCTTGGGTCGGTCGTCGTCCAGGCGGAGTATCTGAATCGTCGGGCCGGTGAGCGACTGACGTGCATTGAAGCGCCCGACCGGGTGTCGTTCTGTGTGGTAGGTGGCCAATAGGGCGGGATCCGCCGTCCCGGTCAAGACGGCGGCCAGTTTCCAGACCAGATTGTGCGCGCTCTGGATGGCAGTGTTGGCGCCGCCGGCCTTGAAGGGGGGCATGGTGTGGGCCGAGTCGCCGACGAAAAAGACTCGACCGCTTTGGAATTGATCGGCGACCCGCTCGTACGGCTGCCAGGGCGCCACATCGATGATTTCCACATCGATCGGCTCACCGACTGCTTTGAGGATCAGCTCGCGGCAACGCTGTGCAGTGAACTGGCCGGCGGCCTCCCCATCGTGGGGGAGGTACGTGGTGATGAACATGCCCAAGTCATCACGCACCGGCAGAAATATCCCGTCCACATCCGCATTGCTGACTTGCACGGCGTCGCCCTCGCCGAGCCGGGGAACGAACTTCCGCCACGGCGCCCGGAAGTAGACAAACACGACATAGATGGGCAGTGGTCCGTGGCCGGAGGTCGTCACGCCAAGTGCCTCGCGAATCGGGCTGTGCACACCGTCGGCGGCCACCAGGTAGTCGGCGTGCACCGTTTCCGTCGATCCCGAATCCCGTTCGCGCACTATGGCTTTGACCCCAGCGCCGTCTTGCTCGAGCGAGCACAACTCCGTGTTGTACCGTGCTTGATTTCCGTGCCGACGAAGGTAGGCGAGCAGGATCGGTTCCAATGCGCTCTGCGGGCAATATTGCCCGGCAGGCTCGGGACTCAGTCCGTTGAAGGGCGCGAATATAGCGTCGACGTCCAGCGCCTGCTTCTGTTCGGTGCTGTTCAGCGTCGGCTTGCCGAGCATGTCCGAAACTCCGTCGGCGACCGCGTGGACCTCGTCGGCGAGGCCCAGGCCGCGCAGGATCTCCAGGCTGCGGAAGCTCAGGTTGCGCGCTTTCGGGTAGATGAACACCTCGCGGCGCTTCTCCACCAGCAGCGAGTGAATGCCATGCTTGGCGAGCAAGGCCGACGTGGCCAGGCCGCCGGCGCCAGCACCGACGATCAAGACAGGGACATGGCTCATTGTTATCCCTTCTAAACGGAACTACTCAGTTCCGCTTTAGGTCCATGCTGGCACGCTCGCGAGCAACGCGCAAACTGCTACGGGGCCGACGCGCCGGCAAGCGGCAGAATCACGTCTTCGAGCACTCGTCGGACAAAGACCCGGTCTACCGGTCGACCGGTCATCACGCGCAACACGTTGAGGCCAAGGGCCACGTCGGGGATCAGGCTCAGATCGCGACCGGCGGGTATCTCCCCGCGAGCCACCGCCTGGTCCAGAATGACTCGAACCACATGGCGCGGCCTGGCCAGCACGAGGTCTTCCAGGGCAGCCGCCAGGACGGGATTGTGCATCGCGGCCGTCGCCACTCCGACGATGACCTGAATTGTGCCGTAAGCAGCGTCATCGATGTCGGGAACCGCGGCCACCACCGCCTCTATGTCGCCGCGAAGACTGCCGGTGTTGGGCGGCTCGAGAGGTCCCAGCCGTCGCCGCCAGTGGGCGATCGCATCGGCCACTACGACGGCTTTTGACGGCCAGCGACGATAGATCGCGGCCTTGCCGACGCCGGCGCGGGATGCGAGGTCGTCCATGCTCAACCGGTCGTAACCGACTTCGGCCACACCTTTCAGCGCCGCATCGAGGATGGCAGTGTCCAGGGACCGATCGAGACGCCCCGGGCTTCGGCGCGGCTGCGGTGTGCTCGCTGCCGCCACGGCGCGACCTCCGATCCTGACGATACGATTCGGTTCCGTTCCAATATACT